>CAZMSF010000005.1:32813-59710 GCA_964568885.1 uncultured Gammaproteobacteria bacterium
GGAATCGGAACAACAAGCCCCATTACTCCATTGCATTTTGAAAGTAGCGTACAGAATTCTATCACTGATCTTGCAGGAACGGCAGCAAAAACCAGCAGTCTCACTAACCTCACAAGTACCGATACATCGACAACGACCTTGAAAGCATCTGCTTTCCAACTTACTTACGACCCTGCCTCCAATCCTGTAAGCAGTAAAATTACGAGCAGCCTTCATTCATTTGTATCTGTTCCTTCAACCAACGCTCAAAATTTGTCGAACGTAGATTTGCGAGGTTTTATTGCATTAGCGGATCAAAGAGGTACAGGTACAGTCGGAATAGTTACAGGAATGCTTGGCCAGGCAAGAAACGCATCTACGGGAACCGTAACAAATTTGAATTCGATATCGGCTGCAGCAACAAATTCTAATGCATCAGGCGCTGTTGGTACACTTAAATATCTGAATCTGATAGACCTTCAAAATAGTGGAACAATTACCGACACGTACGGCTTATATATCGGTGATATAACAACAGGAACGCAAACCAATACGCCATTCTCAATATATGCTTCGGATACCGGTACTTATAATTATCTGGGCGGAAATACAGGAATAGGCACGACAACTCCTACTGCAAAACTTGATGTAGCCGGAACAGCATCAGTTTCCGGGGCATTAAAACTCTACGGCACGCCCACCATACAGTCGACTGCAAATCAAACCCTCACTCTTGGAGGAGATACAACGGGCAATATTATCCTTTCTCCCTCAAATGGAACCGGAAGAGTCGGAATTGGGACGAATTCGCCAACGGCAACTCTACATTTAGTCAAATCTGGTACAAATGACCCTTTAGCTATTTTTGAAAATGGCTCAGGTGGCTCAGTAATGTTTACCTCAGCAAACAATACTAATTTTCAAAAATTGATTAATGTTCCGGGCAATGACAACTTTACAACCGGTTCACTTGCAGGCGATAGCGGAATTGTGTTCGCAAACGGTGGGAATTACTTAATTGGCGTATCTGCTGGCTATGTCTCTCAGTATTTTAAAAACAACAATACAATTGGCCTTGGAACAAACAGTCCAGTCTCGGAGCTACACGTGACACGTCCATTAACATATGGTGTTACCGGAAAGGCTTTGGCTATTTTTGATCAAATCGAAAACCAAGACATTCTCACAGCTTCGTCATCCGGCACTACAAAGTTTGTTATTAAGAATGATGGGACTGCTTCTTCATCAGCAGGGTTTACTATTGATGGTACAGGAGCCCTTCAGAGTACTAAAAATCAGACGCTTACAATAGGCGGAAATAGTACCGGTTCAATAGTACTCTCTCCCAATAACGGCTCTGGGAGTTTACGATTTACAAATTTCACGACTAATGGAGGAATTTTGTATACAAACGCTGCGGGCGTATTGGCACAGACTGTCGGTGGAACAGGAACTCAATGTTTATTGGGAAATTTGAGCTGGGGTTCGTGCGGCACCGGCACAACACTCTCCCCTTTTCAGGAGGCAAATGGAGCGATTATTCCGTTCCAACCCTCGGAAGATTTTATCATCGGCGGTACATCCACAGGCTCGGCTAAATTTGCTGTGCTTAACGTTAATAATGGCGTTCCTACAGCCTCCGTATCATCAGGACTTAACGGCACAGCGTCTCTCCATGACGCAAATGGCAATTTTCAAACCGCCAATAAGATGACTCTTACGCTTGGAGGGGGCAATACAGGCAACATTGTTATTCAAGGGAATGGTACCACAACTATTGTAGACCAAACAATACGATTAAATGCAATCAATCCCACCTTCAGCGCGAATGGCTCAAGTACGCTCACACTGAATAATAATTCTACAGGCAACATCCAGTTCTTCTCTTCCTCAAACACAATAACAAGTGCCGGTGCCCTAAGTATTGCGGGCAGCGCGACAATTAACGGCGGTACCGTACAACTTGCTAACGGTGCACAAGGAACTATTCAAACAGCGTCAAACGCCGATATTCTCATAACTGCCGGCTCGGGGACCATCAATTTAAATACGGTCGGTAACGGCCCCATCCTCACAGGTTCAGGAACTACTACTTTAGGTGGCGGACTTACGGTGAATGGTGCTACAACCACCTTCGGCAATGCCGCACCTCTTGTCACGACGGGAGTCAACACCGATTTAACGATAACACCCAACGGTACAGGTAACTTAATCATCACATCAGATTTTAATACCGGTGTCAGAATTGGCTCTTCTTCCAATACGCCGGCACTTTTAAGTGTAAGCGGTGGCATTGGTTCCAATGCAGGGTTCATTTTAAACCGCGTCGGCACAACCGATGACATATTCGCTGCCTCTTCTTCAGGAACCACCAGATTTGTCATAAAAAATGACGGGACTGCCTCAAGCTCTGCCGGTTTTACCATTGATGGAACAGGGAATATTCAGTCGACCAAAAACCAAACACTTACTATCGGAGGAAGTAGCACGGGAAACATCGTTCTCTCCCCTAATAATGGGACAGGAAACATAAGATTTTCTAACTTCACCACCAACAATGGAATTCTTTACACAAATGGGTCCGGAGTATTGTCCCAGACTGCCGCCGGAGGCGCTCTTCAATGTCTTCTTGGAAATCTAAGCTGGGGTTCGTGCGGCACCGGAACCAGTGGCTCTCCATTTCAGGAGTTATTGGGTGCTATTGTTCCCAACAATTCAACTCAAGATTTTCTTATCGGCGCCCAAGCGACAACTAGCGCAAAATTCGCCATTCTGAATGTCTCTGGTTCAAATACTCCGACTGCTTCCGTATCAGCACAAAATGTGAGCGGGCAAGCTCTTGTTCTTGGAGGAGATGGTTCAATACAAAGCACAAGAAATAATTCACTTACACTTGGCGGATCAACAACTGGCGATATTATTGTGATGCCAAGAAATGGAAGTGGGTATGTTGGCATTGGAAATTCAAGCCCATCATTTGCACTTGATGTGCTTGCAGCAGGCTCAGCTGCTCGCCTGAGAAGCAGTGGAGCAAACAATGCCGCACTATTCATTGATAACCAAGCAGGAGGAAATCAATCGAATATAACTTTTAGAGATGCAGGAACAGACAAATTCCAAATCGGCAAACAAACCAACAACGATTTTTTCATGTACGATTCTGCGCATTCAAGTGATTTCTTTGAGTTTGGTAGCACAAGCCGTCAAACTACAATATTAGGATTAGCATCCACTCTAGCCGCCAATGCTGGCACATTGAACGTTACTTCGGTTGATGCAGCTGCACAGGATGTAGGAGGCTCAATTACCTTTGGGGGTAACGCCGATGTTTCAAGAACTTTTGCAACTATTGGAGGCTTCCATGAAAGCGCAACTGCAGGAAACTATAATGGATACCTTGTGTTTGGGACCCGAGTAAATGGGGCAAATGTTCTCGAAAGAATGAGAATCACATCAGCCGGACTTGTTGGACTTGGAACATCTGCTCCCCTCTCTGAATTACATGTAACCCGCGCACTGACTCAAGGTGCGACAGGTAAAGCCTTGGCGATTTTTGATCAAATAGAAAACCAAGACATATTGACCGCGTCTTCAGGTGGTATCACAAAATTCGTCATCAAAAATGACGGTACTGCTTCTTCATCAGCAGGATTTACGGTTAACGGCGCAGGAAACATTCAGAGCACTAATAATCAAACTTTGACTATTGGGGGAAGCTCAACAGGATTTATCAATATAGACTCAAATTCAGGACAGATTAACCTATTGGACAATACCACTATAAATGGTACCCTCACCGGGCTTACCGGCCTTACTCTTGCGAGTGGTGGCATAACATTGGGCGGCACAACAGGTGCCTCAACTCAATGTATTACTGGTGGAGCAACTGCGGCATGGACTACTTGTGCAACGGGGTTTCCCTCTCCATTCCGCGAGCTTTTGGGTTCAGTAGTCCAACTCAATACGACCGAAGACTTTTTGGCCGGAGGTCAAGCTTCAACGTCTGCTACATTCAAGGTCACAGGCCAAGGCAACCCGTTTGCAGGAACTCAAGTCGGAGCATCTGTTAGTGCAAATACCTCTTTTGCAGGATTTATCGCAGACAACAGGGGGTCCGGTGATCTGTTTACCGCCTCATCGGCCGGAATGACCCGATTTACAATCCGTGCAAATGGAAACGTCGGGATAGGTACAAATCTGCCGGGAGACAAACTTGAAATTAAAGGGATTGGGGGAACAAGCGCATATATCGGTACCAATGTTTCGGGTGTTGCGACCGTTATGGGTTTACAGCTAAATTCTTCACTCGCACTTAACGGACAGAATTATGCAATTGAACAAGACACCGCCCATACTTATGTGAATGCACCTCTTAACGGAAATCTTTACTTCAGATATGGAAATACCGACAGAAATATAATGCTAGGCTCAAGTGGTAATTTCGGATTGGGAACTATTACCCCACTCTCTGCTCTACATGTAACGCATCCGTTGACCTTAGGAGCTAACGGTAAAGCACTCGCTATTTTTGATCAAATCGAAAACCAAGACATATTGACCGCATCTTCAGGAGGAGTTACCAAATTTACTATAAAAAATGATGGGAGCGCCTCTTCTTCCGCGGGCTTTACCTTCGATGCAGCAGGAAGCCTCCAAACAACGAAAAACCAAACACTTACTATTGGTGGAAACAGTACCGGATTTATCAATATTGACTCCAATTCAGGACAAATTAATTTACTCGATAACACAAATATCAGCGGGAATCTCACCGGGCTTACCGGTCTTACCCTTGCAAGCGGCGCAATAACGCTCGGCGGAACAACAGGAACAGGCTCTTGTTTGTTAGGCGGCTCATCTGCTTCATGGGGTTCTTGCGGAACCAGTGGGTATGGTTCTCCATTCCGAGAGCTTTTGGGGTCAATTGTACAGCTAAATACAACGGAGGACTTTTTAGCCGGTGGACAAGCATCAACATCTGCAACATTCAAAGTCACCGGCCGAGGAAATCCATTTGCCGGAACGTTGGTAGGAGCATCCGTAAGTGCAAATACTTCGTTTGCAGGCTTTGTGGTTGATAACAAGGGCGTTGGGGACCTTTTTGCCGCTTCCTCCTCCGGAGTTACTCAATTCCAAATTAAGAACAATGGAGCGGTCGGGATTGGGGCTATTGCTGCAAACCGGCCCACAGCTCAACTCGATGTTGCCGGCACAGCTTCGATTTCCTCAGCTCTCACCTTTAGAACAGGCGCCGGAAACATTCAAACGACAGCAAACAACACCCTAACAATTGGAGGAAACACGACAGGAAATATACAATTTAAACCGAATAATTCATCAACCAGCCTCTTCCTCACAGCAAACGGCAGCGCCGGTTTTGGAACAGCAAGCCCTCTTGCTTCTCTTGATGTTAGGGCAAATTTAACAAACGGAGGAATCCTACCCATTGCTTCACTTTCAGGCTCAACTTCATTTGCTGCGCTTACGGTTGATAATAGCGGACTTGGTGATATATTTGTTGCTTCTTCTTCCGGGCTTAATCGGTTCGTTATTGCTCAAAGTGGAAATGTAGGTATCGGGACTACCAGACCTTTATATGCTTTTGATGTTAATAAAAAGACTGCCGCGTTCAATTCAGGTCAAGACGGTTCTATTTCAAGCTGGTCAAACACGACGGATACGGGTGTTGGAGGACAACTCGAACAGTTTGGATTGGTTTTTCTAAATGGCTATGTATACCAGGTAGGTGGTCATACCGCTGGAGGAGAGCTTGATACCGTACAGTATGCAAGAGTAAAAAGTGATGGAACATTAGACACCTGGGTTACAAGTCCAAATCGGCTTCCGGAAGCTCGGTTGTGGCATGGTACCGTAGCGGCGAATGGTTATATTTATGCCGTAGGGGGCGCAAATGCTGTTATAACGCCTACAAATCCAGCAGTTTATTATGCTAAAGTTAATGCTGATGGAACAGTAGGCACATGGTCAACCACCACCCAACTCCCCTCGCCAAGAATTCGTATTACGCATTCAGTAGTTGTTGCAAATGGTTATATATATGTGGTTGGGGGAGAAAATTCAAGCGCGCAATCTACAGTTTGGTATTCAAAAATAAATCCCGATGGGACTTTAGGTACTTGGATTACGGGTAGCGCTCTTCCTGTAGCTACCTCTGATTCTGCTGTAGTGGTAGACAACGGATTTATTTATTCCATGGGTGGCAATGGCGGCTCAACAAATGCAATATACCTTGCCAAAATAAATTATGACGGATCTATTGGTCCATGGATAGGCAATCCAAACACTTTACCAAATAATGAGTATATGCACAGTGCTATTGCAGTTAACGGCTTTGTTTATGTGTTAGGCGGAGTCAATAATTCAACCAGTGTTTATTATGCTAAATTCAATTCTGATGGTACGATACCTGCGTTTTCAACCAACCCAACCTCGCTTCCCGATAGTCATCAAGGGAGTGGGATAACTTATGGGAATGGATACATATATATATCGGGTGGATTTGGAACTGACAATGTAGCATACGGGTCTATTGCGCGGGTATTTATAGCTGGAAATTTGGATCTTCTCGGTTTAACATCGACAAGCATTGCAAGCTCATCCGGCATTGCAGGTGGAGGGAGTATCTTTGCAGGAAATATATTCTCGAAAAACCTTGAGGTAGGAGGAAGCGGAACCGTTTGGGGAAATTTGGCAGTATCAAATACACTTTCTGCAAGTTCGCTTGCAATTTCCGGTCGAATCACCGGTAAAGCCCTAACCATAATTAATGAGACAGGAAATCAGGCTATTTTTACTGCCTCCTCGTCCGGTATAACGAAGTTTACTATAGGGAATGATGGACAAGTCATGATTGGAAGTCTAGCAGCTGATCCGGGTAGCTCTCTCGGTGCTGGCTCAGTATATTACAATACCTCAAGCCAAGCTTTGAAGTTCTATAACGGTTCTACCTGGTCGACTATCGGCTCCGGCGCTTCAAGTCCATTCAAAGAGGCGTTGGGTGCGATAATTGCGAACCAACCAACTGAAGACTTCTTACTTGGGGGCAATGCTACTTCCTCTGCAAAGTTTTCGGTTCTGAATCTCAATACGGGTACTCCTGTAGCCTCAGTCTCTGCTCAAGATGGATCGAACAAAGCATTAGCCCTTTTTGGCAATGGGTCAATACAAGCAGCCAGAAATAATATACTTACCCTCGGCGGGAACACAACGGGAGACATTTCATTCCTACCGGGTAACGCATCTACTCCAAGCTTATATGTTCAAACCGGTGGAAATATTGGTCTTGGAATAGCAAATCCATTAGCTCAACTTCATATTAGCGGAAACGGACCTTCTATATATATCGCAAATGCGGGAGAGTCAATAAGCACGAAATTGTTTTTAGCTCCGGGTAACGATAATTATCTTACCGGAACACTTACCGGGGACTCCGGTATTCAATTGCATGTAGGCGCAGGCTTTACCATCGGAAATTCAAATGTTCAGTTTAAGGTAACATCAACAGGAAATCTTGGAATTGGAACAATTAATGCACCCACAGGAATCGATGCAACTGCGAAATTTCAAGTCTACTCTACTCTTGGAACAAATCCGACAGCTTCAATTTCCGCCAGAAGCACCGCCACCCCTGTTCTTTTAGTTACTTCCGACGACGGCAATAATGGAGACCTATTTGTAGCAAGCGTGAGCGGACAACCTAAATTCAGAATTGACAGCAGCGGCGGTATCCACAACAACGGAGGCCTCTCGAATGACTATGGCGACTTTGCCGAGTACTACAAGAAAGCTAACCCGACAGAACAATTTGAGGCTGGACAGCTTGTTTGTATTGAAGGAAACGGAGTTGTAAAATGCTCCAATACATCGCCATCCCAGAGAATTCTTGGTATCATATCCGACCGCTCGTTCTTGCGGGGAAATGCCTCACATGCAAATGATCCATCATACGTCCTCGTCGGTATGGTCGGACAACTTGGAATTTGGGTAAACGGTAATGTTAAAGCAGGCGACCCATTGACCTTTTCCTCGACTCCCGGAGTTGCAACGGTCGCAACAACTTCCAATAATATTATTGGATACGCACAGGAAGCAAATAATGGGAATGTAAAACGAATAGAATCGGTCATACAACCAACCTACTTCAATCCAAATACTGCCTATGAGCAAAAAAGCGTCTTTGACTCACTTACCCTTGGTATACAAAATGGTGTTTATACCGTTTTTGATGCATTTGGAAATAGTATCTCACATATTGATGCATTCTCGAAAGCAATGATTGGCAATCTTACCGCCGGGTTTGCAAGCATTCAGACTCTTGCTGTTAATACCTTCACTGCTGCCACTTCATCGCTTGGCAATGCGACCGCTTCAACTTTTGCTGTTGCTGCCAATACTATAACAATAGGAGGACAAGACATACGGCAATTCATAATAGATACTGTTAGAAATGCCGGATTTGGACAAGGAAATGTTGTCTCCCCTATTGCATCGGATACCGTCAAGACGAACGTTATCTCTCCGTTGGCAGACAATAGTACAGTTCAACTGAATGCAAACAAAGATAATTTTGAAATTAAAAATGCTGATACCGGTAGAACAGTAGCCTGGTTCAATAACCAAGGAAATGCGACTTTTAGTGGACAGCTGACATCTGAAGGTGTTCAAACAACCAATGCGACAGTTTCAGGCACACTAGCAGCAACTTCGATAAATACAACAGATGCATCAGTATCAGGAACGATAACTGCAAATACAATTGTAGCCAACAACATTTCAGGGCTCGACCAAAAATTGGCAACTCTTGCAGCAGCTCTTCAAAACAATTCAGCTTCAAATTCGGGTCAGAGTAACAATAATTACCTTGCATCAGATACTATACATGCCAACTTCGGCATTTTTGAGCAAGGAATAACTTCAATGGGACCGATAACTTCAAATATCATTACAGCAACCGATCAGCTTGCAGTCGGCAACAGCTTTACTATTACAAACAACTCCATCAATACGGTTGGTGCGGACCTGCAAATCCAGTCCCTCAGGCAAGGGAATATCGCGTTTGAAGGCGGTCTCATCAAAATGGATACAGACGGAAATATGCTCGTAAGCGGCAATTTGAATCTCCTGGGAGAGATTGATGCCGTTCATGGGGTATTCTCAGGAACCCTCACCGCCCCCGCTTTAGCAACGGGTCTTATCTCTCCTCTTCCCGGGGATGATTTAGCTATAAAGCTCTCTGACTCGGCATCAACCTCGGGACGGCTTAAAATTGTGAACCAACAGAATCAAGAGGTTCTCTCGGTCAATAGCCATGGCGACCTCAATGCCTCAGGAAGCGGAACATTCGCAAAACTTAACTTCAACTTGGTCGGTAAGGCCGAAGCGACATCTTTGACCGAAGCTGTTGCTACCGGAAGCGCCGGTTTTGCAACATTGAGGCAAGGACAGGTGGAGTTAACCATCAAAAACCCAATAATTACCTCAAAATCACTTATTTACATAACACCATTCGGCGACACCAATAACAAAGTTATTTATCTTTTGAGGCAAGTGCCGCAGTCTGAGGTTGATGATGGCTCCTTCACAGTTGGGATATCAGGCACCCCTGCCCCTTCCGACCTGCAATTCAACTGGCTGGTCGTTAATTAATTAAAGTTAATTAGCGACAAGCTCGGCTTAACCTAAACAAAGCGAACGGGCAATCTCTGCTTATTGTGAACTGACGGCTACATGGATTTGCTTGTCTCCGAACAAAGAAATTATCATAAAGTACAAGAGTACAATTGATTGATTGACTGCTGATATCAGCAGTTGAAATCACGAACGGTTTACCTGACTTCAATACAATTACTTCTTAGGCTGTAAGTCTAGGCATGGGAATAAACACATCCTAAAGAAAATAGAAGACAAATAAGAAGCTACAATAAATGGTGTTCAAGTAGCGCTTTGGCAAACGCTACCTACAGCCTACCGTCGAGCTACTACTATTCGATTCATAGTACCCATATACATTTGTGTTATTCCCACCAGAGCAAGTGTTACCGTAGTAATAACTGGTATAGCTAGGACCACTACTGAATAGCGTATATGTATTTCCACAGGCAATTGCCGCCGTAGTATAACTGCTACAGTAATAGTGAGGGTCGCATGCATTCGATGTTCCACAGCAATAAGGGGAACATGGGTTTGAACAATAACTATATGCATAGTACATTAGCGTTGGGCCACCCACACAGTAAGTGCGGCTAGGCATGCTTCCGGGTGCTGTCGTCTGGTTCGTCATATTATTTGTGTAATTTGAGTCACAATTATAGTCAAAGCTCCCATCACCTCTATTTGAAGTAAAGTAACTCGTTTGCCCCGGGAATGCACTTCCGTTACTATCATAACAATCTGTTCCTGCAATTTGAGAACTCGCTCTACACGTCGCCGTACCCGATGAGGGCGCATACCGGTCGTTATCGTTATCTACGTAGCAAAACCCCGATCCGCATTCAGCTCCCGCCGAACAAGTAGTACCGTTTGCTTTTAGGGTGGTAAAGCTACTATTAAGATTGTTATTGCTTACACCGTTGGTTGTACCTCCTGCATTGTTGGCTGTGGCACAATAGAAATAGGTTGTATTTGCAGAAAGTACTGCACCTGATGCTTTCGAATCATTCACAGCACCCGTAAACCCTGAATTGGTCCCGGCAATTGTAGAAGGAAGTGTGGTGCATGGAGTCCCTGAGTTGTACGTTGGGGAAGGACCATATCTATATGTTATAGTAGTTGCAGAACCATTTCCATTGACTGATGAGGTGAAAGTGACACTTGTTGTTGAGATCGAACTTACTCCTTGGGCTGTAATGCTTGGGCCGGTTGCACAGGCAGATGTTGTTCCTGTTACGACATTTGAATCCGCAGATGCACCCGATGCGTTATTAGCACGTACCGAATACGCGTATGTTCTTCCGCAGGTAATAGTTGCGTTATGTACATAGGCTGAAGTAACATTCGTAATTTGAGTCGATGGGGTACATGCCCCGTTTGCTGTCCGGTCACACCAGAACAAATCATAACTTGTTTGTGTTGGGCCGGTGCCTGCCGACCACGTAATGGTTAAGGAGGTGAGCGTTGCCGATCCGACAGAACTTATTGTAGGCGGACATGGAGCTGCAGTTGTGTCATCACAATCGGTTGCCCCTCCACCCAAAACGCTTCCTGCATCCATCATCTTATACGCGCCCGGGGTCGGATTAGTGGTAACACTTGTTACTGATCCATAATTTGTCCCGTATGTATTGGTTGCCATAACGCAGAAATAATAGGTGGTATTTGCGGTAAGAGACGAAAGAGTTGCTTGGGTTGTCGCACCGGAAAGATTTGAGGTCCCGGTAAGCCCAGTTGGACCGGCAAGCGTATTTGGCTGAAGGTCACAGGAAACTCCTGCCTGCGTACCCCACAAATAACTAACATTTGTCGAGCCACCATTCGGATTGACTGTTGAATTCAAAATGGCTGATGTTGTCGTAAGACTTGAAGCGGCAGAAGTTGTAGTGGAAGGCGGACCAAATGTGGTAAAAGTATCTGCAGATGTATATGCATATCCTACGGAATTATGAGCATAAGCCTTATATGAGTACCCTGTAGCTGTAGTCAAACCCGTAATACCCATAGTAAATACTCCTGTGGCCGTGCCTCCCTCAGGAGTACAGGTTACACCTGTTCCTCCTTGTTGTGGACTCGCATTTGTTGCCGTAACCGAATAACATACTCCCCGTGCATCTATCGAGGCGCTTCCCCCCGAGGTTATATTTCCTCCAAGTGTCGCGGTAGTAGAACCCGTTACGCTTTTTGTTGGAGATGAAATAGTTGGGGCGCTTTGTGTCAAAGTTGTGAAAGTTCCATTCTCCGAATAGGTCGTACCGTTTGCATTGGTTGCATAGGCACGATAGTAATAGAAGGTTGCAGAACTAAGGCTTGTAGCACCCACCGTAAATACGCCTGTTGTGCCGGATGTGCTGAAACACGTTCCGCCTATAGCGGGGTTAACTGACGTGCTTACGCAAACTCCCCTTCCGCTAACTGCAGAGCCACCGTCAGAAGTTACATTCCCACCAAGTGTAGCCGTCGTGTAGCTGACAGATGCGCTAGTTGGTGAAATAACAAGCGGACCCGCAGTGCCGCCGACATAAGTAAAGACAACGCTTCCATTTCCACTATTTGCTCCTGCGGTGTTGGTCTGGGCAATACCTGCATTAAACGAGCCTCCACCATTTCCATTCGATGAAGTTGCATCTCCTCCGTTGTATCCTCCGCCTCCGCCGGCTCCACAACCTCCACCGCATCCGGAATGAGCACCTCCGCCGCCTCCATACCCTCCGGTTGCTGTGCCTCCTGTGTTAGTTGCACCTCCGGTCCCTCCATTTACGTATGAAAGCGATGCTGTTATACCAGTTCCGCCCGCAGAGCCTCCCAGGCTACCATTGGTCTGAAGTCCTGCACCTCCGGTGCCATAACTGCTTCCTGCTCCCCCACTTGAGGTGCCGTTGTTACTTGCCTGACCACCGCCGCCATTAACACTATGCCCTCCTCCGCCTCCGCCCGCAACAACAAGCGGAACTGTTCCTGTTGATTTAACCGCATAACTTCCTCCTCCGCCTCCGCCGCCGGTTCCATTTCCACCGGTTTGTCCTACCATAATGTTAATAACCTCACCTGAGGTAAGATAAACGTCACCCTGTATGCTTGCTCCGTTACCGCCTGTAGTACCAAGACCGGTATTTCCTCCGCCCGAGGCACCTTTTGCAAGTATTGTATACTTTCCGGTTGTGCCGACCGTACAATTCTGCAGTGAGCCACTTACTCCGCTACCATTTGCAGAAAAAGTTCCTGTACAGCCTGCAGCACGCAATGCAATTGTAGCGTTTGCTCCGTAATTGCTTACGCTTGCGGTGGCAGTAAATGTTCCGGATGAGCCTACAGACGCTTGCGTGCTATCATTCATTTCAATACTTCTCACACTTGTGTTATTCGAATCAACCCGTTCTGTCTGTCCCCCCGGTGGTGTCCAGGTGGTACTCGTACCGTTATAGCCGGCAAAGATAGTAACTATCATGTCGTTTGCTGCAGTAGTTGTGACAGCATTTGCAACTAAAGAAGTACTTGTAGTCACCCCCACTATAGTCTGAGCATCAACTGGACTTGAGTTACTTACACCGGAATAAGAGCCTGCCGCAGTAATCCAGCAAACAAGTGAGGGCATGGTCCACGTATAACTTGCAGGCTCAGATGAAGCAACTCTATAAAAAGTAGTCAGATTCTGTGTAGTGCTGAATGAATTATTGACATGATTAATCAATGTCCATCCTGCCGGAGTTGTCATTTGAGTACTTCCTCCATATTGCACCCCAACAACCATTACGTCCCCGTTGACCGTACCGGCAGGTACATTAACGGTAACGCTTTGAGTATTACAACTTGTTGTATTATTGGTAGTTGTAGCGGACCGAAATGCGACTGCAGCCTCGGCGCTCGATGGATTACCCAATAGAAAGACTCCGGCAAGGATGCTGAAAGTAATAGCAAATAATAATTTCTTATATTTCATGTTATTTTACCTCAATTGTCACTTTATTCTCCGGATTGTTGGATAGCCATGCTTTAATCTCGCCTACCGTATCCAAACTTTTTGTAGCGGTTTTTTTCATGGGATCTACTGTTATATCTTCTGTAAATACACCACTTGTCTTAATTGTTGCTTTTACTAACGTGTTATTATCAACCTTCAATGTTTCACCCTTCCTAACAGTAACTGTCTGCCTAGGTGAAAGTCCGTCAGAGGTTACAAACAGCGTACCGGTAGCTACAGGAATTGGAGTTGGATGGATGGTTGAGGTCGAGACATCCTCTTTCTGAATTTTGCTAGGTATTGCCTTGTTATTTCTGAGATAGAAAAAGACTCCCCCCAGAAGAAGGATGAGAGTCACACCTAATATTATAATTTTTGACTTTGCGTTCATATTTATTTAACCATTATTTTGCCTTGGTGATTTTCATCGTCCGTATATGTATAGGTTCCTTCCTTATCAAACACGGTTGTTGCTGTGTCTTGCCCGTCATACACAAGTCCTTTCGAATATTGAAATGCTCCCTCCCATTTAATAAGCACTTTTGTATCGGTAGGGTTAGTAAATCTCACTATCATGCCTTTTGAAATAGTCACTTCTTTCGGTGAAAACCCGCTCGGCAGTACTCTTACAACCGTAAATCCTACCTCTTTAGTTGGTGTGGGTTTTTCGCTTTTCGACATACTTTTAGTTCCGATATTGTTACCGCTCTTCTTACCCATTGAAAGAGCGAACCAAATTGCAACTACTCCAATTACAATCCCAAAAATTATAAGTATTAATGATGATTTTTTTGCGTCCATATTAATTTGGTCCACTCCCATCGTTGTAATAAGTGCGTCCATTAAATGTACCTGCAGCTCCCACACATTGCGGGCCGGCAGCTGTTGATGTCTTATATCCGTCGTTATCCGCATCTCTTATAAGATTTGGCAAAACTCTATATGCATAAGCGGAGTTCTTATTACAGTCGAATGTTGCACCTGAAGAGGCAATCTTCCATGAATAGTTAAATATTGAACTTATTGTGTTGCGTCGGATAAATTCGGTTGCTGCAGATGCCGTGGAGCCTACATACTGAGTTGCATCATCCAGATAATTGTCTCTATCATTATCATGGACATATACTCCCCCACCGGAAAGTGAGCCTCCGCGGGCGATTGTCATAAGCGCACCCCTGGCAAGAGAGATTGACCCAAACGCAATCTTCTGACCGGCACCAATCGAGAGCCTCGTCCCGGAAGGGATGGTAAGCAACGCGGTGTTTCTGGTTCCGGATCCCGCATCTACTCCGCCAACTGTTCCTACAAAGTTACATGCTGCTCCGCTTGGGATACTTAGACTCCCGCTTGATGGAGGGTCACAAGGATTTGCAGGCCCATCGGGAGTTGTAAAGGAAGATACTGCGGAGGCACCGGTTGTGTAGTTAGTTGAACTAACCGTGTTAATTGCATATGCACAATAATAATAGGTAGTATTTGGCGTCAAGAAATTCGAGGCGTTCAAAGGAATTGCATAACTGAATGTGGGAGCACTCACAACAGAGGTTCCCGAACCTAAGTTAAGATCGGGGAAATTAACCGTCCCCTCGGGATATCGGATGTTCACATTTCCTGCCGGGGCGCCACCTGCATCACTATTACAGTTACCCGGGTTGTAATCAAAAACCCTAAAGTGCCCGTATGTTTGATATCCATTAGGATTGGCGGAACCATTAAGAGTTACATAATATGACTGCGGTGTTCCACTTGCCGATGTTCCCACTGTTGTTGGAGACGGATTGACTGTCGAAAATGTTCCTAAAACGTAACTTGTACCTACCGAATTCGTCGCATATGCATTGTAAGAATATGCTGTATTTCCTAAAAGATTACTAACAGCAACAGTGAATACCCCGGTTGTTGTGGCCCCTTCAGGAGTACACGTAACCCCACTGTCCCCAATTCGTGGGTTGGAGTCGGTTGCAGTAGGTGCATAACAAATTCCTCGTGCTGTTATAGAAGCAGTTCCGGCTGATGTAACATTTCCTCCAAGAGTTGCCGATGTAACCGTAATTGACGCGCTTGTCGGAGTTGTCACTGTTGGCACTGATGATGTACATGCGGTAAGTTTATAAACTTCGATCTCTGAAGGTGTAAAGTTGTAAGCTGACGGAGAGCCTCCACCCCCATCAAGATAGGTGTATGCACCTTGGGTATTCGGATTTTGATAGCTATTCGTGTTTGTATAATGGACACCACTTTGATTTAGCGTACTATTCGGCATGCCAAGATCATGACCTCCACCAAATGTTGGACCGTAACTTGCATTGTTATACGTTTGATATGCGCTGTTCGTATTTGTAAGACGATAATTATTTGTTAGATTGAACAAAAACCCTTCATCGCCTGGCTTGTATCCACTTCCACCCCAAGGAAACGAATTATATCCTCCGAAAACTACATTATTTATCGAGTTCTTTATGACAGTGAGCGTAGGTCCTTGGTTGTCGGCTGCCGTGTGGAAATTTCCCGCTGTCCAACCATTTGTTGTCGCTTTGTAAATAAGGGTTCCTTTGTAATTAGATAGATACGTCTGCATAAAGGCTTCATCGTTCCCGTCAGTAATTGTAGAGCCGGGCATTAAAGTACACCCGGTGGAAATAGAAGCCGCTGTTGTAAAGGTATTCAATGCGCCATAAGTTGTTCCATTCGCATTACTTGATATCGCACAATACCAATACTGTTGGCCTGCAATAAGACCTGTTGCTGCCTGTTTATAGAAAACGTCGCTGCTTCCAGTTCCAATGGACGTTCCTGACGCAGCGGGGAAGCGTGTTCCTCCCGTATCGCTACATGAGCCGGGATTGGATGTCCACGCTCGGAACCAACCAGTTGTTGCATAAGTGTGTGGGTTAGATGTTCCGTTGAGGCTTGCAGTCGTTGCCAAAACGCTTGACGCAGGATATGTCGTTGTAATGGGCGTAGATGCGTCTGTAGTAAAAGTGGAATAAGAACTGCTCCCAAGAAAATTAGAAGAACCGTCGCGTGCCATAGCACACCAATAATAGGTAGTACTGGGAGTCAATCCTGTTACGGTTTGATTATAATACTGTGTACCTACACCACTTCCAAGATTTGTATCACTTGCACTACTTGTTGGAAATCTTGTACCGTAAGAGTCTGAGCAAGTGCTCCCAGGGCTTGTTGTACCGTACCTAAAATATCCGTATGATTGGATACCAGATGGGTCAAATAAACCTCCTAAAGAGTATGATGTTGGGGAGACATTAGAAGAGTACCATATACCGGGAGGTGATATTCGTTGGAATGCAGCAATTACCCCTCTTCCAATGTCTGATTGGCCTATTGTAGCCAACTTATTACCACTCGCCCCTTGGGCTGATTGTACAACATCACCTATTGCCGCACCAACCCCCGTATTCGTATTAACATTTTTTCTGATGGTCAAGTCCGTAGAGCTGAACTGGTAGTTTGCAGTCCCTGTTCCATCAGCGCCGTACATACCAACAATAAGTCTATCTGTTCCGGTTGTTGTTACTCCCGTTGCTGAAAAAGATGTAGTAGATGCAGTGAATTCGGTGGTGCTTACTGTTCCATCAAGCGCAATTCCTCCTCCATCGTCTCTATAATAGGTCACTACCGTGACTCCTTGATTGCTTGTACCGTTGTTTGTAAAGCTAAATGTATAGCTTGCAGGTTCCGAGGAACCAGCAATTCTATAATAGGTCCGAACTACGCAGCAACCTGTTGTTAGTGTCGATGGTCCAAGAGCAGTCCAACCTGAATCAACCACATCCGGACTTGACGTGCTAAGGGTTGCTGTTTGTACTGCAATAATTAAGTCTCCCTGTACGGTTCCGGTTGGTTTTGTGACTGATAAGTTCCCTGTCCCGCTTCCATTGTTTGCTGACGATGCTCTATATTGCCATGTGGCAAGTGATTGTTTTGCACTCATTGTAAACAATGTAAATACAAATGTGACAATAAGTAATTGTATAAGTTTTTTCATATCATTCTACGGTTTTGACTGTAACCACCGATGGCGGCACAGTGTCAAACTCTAGTTTGTATGTTCCTGTTTTTGACCCAAATATTGGTGCTTGTATATTTGCACCTGGGTTAATTGGCATGATAAATGTGAAAGGTCCCGTGACCTTTAAACTCAATTTTTTGTTTGACACGTTTGATAGATTCAATATCTCACCTTTCTTAAGCTGAGATATGATAGGAAACGCTGAAGTTTCATTTACAATAATCTTTACTGTTGACTTGACAGCTTCAGTCTCTGTCTGAACATTTGGTTGTTTTTCCTGTTTCATTTTATAACCAAACTTGAAAACCAAGAATCCACCCACTATGGCAAGGCCTATTACAATACTTATTAATGTTAGTTTTTTTTTATTCATAATTAACGGTTAATTCTGATAGATGATGTTGACGTATTTCCTAAGCTGTCAGTTCCTATTAAGTCATACCCATAGGTTCTGCTGTAGGTATCGGTTACTTGCCATGTGCCTGACCACGTGCCGCTTTGGGTTGTTCCACCGCTTCGTGACAAAGTAAACTCCCTTGCATCTCCGTCTGAATACATAATTGCCTTTATAGAGGTGATATTTCCCACAGTGTCGTCTGCAGAGACCCTGATTGACTGGGCTTGGCCGATAGACTGATATAACGGCATTATTGTTGCTTCATAGATATCCGGGTTCGTAGAGGCCGGATTTCCGAAATCATATGTGACTGACCCTGCAGGAGGTGTTGGGGTGGGAGTTGGAGTTGAGGATGGGGCTGGGGTTGGAGTTGCTGTAGGGTTGATTGTCTCGACTCCGCCGCCACCGATAGATGGACCTGCTGCAAGGGCGTCACAATTCACTGCTCCCGACAAGGTACAAGCCCACGTAGCATTACTGTATCCTGAAGGAGTACAGTTGGATAGTGAAGAAAGTGGACAAATATTATTGAGAGATGAAGACTTGCTTACTTGAGCAAAAACGACATTCCATTGTGGACAGGATGCAGATGTATCAGTCCTATATTTGTAGCATGTTCCGCTTCCACCGTTACACTTCGGGTCTTGTGGGACCTTCTTCATATATACGGTGTTATTCACCCTCCACTCGTTGCCAAAAGGAACTTGTTGGGGATAACACTTCTTGTCACTATAATAAAGATCTATTGCTGTCTTAACCTGCTTGATGTCGGAAATTCTCTGTGCGTCCTGCCCCTTTGTTATTTGGCCTACTGGATTTATTGTTAACAAAATTCCCCCAATAAGAGTCGCGAGTATTGTAGCGGCTACTAGAACTTCAATAAGGGTGAAACCCTCTCTTTTAATTATTTTATGGGCAGGTAATAATTTCATTGTATAATTACTATCCCGGTCAGGCCGGATTTTTCTTTGCTTCGATAGGTAAATGTTCCGCTATTGTTAAAAGTCACTTGCTTATATTCGCCCGGTGCTATGGCGCCTAGATTAAGCACTGAACTATTAGCGTCATTCGCCTCTATAGTAATCGGGTCCTGATCAATGTTAATGAACTGAATATATCCTCCTCTTGGAATTGTTACGGTCTGAGGGTTAAACCTGCGGCTATTCATCATAACTGTTGAGTTTTGAATTGGAGGAATGGTGGGATAAGGACTCACGTTGGCTTTTTTAGCAGGCTCACCGCCGGTTGTCGTGTTGGGAGCATTTTCTACACCACTTTCTTTTCCCCGTCCAAATAATAAAATTATTGACAACGCCAGGAAAATGATAATCCCCCCCACCAAAATACCCATGATTATTTTTTCATTTTTACTCATAAAAGACTTTGTGAACAAGCCGGCATGTGCATGGTGCGAGTAAGACTATTTGAGATATATCTTGCTTCGGTTGCTTCAATTTGTTCTGAGACACTCCTATTTTTTTTGGCATATCAAATTGTACAAATATTTTGCCCGCCAATACTAACCCTACAAGAAGCTGCAGCACGCCCTACCCCACGCACCACAGCGTTGTGTAGTTTTAGTATATGTACGTTTTTTTTCAGTTGTCAAGAGCCTGAAATAAACCTGAAATAGTCTTTCGAGATCTGCGTTCTCTTTTTATAACTGCTTCAATATATTTCGTAAAATATCAAACTATAAATTAAAACATCATTAATTGTTTCAAATTATTTGGATATCGTATGACCCACTTTTGTCGGCTTGACAGTCCTTTTTGATATTTGTTATGGTAATTGTAGTCCCATTTGCTTTTAGAGCGCGCAACTTCTTTAAGCTAAAGCTTGGAACTTCGTTTTAAGCAAAGCTTGGAACTTCGTTTTAAGCTTTTTTTAAGAAAAAATGCACTTAATGGACTAAGAAGACATTATTATGAATACCAAATCTGCCTCATCAATAGTTGATAGTATAGGAACGATAGTAACAGCTACTATCTTTTTCCTTTTTCCGCTATTCTTCCTCACAATTACTACCGATTTCTTTACATTTCCAAAACAGCTACTTGTAGTTTTTGGGAGCTTATTGCTTCTCGTTTTGTGGGGAGTAAAGGTAGTCATTGAAAAAAGAATTACCCTTGTCACAAATCCTTTGAATATTCCTATTCTTATTTTTGCAGTTATTTTGATACTCTCGACTTTCTTTTCCGCTTCTTTGCAGGATGCTGTATTGCAAACAACTCCGGTTGTTTTGCTTTGTGTCTTCTTTTTTACAACAGTTAATTTCATCCAGGAAAAATCTTCCTATGCGATAGTATTAACCTCTCTTATAATAGGAAGCGCCTTGTCGGCAATATTGAGCATACTTGCGTACTTCAATATATTCCTCCTCCCATTTGAAGCGGTAAAATCTCAAGCTTTCAACACCCATGGTTCACCTATCCAATATGGAGCATTTCTTCTCCCCATTCTTGCCCTGTGTCTTACCTCCCTTATTGCTATCGCAAAAAAAGGGAAATTGAAATCACTTACCCGCGACTATTCAAAACTTATGCAGCTGGGAGCTTCTGTTATATTCGGAATTGCTCTTGGGTTAGTCGTTTTTCAGGTGATCTCCTCCCCTCAAAAACCCATCCTTCTTCCCTTCAACCACGGGTTCCAGATTGCATTTGCAGCAATTAGTCAGGATTCTCAAAGGCTGGCTCAATCATTGCTTGTTGGCTCCGGTTATGGAACTTTCTCAACAGATTTCACGAGGTACGTTACTCCTTCATTTAACGGATATACTTTTTGGAACCTTACGTTCGCCTTCTCTTCTTCCTATATATTGGAACTTTTAGCAACAACCGGTGTGTTGGGGTTATTCGCATTTGCATTCATTTTTGTAAATCTTCTTAGAAGCAAAAGCAAAATATCAAATCCGGTTTTCTTATCGACCCTTGTCGTCTTCGGGTTGTCCCTCGTTATTCCTTTCTCTTATTCAATAGTTTTTCTTTTATTCGCTCTTTTGAGCCTGTTTGTGGCCCACAGAAGCATTGAGAATGCAAAAGGTTTTGACACTATCAGCCTCAATTTAGTAGCCCTAAAGCAAGGACTTATCGCGCTCTCCGAAGAGCAACAACACCACAAAAAGAAAGAAAATCTTATTTTGCCGATAATTGTTCTTGCTCTTACCCTTCTTGCTTCTGTTTTTGTTCTGTTTTATCTAACCGGGTCAGGCGCAACTCCCCGCAAAGGCTACATTGCGCTTGTTAATTCCGATATTCTCTTTGCAAAATCTTTCTCCCAACAAGCACTTCGGTCAGGAACCCAAACATACAACTTAGAAACACAAGCGATAAACGAATACCCGTATAGGAGTGATTATTACCGGCTTTTCTCACAAATCAATCTTGCGTTGGCTGCAAATATAGTGAACGCTCAGCAAGGCAAAAAACCCAGCGAAGAGGTTCAAAATAACATCATCGCTCTTCTGCAACAAAGCATCAACAGCGCTCGTCAGGCCGTTACCCTCTCCCCATACGTATCTCTTGACTGGCAGAATTTGGGACAAATTTATAGAAATCTCATCGGAGTCGGACAAAATGCGGAACAATTTGCCGTTGCCTCATACAACCAGGCAATTACCCTCAATCCTTCAAACCCCGGACTTCGAATTGAGCTTGGTGGAGTGTATTACCAGCTCAAACAGTGGGATTTGGCACAAAACCAGTTCACTATCGCGGCTCAACTCAAGAATGATTACGCAAATGCGTATTACAACCTTGGCCACGTTCTTGAAGAAAAAGGTGACCTGCAAAATGCACTCACCCAATATCAAACCGTTCAGCAGCTTGTGGCTAACGATAAAGGGAATTTGGACAAAATAAGCTCAGAGATTAAGGCTGTTCAGGAAAAAATAGGCAAAGCACAGGAGAATATTCAGACCAAACAACCAACCGAGGACAAAACGCCTCTTGGGGTCGTAAAACCACAGGCTGATTTCCCTCCAAAAGATCCTCGGGTAAAGATTCCTGAACCTCCAAAAGGACAACCAAATCCTACCCCAACTACAACCGTGACTCCTTCGCCGTCCGCCGAACCTACCCAAGGACAATAACCCCTTAGCTTTATTTTAATTCTTGAGGCTGTGTACTCCACTGCTCCAGCTCAAAGCATTGCATATTACTACTATTTGAATACAGTAATAGTTAGCCCTTTCTCTGGATAGTAAGCGCACGACTTTTGAGAAACGAAGACTCAAGGGGTCGTTTCGCAACCCACTAATGTAAAAATGACAGTGGGTCAGAAGCTCGACCCTTTAAGCCATATCAACTTTAATGAAGGAAGCTCAAAGGGTCGTAGAAGTTGCCGCCGGAGCGGACCTCAAAGTGAAGGTGAGGACCGGTGGTTCTACCCGTCAGGCCCACCCAACCTACCACGGTTGAGCCTGCTGTCACTTTTTGGCCGGATGATACATTGAGCGAACTCATGTGCGCATACAGCGTCTGATAGCCGTTGTCTCCCGAGATGATAACGTGCGTTCCGTATCCGTAATTCCATCCGCCGGCAATAGCCTCACTGACCGTACCGCTTTGAGCCGCAACCACCGGTGTCCCAAGAGGTGCTCCAAGGTCAACTGCCCGGTGATACCAACTATAATACTGATTCATGGTGCCCTGAACAGGCCATGAGAAACCTGCTCCGCTAACAGCTCTTGGGCTTGTAGTTGTCGGTCCACGGCGTGCTATATACACTGGAGCTGCTTGAGGCTGTACTCCATCCGGAACAATGATGGTTTGACCTACTACCAGCGAAAACGTCTGGGGGTCTGCAAAGTCATTGAATGGAAAATCAACGATTGCCTGAGGGTTTGAGCTATACTTCTTCGCAATTGTGTAGATTGTGTCTCCTGAGGTCACTTTGTGGGCAATACCGGTCACCGGTAGGATTTGAAGCGAATCACCCACAGTTATACTGTCGTCAGTGAGGTCATTTTGCCATTTTATGGTGTCTTCCGAGACTCCGAATTTCTTAGCAATTCCGGACAATGTATCCCCTTTTTGTACGGTGTAATTTACAATTTCCGAGCGTGGTTTTTCCGAAAGTTGAGTCTGAAAAACGTCTTGAGGCGCCAAGCTTTGCTTTTGGGTCGCTATGTCTTGAGCAAAAGAAAGCAGATTTTGATTCTTTGAGAAGGGATTCTGCTCGGTAATAAGAGGCGAAATAAGAACGCCAAAAGACAATACGGCCATAGCCGAAACGTGCAGAAAGAACCTGTTTCTCTTACCTCTTTTTATAAGGATGGTCTTAACCACGGTATTTTTGTTCTTCTCGAAAATATTTGAGAAAAACATTACTTTGTCTTTTGTGTAGGAGGAAAGAAAAAGGAGGAAGCTACCAAACTCGCTTTTGAGGTAAATGAGGCCTTCAATAGCTGCTTTGACTGTTTTGTTTTCTGAAAAACGGGGAAATTTGCCCATGACAAATCCGTTATGTGTTCGACGCATACGGAAAATCAAGTGTACCAGAATGGTAAGACATTCGCAAACATAGCTTCATCTCTTGGTGGTTTCACGCTAAGATTTTGACAAGTTTTGAGGCTAATTCGAACGAAAAAGCTTAGCGTAGCGACTGAATAGGAGCGAAACCAAGGATTCTTACCTTGATGTGGAAGACTTAGCGTAGCCAAGATTGACTACCTTGTTCTTTTCTTTTTCCGAAGGAAAATGAAAATCATCTAATAATGAGGTCTGTCTTATTCCTTTCCGAGGCCATTGAGAAAGTCTTCATTGGTATCCGTCCCCGACAATCTTTCGATAAGGATTTGTGTACGTTCATCCGGCCCCAAAACGTCCATCATTCGCCTCATGGTTGAAATCTTCTTATAATTCTTCTCATCAAGCAATAACTCCTCTTTTCTAGTTCCGCTTCTTTCAACATTAATTGAAGGGAAAATGCGTCTTTCAGCTAGCCTTCTGTCCAAATGAAGCTCCATATTTCCGGTTCCCTTGAATTCCTCATAAATGAGGTCATCCATGCGACTACCTGTGTCAACCAAAGCGGTTCCGATAACGGTAAGCGACCCACCCTCTTCACAATTTCTCGCTGCTCCAAAGAAGCGTTTTGCAGGCCAAAGCGCGGCAGGGTCAAACCCTCCGGTCAATGTCCTCCCTGAGGGCTCAATTGAGAGGTTGTAGGCCCTTGCAAGACGCGTAATTGAGTCCAAAAGGATAACAACATCCTCACCATTTTCAACCAATCTTTTTGCACGGTCGAGAGCAATTTCTGCAGCATTTGTCTGTGCTTCCGGTGGTTCATCAAAGTTTGAGGCTACAACCTCACCCTTTACCGAGCGGGAAATATCGGTAACCTCTTCGGGCCTCTCTCCGATAAGACAAGCCATAAGATGAACTTTGGGAAAATTTTCTGCTATTCCGGCGGCCAAATCCTTCAAAATGGTCGTTTTTCCTGCCTTTGGAGGTGAAACTATCATTCCCCTCTGACCAAACCCAATTGGAGAAACAATATCAATTATCCTGGTTGATAACGGAACTTTTTTGGTTGAAAGGACAAGCTGCTTGTTGGGATAGATAGGCGTGAGATCTTCAAAATAGACTCTTTTTACCCCTTCCCGTGCTTCCTTGCCATTGATTTTTTCTATTTTAAGAAGTCCATAGTACCGCTCGTTGTCCTTTGGCGGACGGCCAAGACCTTCAACAAAATCTCCATTTCTGAGCCAAAAACGCCTGATTTGAGAAGAAGAAATGTATATGTCACGCTCGGAAGGTCTAAATTTAGGGCGTAAAAATCCATGGCCCTCGGGTTTGATATCTAAAATTCCAGCAACAACTTCGGTTGCCTGATCGGCTGTTCTTGGGCGCATATTCTGCTCGTAATCTCGTGGGTAAGCCTCAGAAGGAACGTCTGCGCTCTGTGGCGCATCTTCAATTTCTACTTCGGAAGTTTTCTTAATTGGGCTCATACAAAAATTATGAGGTAAAATACTATTGGAAAAAATGCAAAGCGCCAAAAACTTAGGTTTTTACTGCGTTTGCCCTCTTATTAAATCATGCACCTCTCCTAATGTCAACAAACAGATTTCATGAAATGTACGTTGCTTGGGAATATTTTCTTACAATTCTCACATTTCTTTCATATAAATAGGGTTCAAACTAACAGAATAGGTTCAAAGGGGATAAAGAACCTATAATATTTACTCTTACATTAAACTATAAGATACATAATATTGTGTCGTTCTTTGTAAATTAAATTGATTTTGCGTCCTATAGCACTTGACATTGTGAAATTCATCTGGTATACTCCCAAAATCAAATTGATTCCAACAAGAATCATAGAAATTATTTTATGAATTTTAGAAAAACAATTACAACTGCTCTTGTTACCGGTGCCTTCTTGGCAACAGCCGGTATTGCCAATGCTTCAGGCAGCAATTGCCAAATCATCTACGGAGGCGGAGAAGTCTGTAACAATAATATTCAATTCTCTATCAATAAAATGGTAGGAATTCCTAACACTTCGAATTTTACCGACAATCTTTCTGTAAACGATTCAAAATATTCGGCAGGACAAACAATTCCATTTAAAATCATCGTTACCAATACAGGTAATACCAAAATCGGACATATTAAAGTAACCGACAATCTTCCCCAGTATCTTACTTGGGTTTCAGGAGACGGTTCATGGAATGGGGATTCTAGAACAATCACTTTCGACATCAACAACCTTGATGCCGGACGTGCACAGCAATTCATGATAAATGCAAAGGTCGTTGACAACAATCAATTGCCTTCCGACCAATCTACCGTTTGTGTTGTTAACCACGTAAATGCTTTTGAAGATAGCGGTTCTACCGCATCTGACGTATCACAGGTTTGTATTTCAAAACAGGTTACGACTTCAAATCCTACCCCTGAAGTTATCAATACCGTTCCTCCAAAGAAAATCCCAAATACCGGGCCTGAAATGCTTCCGCTCTTAGGACTTATTCCGGCCGGAATCGCAGGGTTCACCTTGAGGAGAAAATCAAAATTGAATTAAGCTCTTTGAGGTTAGAGAAGGCAGCTTTTCTCAAAACACCACTTCCCCTCCCCCATCCCAATTTCCAAATAAAAAGCTACTTTCCCTAATCTTAGAAATAAGACTAGGCTTTTTTGCAAACAAGAAATGCCATTAGCTGGTATTTTGTCTGTTTGTAGAATTGCGTTCTTTGACAAGGTATACAGAAAATATTTTTTGCGGCTGTAGAACGGCAGGTGCCGGGCACAGCGTACCATGAGTAATAAGCTGCCATGGTGCGCGTTGTCCGGTACCAGCCAAGTCTACAATCGCAGGAGGAAAAAAAGCGATTTTGGCAAAATTTACGTATCGGTAGGTAGGTAGTCATGGCGATCAAGCTTGCCCAGCTGAATGGCTGGGCGAGTCTCGGACGCTCCAAGTCCGACCTGGTTTACGCCTGTGTCGAGCTTGGAATCGACCCGAAAGGGACGGAAGATGAGCTTCTCACGCGTCTTACGGTTCACCTCTCGCAAGAGATTGTGAGCCATGGACCCAACGCGGAAGCCCACGTCTCGGCGGAGTTTGCGAACCACGTGCAAGCGATGTTCGCTCCCCGGCAGCAGCCCCAACGGGCAGCTGCATCGACCCCGGCGGCTCAGGCCGCCACCAGTCATACGGCAGGCGCCGACCCGCAAGGGAACGCCCGCCCCATACATCAGAACGCTATCCAGCGCTTCATCCGTCCTCAGCCCAAGCCGGGCCAGGAAGGGATAAACGCCATGCAGCGATTCTGGAAGAACTGGTAGGAGAATCATGCGCACCACTGGAGTCCTCGCAGGACTGATCATCCTCATCGCCGGCATTTGGGG
>CAZMSF010000006.1:0-17123 GCA_964568885.1 uncultured Gammaproteobacteria bacterium
AATTGTCTGGCATCCTCTTCCGGACGCTGGCGGACATACCAGGAAAGCTCCATCCCCGAATTAAGCACCGATTCCAAATGATCGGTCAGAAGGTCCATATTGTTACGCATCGATATGTGTAGTTTTTCACAAATGCTCGAAAATTGGTCGAGAGAAATTTTGTAATCAAAAAAATCCTTTCTTGCAGCAAAAAACACGTCTTCAATTTCCTCAAGGGATGTAGGTTTTTCTATTCCAAGCTTCCGGAGGTATTTTTGGTAGATTTTCTCGTCTTCCATTTCCTTATTGTACTACTGTTATTAAAAACCAAAAACTATTTTAATACTGCGGATATGAAATCTTATGCTCAAAAGGTGGATTATTCTCCTCCTGAAAGGTCGAGGTCTTTTTTAACGACTGCGGTCTTGCCGTCTTTGAGAGTAAGCCGGATAAGAAATGACATTTTCTTGACCCCTTTGTCGTACTTACAGGTGCCGCTGCTGCAGGTTCCGATAGTAATTTTCCTGTCAATAGACGTCTCACCCGGATTGACATCTCCCGAGCCGATAGCGCCTTTGGGGACAGCCTCCCCGTCAACGATAGCGTCATAGCTCATCTCAAAATCAAAATGTGTGAATTTTGAGACGTCGGTTATCTTCATCTCAACCTCGGTAAGCGCTTTATTGGGTGTCAGCTCAAGCCCAATTTCCTCTGGCTTCATCTGAAGAGCCTGCTCCTCAGGAGTTTCCTGCACCACCGGTTCTTTTGTTGCCTTTTGCTTGGAAACAAACATGTATCCAGCAACCGCTATTATCAAGACAACCGCCGCAATGCCTACAAGAGCCATTTTGTTTTTCATCAAATTCTTCATGATGTTACATTCTACTCAAAGAAATTAAAATAAGTCAAGAAATGTTACACAAGCTTATCCTGGATAAAGTTGCGAAGCTCAGAGACCTTCAGTCTCACCTGTTCCATAGTATCGCGGTCGCGGACGGTCACCGTATCACTTTCAAGGCTGTCAAAATCAACCGTTATGCAGTACGGGGTCCCTATCTCGTCTTGTGCCAAATACCTTTTTCCGATATTTCCCCTCGCGTCATATGACACCAGGAAAGTCTGGCGGAGGTCATTGTAGATTTCACGGGCTTTTGCCACCAATTCCGGCTTGTTGGCTAGAAGCGGGAATACCGATGCCTTGAATGGAGCCACTTTTGGAGAGAACTTAAGAACTACCCTTCCCTCTTCCTCGGTATATGCGTCTGAGAGGGCCATCAAAAATATCCGGTTTATTCCGACCGCAGGCTCGATAACATGCGGAAGTATTTTCTTTCCCGTCTGTGAGTCAACCACCCTCAATTCTTTTCCGGACCCTTTCTCGTGCTGCGAAAGGTCGTAATCCGTTCTGTATGCAAGACCCCACAACTCTTTAAATCCAAATGGAAATTTGTATTCCAAATCCTCGGTCCTTTTGCTGTAAAACGACCGTTCTTCGTCCGAGTGGGTTCTCCACCGAAGGTTATCCTCCTTAATTCCGATTTTTTTAGTGACAAATTCCCACATCTCTTTCTTCCACCCCTCGTACAACTCTTCCCAGTTGGACTCTTCAGGGTCGAAGAAAAATTCAATTTCTCCCTGCTCAAATTCGAGGGTTCGAAAGACCGAATTTCCGGGTGTTATCTCGTTTCGGAAGCTTTTTCCAAGTTGTGCTATTCCGAACGGAAGTTTGACTCTATTCGATTCCAAAACGTTTTTGAAGTTGACGAACATTCCCTGTGCCGTTTCCCCCCGAAGATACGCAAGACTCTGGTCTCCCTCGACTATTCCCATGTTGACGGGGAACAATAAATTGAATTTTCTGACCTTCGTCCATTTGTCTCCCTTGTTCTCTTCACAATTCGGGCATCCGACTTTAAAAAGGGCGATGAATTCGTCCATCTTCGCCTCGCTCCATCCCTCAACTTTTGATGAAGCAATAGCATTTTTCAGCTCTTCGGAGCTTATCTCTGTGGTTTTTGTGTCCGAACTTTGCAGCGCGTCATGGTTGTTCTCGATAAAATCCTCCAGCAAATGGTCTGCCCGCATCCTTAGCTTGCAATTTTTACAGTCAACCAATGCATCGGCAAATCCTCCAACATGCCCCGATGCTTTCCATATTTCCTGATGGGAAATAAGAGATGCCTCAAGCCCGACAATGTCGTCTCTCCTGTGAACAAAATTTGCCCACCACATATCCCTAATGTTGCGAAGGAGTTCTGTTCCGACAGGTCCGTAGTCATAAGTGTTCGCAACTCCTCCGTATATTTCGCTCCCGGGGTAAATAAATCCCCTGCGTTTTGCAAGGGCGACAATTTTTGATAGTGAGGTATTTTCCATTTGAGGCTATTGTACCAATAATATGAGGCTTTGGGAAGGACTAAATAACTTCCAATACATTATCAAAATTACCGATGATACGGGATTTCAATTTCTTCTCGATAAGACTCTCGATAAATGTGCGGGCATCACGCTCTGTATTGAATTTTTTGGATACATTCCAGTATCCTAGTACCGACAAAACTTCCGTCTCAAATTGCAATAACGCCTCATCGTGTGCCTGCCCATCCTCAAGAAAAACCCCGACAAGGTCAAATAATTCTTTATTTGTCTGTCCATACGGACAAAGCGCATTGATAAGCTCACACACCAAAAATGCAATTTCACACTGCTTGAGAGTATCTTTTCTTCCTTCGTATGAGTTGAGTAATTCTATTTCAGTCAGTATAAAATTTTTGGCGGTTTTGACCGAATGAAAACGGACCAGATTGAGAAGTTCTATGTGGGAAGAGCGGCGGCTTGTAATTTTTCTGGCCCCTTTTGCTAGAACCTCAACTTTGCCGTTATTTTGAGTAAAAAATGTCACAAATCTGTCCGCTTCGCCTAAATTGACGCGTTTGACGACAAATCCGGTGTCGTTAAGATATACCATGAAGTTTAAAAACCGGTAAGCTTGAGTTCCGTATCCGTCCGCACATCTATGGACTGCACCTGGTGTCCGTTCACGTTTATTACAGTCGGGATATTTTCTATACCCGGTTGTTTTTGGATAAGGATAGGCAACGTGTGGTCACTGACTTTGAAAGGAAGCGTATATTCATAGCTCATCGTCGCCTTCCCCAAAGGATTGACGGTGAAGAAGGAGTCAAAAACGGTCTTTCCCAGCTCATCATTTGTCCCTACTTTGACCTGAGACCCCTTTGAAGTATTCAAAGTGCTTCCTTTCGGAACCAAAAGTCTCTGGTAATTTCTCAATGTCGCGTTCAGACACAACCCGCCCCGTTCCAGATTACAGTCAGAGTATGGCTTCGGATTTTTGTAATCAATTGTTACTTTCTTCGTTATCTTCCCATCCCCGCTTGTTGTGTAGTCTATCGTCATTGACTTTGTGACAAAAAGATTGGACTTTTGACCCCCGAAATTCGCATCGTTCACATACAGGTAATCCCCTTCAAAGTCCTTCACCCGACCTGCCCAATTGAGCGCCTCTATCCCTTTTTGCGCCTCGTTGTCATAGAGATAGAACATGATGTTTTTCTCATTGGCGTCCACTATAAATTGCTGGAAAAGCCTACCCCAGTACAATTTTGGAGACGAACGAAGTGCCTTATCAAGCGTTGCAATCATGAGGTCCCCAAGAAGACCCTTTCTATTGGTCTTTACATAGTTAACAGGACGCGAAATTTCATTCTCCAACGAATACACTACCTGAGGACAGCCGCATGCAGGGTCATTGTCGGCGGTAAATTTCAATCCTCCCGCTTCAACCTCACCCAAGATACGGATGATGTTGACGAAAAAGTGCGTATCAATTGCGATGATGCCATCAACATCGGACTTCTGACGCGACTTTTGATACATCGAATTAAAGTCTTTCATCGAAACGATAAAGTCCGGAGACAAATTGATGTCCCGTATGTACGCTTGCCCGACGGTCGGGAAATATTTGCGGATAATTGGGGAAACCGCAGGGCGAGAAGTAATGCTGTCGTCCAGAGAATAAATATCCGACGAATTATCGATTTGGATATTCCCTTCCTCGACTTTAAAAACGGAGTAGTAAGTCAAAAATCCGCCGGTAGGTCTTAACTCTGCGTCGTTTTGGAAAAGCATTAAATATTTTTTACTTTCCTTTTCACCAAGAAGCGAGGGGAGTGCCTTTATCAAAGGTTTTCCCTGCCCGACCGCAACTACCGCTCCGTCCGTTATGTCCTTTATCTGCTGAGCCCCATCCCTTACCTTCTTCATCGGACCGATAGGAGGATAGTGGCCCGGGTTCACCTGGTCAACCTCACTTTTGGCGAGCTTTAATTTCTCCTCAATCTTGTCGATTTGGGGAACAACTTTGCCCATAGTCTTAACGGCCGTTCGAATCCTGTCCTGCGCCGTTCCGCCGGTAAATGTACCTTTTCCTTTAAGTCCCAAAACATCAACGTAAGGGATAAGCGCATCAGCAGTCACTATTCCCGCGTCAACCCCATATGACGAAGCCTTCACCAGATGCGATGCATCACTATAGTATCCCCCGACAAAAGGCACTATCTTAAGGTAGGTGAGTCCGTTGAGTTTTTTGTCTAAAGCGGTAATTTCCGTTTGGGTTTTTGCGAGTTCGTCGCGGGCTGCTGCAATATCCTGCTCCTTTAGCTTGGCAAAAGCAACGCTTGCCTGAGCCTTTGTCTTCATCGCTTGCTTGTAAACCCCAATTCCCTGAACGGTAACGACGATTATAAAAAGCAGTAAAACACCGACAATCCCTCCGACCCACATCAAAAGCTTTTTGTTCTTGAATTTGAATGGAAGCTTTCTCCGTCTCCGCGGAGTCCTGTTTTCCATGGGAGTGGGTTCGACAGTATCTTGAGGAGAATTTAAATCAATTTTTTGGAAGCCTTTTTCGTCCATATTTGAACTACAATTCTCTATTTAACCACATTTTAAACTTCTTTTGCAACTTTTCACGGTATTCTTAACCAACTCTCACTTATGCTACATCGCACCTTTTCCGGAGAGCATGGCCATGGGGGTCATAAGAATCAGATATAAATCGTAAAGAATTGAGCGCCTTTTTGCGTATGACGCATCAAGCTGGATTCTTTTGTCAAAGTTTATCTGGCTTCTTCCCGTCACTTGCCAAATGCCCGTAATCCCCGGCTTGACCGATAACACAACTTTCACCGCATCCCGGGTGTGGGGATATTTTTTCTGCTGGTCACGAAGCTCGTCAGGATAATACGCCCTGGGACCCACAACGCTCATTTCTCCTTTTATGACATTAATGAATTGTGGAATTTCGTCCAAAGAATACTTCCGGATAAATCTTCCGACTTTCGTAATTCTTGGGTCATCTTTAAGCTTGTATCCTCCTTTTTTATATTCATCAAGAAGATTTTTGTACGTCGGATCGTTGACTAAAATCTCATGGGCATTTGCCACCATAGAACGGAATTTATACATTCTAAATGACCCTCCGCCTTTTCCAATTCTTGGTGGAGTGTCGGCAAAAAGAGGCCCTGCGGAATTTAATTTGATGGCAATTGCGGTCAAAACAATAAGGGGGGAAAAGATAGCGAGGGCAAGAACTGAAATCAAAATATCAAGAATCCTTTTTGACGCATCATATAACATAGCTTATGTGAGGGATTCATGCTCCGTTCCTGACAGGCTCTCGACCAGTTGTTTAATTTTGGGGACCGAGTCTTTAGGGCAGACCAAAACAACATCCTGAGTATTGATGACCAAATACCCGGACAGGTCAATTCCGACTACCAATTGTCCGGTATAGTTAAAGACCAAACTATCAGTCGAGTCCTCGACCATCACCTTCCCTTTCGTGACATTTTCCTCGCGGGAATTACTCAACGCCTCTTTCAAAGCCTCCCATGCACCGATATCACTCCACCCGATATCAACCGAAAGGACCCGCCCATATGACGTATCCATTTTCTCAAGAATTGCGTTGTCAAATGATATTTTCTGGATTTTCGGATAAATATTCATGAGCGTCTCCTCATAGCCGGGACTGTCACACGCGTCATGAATCTCTTTCAGCTGAGCAAAAAGCGCAGGTGCATACCTCTCAAAAAGTCCCCACAAAAATGACGGAGTCGTCACAAAATAACCCAAATTCCACGCATGATGTCCATCCTTGATAAAGCGCTCTGCCGTTGATAAATGCGGCCTGTATTGAAATCCCGTAAATGAATAAACGGGAATTTCCCCGACGGTTCTTGTTTCTTCACCAAATTCTATGTATCCCAAATTTTGATTTGCAAACCGCGGCTTTTGACCGACAAAAACGACGACCTCTTTCTCTTCCTTGACGATTTGCTCTGCTGAGCGAAGCGCAATTCGAAATTGCTCTTCGTTTTTCACCAAATGGTCGCTTCCCCACAATATCGCAAAAGGCTCGTCGGGAAATCTCTTTGAAAAAAGTGCGGTAACGAGTCCGACGGCAGGACCAACATCTCTCATTTCAGGTTCTATGAGAATGTTCTCCTGGGGAAGTTGGGGAAGCTGTTCGCGGACAGTGCTTTCATAATGCTTACCGGTTGAAATAAAGATATCCTCCCAAGAAAATTCCGGGAAGAGCTTTTGCACAGCAATCTGCAGCATTGATTGGTCGCCGACTATTTTCTCAAATTGCTTCGGTGTATTCTTTCGTGAAAGAGGCCACAGCCGTGTCCCCACTCCTCCTGCAAAAATAACGACTTTCATATATATTTTTTAGTTCTCAAAAAATTCTTAATTGCTTTTTTAAATACCGCTTCTGAAAAACGCTTTGCATTTATTTTGCAATCCATTCCATTATAACGACTGTCCTTGAACTTTTTCAATACTGTGCAAAGGCTTGCAACCGTAGGCTTATCAAAAAATACACCCGTTCTCCCTTTTTTCACTATCTCCAAAGCTCCCCCCGCCTTAAAAGCAATAACAGGCTTCCCGGCAAGCTGCACCTCAACCATTGTTATCCCGAAATCCTCTTCTCCCGGAAATATAAGTGCTCTGCAATTTTTATAATACGCTATCAATTCCTCATCACTTACTTTTCCTTTAAAAACTATTGTTTCCCCCGAAAGCGCGTCGAGCTTTTCATATTCATTCCCCTCTCCTATCACAACAAGCGGAAGTTTTAATTTCGTACAGGCCTTAACCGCCAAATCGATGCGCTTATAGTCAACGAGACGTGATACCACCAGAAAATAATTTTTTTCAAAAGGCATAAATTTTTTTTCAGTTTTTTGCCGAAACAACCTGTCCGAGGGAGGATAGATAACGACGCTTTCCCTTTTGTAATACTTTTTAATGCGTTTTGCGACTGTTTGTGAAATAGCGATAAATTGGTCGGGACGCGTTGAGGCCACCAAGTCCCATTTTCGAAGATATGAGACGAGCGGGTGCGTGACAAATCGGAGAAGCGGATTTTTAAAGTATTGCTTGTATCCGCTCCACAAGTAGCGGGTTGGAGTCAGACAAATACATATGTGCGGAACAGGTGAAGGAACAACTATTCCTTTTGAAGCCTCGCTGGTGACGGATATAACCAAATCATATCCTGAAAAATCAAAGGATTCGAATGCAAAAGGCATAAGATACGGTATCAATTCATGCCTGGAGTTTAAGAAGGGAATGTTCTGCAGATAGGAGGTTTTTACCTTAAACTTACTTGCCCAGGGCGTGTTTTTTTTATTGTAGACGGAGGTAAAAAGGACAAGGCCGGGGAATAATTCACCAAGAGACTCAAGGACACGTTCTGCCCCGCCGATTTTATTTACCCTGTCATACACCAATGCTACTTTCATAAACCGTAAGTGTCTTATCGATGCACTTCTCCCAAGAGAATTGTGTGCTTCGCGCCAATCCTTTTTTTCTCAAACTTGCCTGAAGTGTCTTGTCAGCCAACACCTTCCTAACTGCACCTGCAATTTCATCAGGATTTTTTGCGTCAACATAGAATGCGCCGTCTCCTCCGACTTCACGAAGGGCAGGAGTATCGGAACTAACAACGGGGCAGGAAAGACTCATCGCCTCCAGTAAGGGAAGGCCAAATCCTTCCATCAAGGAAGGGACTACTAAAAGCCGAGCATTCGTATAATAGCTAAAAAGGGTTGAATCATCAATACTATGAAGGAAATGTACTCCGCGTTGCCCCTTTTCAAGCCTTTTATAAAAGAAGTCGTCGCGGCCGATGCATACCAATTCGGCGTTCGTTTTCTCCCGGATTAGTGCGTATGCTTTTAGGAGATTCCCTAAATTCTTATGGGGGTATGCATTTCCGACATATAAAATATAGTTGTCACTAATAAGTTTTTCCTTTACCGAATTTTCGGAAATTAAAGGGTCAAACCCCTCATAAATGACCTCAATTTTTGATTGTTTTGCCTTGTAGTGCGAAACAAGTTCATCCTTCGTTGCAAGAGAAGGGACGATAATTTTTTTAGATTTTTTGACTGCGGATTTGATGATTTTTTTATACGCAAAATGCTTTGCATAGTAAAAAGGGAGCGGGAGCGAGCTTGAGACCCCCGTCGGGTAATGATCGATTATCAGGTCGTGAATTGTTATGACAAACGGTTTTCTGTAAAAAACGGGGTATGAAAAATAGGGAAAATGCACCAGGTCCAAATTCTGCCTGTCAAGCTCTTTCTTAAAGCGTATTTGCTCTGATAAGGTATGCCAGGAAATATCACTTTCCACTTTCTTAAAATTTCTGTTTTCAAAGTTTACGAGTGCGTATGCTTTCGGGTTCAGGAAAATAACGAATTCATGTTCCTTTATATTTTTTTTATCGAGTCCCAAGACCAAATTCCTGATATATCTCCCAACCCCACTCTCATACCACAGTCGAGCATCTATTCCAATTTTCATATTCGGGTAGTCATTTTTCTGGCTTTTATGCCCACCTTCACCAAAATATTCATAATCTGTGGGTATTTATTTTTGTAATGTTTGTCGTAAAAAATCTCCATTGCCCGGAACCTGTGATAGGTTGCAAATTTTTTTGTCGCATCACTTGCTTTCGTTACGTTTTTTGAAACTTTTTTTATCCCGCTTGAAATTCCTTTCATGTGAAGCGCTTCATACTCTGCAACAAAATATATTTTGTATCCTGCTTTTATAAGCCGGTAACAAAAGTCTATATCCTCACCGTAGAAAAAGTAGTCCTCATCCCACCACCCGAGTTTTTCACCAACAGCATAGGGCATAAGCATAAAAGATCCGGCCAGCGATTCAATTTCATGCGTTTTTGTCGTATCAAGATACGAAAGGTTATATCCTCCAAATAACCGGCTTTTCGGAAAAATCTTTGACAATCCGGAAAAATATGACAGTGACCGCCAGGGAGTAGGAAATCCTCTGTGAGAAGAGTCGTCCAGTTCTCCGTTGGGCAATTTTACAACACACGTAGATGCCCCGCATTCGGGATGCTCTCTCATGAATTCTATCATTCCGTCAATAGTATGCTCATACACTTTTGTGTCGGGATTCAAAAACAAAACATAGTTCCCCTGCGCTTTTTTTACCCCTACATTATTACCCTTTGAAAAACCCAAATTCTGACTGTTGTGAATAAATATCACGTTCTCATTCTTTCCGAATTTCTCCTCCACCACTTTTTCGGTATCCAAATTCTGGCTATTATCGGAAATGATGATTTCAAAAGAATGCGACTTTACGCTATCAAGAACCGAGTTGACACAACCGACAATTGTGTCTTTTGAGTTATAAGCCACGACAATAACCGATACGTCAATTTTTTTCATCTTTAAAGCTCTAAATTTTTTTCCCAAACTTTCAACAGTTCTTTACCGATTTGTTCCCACGCATACCGTTCCTCTATTACTTTTCTTGCAGCAAGAGAAAGTTTTTTACGAAGTGCTCTGTCATTATATATCCGCTCTATTTGTTTGACATACTCTTCGCCCGTTGTTGCCGCAAGGAAATGCTCCTCGGACTCAACATTCAACCCTGAAAGTCTATCAGGCTGCGCGACGATGGGAACACCCAAAGCCATTGCCTCAAGAACTTTAAAGTTAGTACCTCCCCCAATTCTGATAGGAAAAACCAGAACATCGGCGTTTCTATATTCATCAATTATGTTTTCCACAAAGTCTTTACAAACTATCCGCTTGTCGGAAAAATTAAATTTCTCTTTCACTTTCTTTCCTATGACAGTAAGAGTCAGTTTTTTGTCCAACTTCGGAAATACATTCTTATAGAAAAAATCCATTGCATCAATATTGGGAAAGTACATAAAATTTCCGACAAATAGCAAATTGTTTTTCAGCTCTTTTTGTACGGCGTACGAGTACGTTTCGGGTTCTATCCCGTTTGCGACTATACCACTCTTAACGCTGGTAAGTCTTTCCAAAATGTCTGCCTCCTGTTTTGTAATTGTTGTCACCGCATCGGCGTTTCTCACCATATCAAGCTCCTCTTTTTTTAACCGTTTTGCCTGATAGTACACGAATGGTTTAAGGTAAAATTTGTTGAGATTTTTTGCATAATCATAATAGAGCATGAACTCTATGTTCTCGGTACCCAGAACAAGCTTTACCCCGAGCTTCTTGAGTCTTTTCCCGATGAAAAAACCCGTATATGTCGATTCGAAATGAACGATATCTATTTTCTCCCGCTTAATAAGCTCGACCAATTCCCCAAAAACTTTTTCGTCATAATACAGCGTCTTAAATATTGAAGAATTTGAAAGAACGGTTTTTGGAAAGTTTGAAAATGAAGATAATTTCCTCCTCTTAAAAACTTGTATCTTTTTTACTCCCAAAGACAAGATCTCGCCATTGTGCTCGGGATTGTAATCCTCACGTACATACGAATACAAAAAGACGTTGGCCTTCTTTGCTGTGTATTTCAACAAGTGGTATGCACGGTTTTTCCCCCCTGAATTGGTAGGGAATGGAAAATCGTATGTTACGAATAACACATTCATAGTTTGAGTATCAAATAATCGGAACTTTGAGCAACAACTTCATATTCCTTTCCAAAACTATCAATATCTCTTTTCAATGGTTTTACGAAAACCAGATGTGTCGCACCGAGCTTTTTTAGATTTTCGACAGAATCCTGAAAGGCCGGCCATCCGGGTCTATTTATGTAATATAATGGCGTCGTGTCACCGTCATAAGGGACTATTACCTTTGCATCTTTCGGCAAAAGTGCGTCGGCTTTTTCCCCTGCAACAACAATTGAACGGTTATTTATATTAAAATAATCTTTCACAATACCCCATCCGAAATAGAATGAAAGAATGATTGTAAGCGCCCCAACACTTCGTCCAAGATATCCTTTTTTCGTCAGATACGATGCGCCCAATCCCATAAAAAGAGCCACGGTCGGGACGACCAATATTTGATAGTAATCATGCTGGACATTTCCGGTTGCGATGATGCAAACATACAAAAGAGAGGAAACCAAAAAACTTACTGCCAATAAATTTTGTTTCTTCTTAAAGCTAGAAATAAATCCTATTGCTAAAAGCAACGTACCGAAATACCCCGATATAAGTTTTGTTATCCGCTCATAAAAAATCCAACGGAAAAATGAAGGCCGGAACCGTATGCCATTTCCGTTAAAAAGCCAATTGCTTGCAGGAATTCCCTCAGGATACTGCATGATGAACATCCGCCACCAGACAAGCGGAATGGTTGCAATAATTACATGTGCCCACAATTCTGGGCGAAGCATCATTTTAAATTTATATTTTTTATACGCCAGATATACCTGGGGAAGAACAAAAAACAATGCGTAAGGCTTTAGCAAAAAAGAAGCAGCAGTACATAATGTTGAAAGAAAAAGAAATATAAATTTATGTTTCTTTTTCTCATCCAGGTATAAATCGAAAAAATAAATTCCCGCCATTGATGCACCAACCATCATTACATCGGGCAAAATTGTCCTACTGTAATAGATGGAAAACGGCACAAACATATAGAAAAACAGCGACAGGACACCTGTTTTAAAATCGTAGTGTTTTTTAGTAAGCCGAAACAAGAAAAAGCCTGCAAATAATGAGGAGAAAATCGAAATCAATCTTCCCCATTCTTCTATTGTAAAAAACCCAATGGTTTTAAATAGCATGCCTTGAAAAAGATTATAAATGGGAAATTCAACATACCGGTATCCTTCGGGGTTGTTTTTCCCTGTTTGAATATTTGAAATATCAAGATACCTCGGGTGTAAAAGATCAAATCCGCGTTCTATAAAAATTCTTGAAACGGCCGATGTATCAGCCTGTCTCCACGAATGCCAATCGGCAATAGGGTTGTCAAAGCGATACAGTCTCACGATAAAGCCGAAAAAAAGAATGATAATAGGAAGTGCAATCTGAAGAAATTTTGGCTTAAATATATCCGACATATCGCATGGAACAACAACCCTACATCTGAAGTTCGGAAAGACCCTTTTTGGTCATTATTATCCGGGTCAAGTTACCGTCAGGATGGAATTGAAAAACCCAACTATTCAAAGATGTATATGCGTCTTTAGGCACATCTTTTATCTCCGGTACTGTTACGACATGTATATTATCATTTTTTGAGACAAACCAAACCGCGTCTTCCAACCCGACAGGAAATACCCACGCGTCATTGCTTTTTATCGGGACGTTGGTAAAGTAGAGATTCACTTTCTCCGTAGACCATGACTCGTCATAAAGTGAATCAATTGACGTCAAGAAATTCTGTACACGTTCCCCCGCTCCATGCCAATCGATTATCAATTGCTGCGCTTGGATAACATGAACCAGAACAAAAACGGATGCAAAACATGCCAAAACGCCAATTGCGATATCCCGCCCATACGCCAAGAAGTACCTAAATAATTTGTGTGCAATAACAACAAGCACCATAAAAATTCCAAATGATGCAAGGTATGAATACCGGAACGCAATATTCCCAAGACCCAGAAATGGAATGAGACAAATGGCAGAAAACAAAAGTCCGAAAATAATTACTCTTCTTTCTTCTTTATCAAATGTTTTGGATAGTTTTTTTATAATGAAAAACACTGCTCCAATTAAGATAATTGTGGCAATAATGGCCAGGGGTATATTTGTTTTTGTGACAAGCCGCAACTTCTCATAAAAGGGAAGGCTCAGCGGACCAAAAAGTGAAATAAGAACGTACCCGAAAAAGTTGCCGACTACGTTGAAAGGGAGCTTCACGATGTTATAGCTATAATCCCCCGAGAACCAATACGTATGAGAAAAAAACCGCACTATCAGATAGAGTACGTCGGGAAGAAAAAGAGCCAAAAGCATTTTTCTTTTTAATAACCCAGTTATAGAACCGGCAGTTATATTTGCGCTTACAAAAACCCAATATGCAAAACACAACAGAGGAGTTATTATTCCCAGCTCATAGAATGCAAGAGCTGCGAGAGATGAAAGGAGGGACAAAGCAAGATATACACTTTTTCCCGTTTCATTCCATCTGATAAAAAGCAGGAAAGCGGTCAGGATAAATATCGCGTTGAAAAGATGACCGGTTGAAGCCGTCCATAGGACAATCTCAAGATATCCGCTTGATATAAGAAAAAGAAGTCCTGCCGCAGCCGCCAAGAAATTATTTTTCAAAATTTTCTTCGCTGTAATATAAAGAAGAATCACAACGATTAAGTGGAGGCTTATTGATATGATGTGATAAACAGCCGGATTGAGAGAAAATACTTGATACATAAGATAAAAGTAAGCCTTTGTACCCGGGCGGTAGAAAAATCCTCCCGAATTGAGAAAATAAGTTGAGATGGTACCCGGAATAGACGAACAGCTTGCGAGAAAATGCTTGCAGTCGGCAGCCCACCGGAACCACGTAAAGTCATCGCCGACAAAATAATTTGACAACGTCGTAAAGAAAATGGCGAGAGTCAACAGCACAAAATAGGAAATGACCGCGTAAGTTGAGGAGGCGATGTGTGCAAGCTCACGATACAGATGAAAACTTTTTGTCTGATACAAAGAAAGCGCACCGACAACAATACCGACCAGAAGCCAAAGCTGCAGCGCCACTTTTGACGCTTCAAAAACATCAATTAGCGTAGCATTGAGCGAAAGTCCGATAACACCGGCCGCAAATCCGAGAACAAAACTCCGGATGACTTTGTCGTTTGTTTCTTTTAGGGTTTTTTTGATATACGCACCAAGCACGATAAATATCAGAACAAAAGCGGTGGTTCCGAGTAACCCACTCTCCCCCAGCATCCGCAGATAGTTATTATCAACCGCAAGGCTTACCGAACCAAACCCGCTCCCGAAAAACAAATTCCTCATAAAAGCCGTGAGTGTATTGGGCCATTCTCCTTGAAACCGTGTTGTAAACGAAATGTCATACGCCTGAGCTTTTTTAACTAAAAAGCTTCCCGGAACAATCTGAACCGACGCCGAAGGACTGGAATCGGTCGGTGGATATTCATAGAAAAAATTATCAAATCTTTTGATAACGGGCGAGAGGGGAAGATTTATGTATTCACTCCCTTGAGGCAATGTTTCGCCGGTTGATGTAAGTTTTGCCTGGACAACGGCTATTTCTACTGGCACTCTATATTTTGATAAAGCAAGCGGCATATCGGGCGGAAGAACAATTTTTGAAGCGGAAGGACTTGAGACATACAACTCATTCAGCAGCTCTTTTTCGTGCAATATGGTTTTGCCCATAATGTATTTTCTCGGCTCGATGCTTACTTGCCCTATGGCATCTCCCGTTTTGGCGTTCACCAGCACATTAATTTCTTTTACCGTATTGCTGAACCGGGCAAGAAGAGAAGAGTTTGAATAAAGGAATATGAATCCGGCAACAACTACAAAAGGGGTAAAAATATACACCAGCTTTTTTTTGTGGAACAAAACAACGACCAGAAGCGCGATAAATAAAGCAAAAAATGAAACACGTGATACAGTCCAGAAAAGCAAAACTACGCCAAGAAGAGAAATTATGAGAAGAAAAAGTTTTATAAAGATATTTTTAAAACCAAAGAAAAGACCCACCAAAATTGGAATGACTAACACCAAGTACGCTGCCAAATCGTAATGGCCGGCAAAGGTTGAAGAGATGCGTCCCAATGGAGACACGAAGATTGCAGTTCCCTTCGCATACTGCTCGTTCATCGTCAAATACGCAGGGAAGGAAAGAAATTTCTGCCCGAATCCGTACGCAATAACTCCAACCAAAGACATAACAACCGTCCAAATCGAAAGCAAAACAAATTTTCTGCTCCTAACAGATGAGAATGCTACAAAAAACAATATAAGATATTCAATGTGCCGTAAATACGTCAGCAACGATACATTCGGATAGACATTTGCAATGGTTGGGAAAATGATAATTACCCCGTGAATGGTCGCAATTGCTCCTACTATCCAGTAGGCAAAAATGGGTATCGTCAGCGGAGTTTTTAAGGATACTTTTTTTGCCAAAAGTAGATAAATCCAGATACCGACCGTTGTCAGAACAAGAAAATCCTCAACTCTCACATATACCCATGTGTTTTTTATATCGATAAGCGGGAGCTTCGGATACAAAGGAACAAACACCAATAAAAGAAGCAGAGACGACGGGAGCAAATACTTCAGAATTTTTTTAAATAAACTCATACAATAGTGTGCAGTGCTTTTGTGTAGGTTGCGACTAGCTCCTTTTTCCCAAGTATAGCGCCAATAAAAATTATAAGTGCCGCCTTAAATGTTAGCAAGTTTTTGACGTAAAAAGTCATCAAAAAACTTCCATGTTTTGTATGGAATGTCTGCAACCCTTTATATATATTTACTATCGCAAATTCCCTGCTCGAGCTTCCCTGCCCTTTATGACGGAGGACACCATAGGGCAAGAAACACACCAGAAATCCTGCTTTTTTTGCACGGTAACAAATATCCATATCCTCTACATACATAAAGTAATCTTCATCGTAGCCTCCAAGCTTCTCAAATGCATCTTTTCTGAATACAACAAATCCTCCGCTCGTAAAATCCACAGGTGTTTTCTCTTTTGGAGAATAACGAAGGCCCAAGTGTTTCTCGAACCCTAGTGAGAATGCAAGAAAAGAGAGAGGATTGAAAAATGTTCCCGCGGTTTTCTCATTATTTCCCTCAAAATCAACTATTTTAAGTCCTGCAACTGCCAATTTTTTATTATTTTCAAACTCACCGACAATTTCTTTGAAATTAAAACTCACAAGCTCCGAATCGGGATTTACGACAACAAGAAGTTTTCCCCCGGCTTTTCTTGCCGCATTGTTTATCCCGGACGCATACCCTTTGTTTTCCTTTGAAACATAAAGAACAATATTTTTCTTGCTTTTTTTGTATTCCTCAACCACCTTAACCGTATTGTCGTGTGAGGCATTATCTTCAACAATTATCTCAACCTCTCCGCGCTCTATCTCAGAATGGAGAACACTAAAAATTGAGTCAAGAAGACGCTTTATATAGGAAGAGGAATTGTAGGTTAATATAAGAAAGGAAATCGTTGGCATACGGCATTAACGGAACCAAGCTGCCCTCCCTAATTTGTAATTCAAACTGTCCTCGCTTCTTTGACCTATTTCTTTTGCAGGTACTCCCCCAACGATTGTAAGAGGAGCCACGTCTTTTGTAACTACGGCTCCCGCCGCAACAACCCCGCCTCGCCCTACTGTTACCCCCGGCAAAATTATTGCCCGTGGCCCGATAAAGACGTAATCCTCAATTGCCACTTTTTCCATTCGCGCTTTTGTAAAATTAGAGGACATGACATCGTGCTCGGCGTTGTAAATCATAACATTAGACGCAATATCTACATGATCTCCAATAGTCAACTCTGCGCGGCCGTCCAAAACCGCCCACTCCCCAATAATTGTGTCGCGGCCAATTCTGATATTGAAGGGGTTATAAAAAGTAGCAAACATATGTATTGTCGACCCTTTACCGATTTTTATCCCGAAAATCCGGTACACCAAACGCCTCACGTGATGAAACGGAATATATCCCGTAGCCCTCAATTTTGCGCATACGTACTCTATCCAAATTGCATTTAGTCTTCGTGCTATTTTACCGTTCATATTAAGATACGACTTCTTCTATCACCCCTAATACTTCTTTTGCTGCTTTATCCCACGTAAACTTTTTA
>CAZMSF010000006.1:17223-54040 GCA_964568885.1 uncultured Gammaproteobacteria bacterium
TTGCTGCTTTATCCCACGTAAACTTTTTATAATGACTAAGTCCCTTTTCCCTCATTTTGTCTCGCAAATTCGCATCATTCAATACATTTTCTATGGTTTTCTTGATATCCTCAATACTTTCAGGGTCAAAATAAACCGCAGCGTCTCCCCCTGCTTCGGGAAGACTTGAAACGTTACTCGTCGCAACGGGGCACCCGTACCTCATTGCCTCCAAAACCGGAAGACCAAATCCTTCATACAAGCTTGGCAGTACGAAAAGCTCAGCCTTTTTATAAAAGGTAGGCAAATCCTCGTCGGAAACATAATCGAGGAATAACACTCTATTTTCTACGTCAAATTTCTTTGGTGAATTGAGGATATCTTCATACAGCCATCCTTTTTTTCCTATCACAACCAGCTGATATTCTTCTTTTAATTGTTGTGGCAAACGAGAGAAAGCCTCTATGAGACGAGAGATATTTTTTCTCGGTTGCAGTGTTCCGACAAAAAGAACGAATTTTCCTGTTACACCAAACTTCTCAAGGTCGGTTGGGGCTTTATCCATAGATAATTCCTTCAGTCCCAGGTGAACAACTTTTACTTTCTCCGGGGCTGTTTTATAGAATTTAATTATATCATCTTTACTGCTTTGACTGATTGTAATTACTTTTGCAGCTTTTTTTACCGAATACTTTGTCCATTTTGTCAGCTGGTACAAATCGTTTTTTTTGAAAGTCTCGGGAAAATGAAGGTAGGACAAATCCATGACCGAAACGATTGTCGGAACCGGAGAAACGCGAGGCGCGTAATGGGTAAGAGTCAAAAAGACATCGGGTTTTTTTCTTGACGTCATAAGGTGAAAAGGAAGCCCGACTTGAGTCCAAAATTTTGAAGGTTTTACTATTCTATAGTTCCACCACGAAGTCTTATTAGGCAGGAAATCAAGCGGTTGGGACTTTAAGTAAATAACAAAATCATACTCTATTTCTCCCGCATCTCTTAGCTCATAAAGCTTTGTGAGTATTTGATACGCATACTCGGAAATTCCGACACGGCGGACAACATTTGCTTCATTTGCATCAATTCCAATTATTTTTTTCATAAAAACTAAAATCCGGGGTAAACAACTTTTAATTTCAGTTTGTCGATATGCAATATCTCTTCCGCATCCGTTTTTGTCGACTCCGAGATACAAAAAACAATATCGCTTTCTTTTGCCACCCAGGAAAGTTTTTTCTTTTGCACTTTAATGATTTTATCAGCAGTTTCACGAGGGTATTTGTAAACAATAAGGTCATACAAAATGGTCGCTTTTTTTGCTTTCTTTGCCGGTGGTTCCGTCCAATCGGAAGTTATAAAAATATCAACTGGACCGACAAATTTCTCAATTGGCGTAAGATGCACTATGTTCCAAAGAATGTGAAGTGCGGTCGGAGGGAATCTGAATTTTTTTAGTGTGACATTTTTAAGTTTCGTCAAACTTATAACTTCCTGTGGTGGTGTTTGGCGCAAGGATGAGAAAAAAAGAATATATTCATTTTTTTCGTACTTAACCATCTCCTTCAGTAGCTGCAAAAGGTAATTTGCAACGCCTGTATGTGAATACGCCAGTTGACTGACATCAATTCCAATCCTCATATTCTAATGTTTTAATTGTATGCTTCTCTCGTTTTTGTGCGCCAGATATCCCAAAAAGTGCATGAGTTCGATTATGATGGTAAGCTTCTGATATCTTCTCTTAAGCTGAAAGGATTCTTTTTCTCCTACCTGTTCGTTTTCCTTCTGTTTTTCTGGGTACACAAAAGGCACTGTAACCGAAACAACTCTCAATCCTTTCGCCAACGCTTTAACGACGGGAAAAAACTGCGCGTTTGAATATTCTTCAAGATTGAAAAGCTTGTGCTCGATAAGAGAATTGAATGGGTGTGCTTCATAGTGTGAAAGCAAAAATTTCAGCATTTTTTTGTCATTTCGGAATACACGAGCTCCGAAAAAGACGTCAAGGTCATCCTGATGCGATGAGAGCAAGCCATTTGCCCGCAAAGCTTCGTTATACATCAAATTCCCTTCCACTTCGGATTCGAACATATAGTCAGGATAGCTTTTCTTAAAAAGCGCTTCCTCTCTTTTTGGAATAACGACATCGGCATCCCCATGAAGAATTGGACTTACCATCACACTCATGCAGTCCGTTATCAATGAAACTTTTTCGATTTCAGTCATAACAATCGCCTTGATTCCTTCAATTTTTGAGGCTTCAAAAATAGCTTTTCTTCTATTTGGTGACCGTTTGGGAACTTTTGACTGAAAAAGTTTTACCCCGGGGATTTTTTTAAGTTCTGCGACAAATGTCTTTGCACTTCCTCCATCAACCAAGACAACTCTATGACCGACTCCTACCGCAAACCGTACCGAATACAAAATCAGATCTCCCCTTATTTTATCAGTATGCTTAATGCTTTTAAGCGGTCCACCGTACCATTTCGGCTGATAGGTTATCCCCACGACAGCAATTTCTGTCGCTATATTATTGTCCATATACCAATAATACCCTTTTTTGAAGGGTAAAGAAAAGCGCAAGAATGTTTCGGGAATTGCGGCAAAATACCAATTGTTGGTTAAATTAATTTTTTCTTCCAAACAAGCGGTGTGTCTTTGTTGTCAAGCTCCAAGTTATCCAAATACTTAAATTTCTTCGGACCCTGCTCTTTTGCCCATGCTATCATTTTTCTAACCCCTTCCTCAAGTGTAACCGTAGTTTTGTAACCCAATACTTCTTCCGCTCTTTTTACCGTACACCACGCGTCAACTACTTCTTTTGGACGAATGGGCAAGTTCTTGGGAACCAAATGCTTTGGTACTTTACCACCGGGAAAAAATTGCCGCAAAACAATTTCCGACAATTGCTTTATTGTGTATTCTTGAGTAGGACCGATGTTAAAAATTTGATTATCCGCTTTTGAAAAAAGTCCTGCCTTCAATATGTAGGGGGTAAAATCATCGATATAAGAAAATGCTCTTTTTTGATTTCCTTTTCCATATATATAGTAGTTCTTATTATTGAGAAGACAATTGATGAAAATTGCAATTACATTTCTATAGGGATCGGCCATATTCTGGCGAGGTCCATATACATTATGGGGACGAATGATGACATATTTGAATTTATGGACTTCACTCAATATTATCGTCGCATCCTCCATAGCGGCTTTTGAGATTCCGTAAATATCATCAGGTCTCTTTGGCATTTTCTCATCGAAAGGAGTTTTTTGACTTCCATAGACACTCATGGAGCTTGTGACAACTATTTTTTTCATTCCGTTTTTGATACACGGAACAAGAAGATTCAGATATGCAAAATAATTACGCTCCGTACAATTAATTGGCGTGAATTGACTTCTCCCCTCGGTCGCATCCGCCGCCAAATGGAAAACCAATTCGGGTTTGATTTTTGTAATGACTTCTTCGGTCCTCTTCTTATTCCGAAGGTCGAGTTTCATAAAGGTACTTTTCGAGTTAAGATTTTCTCTATATCCCCCTGAAAGATCATCCACTGCATACACATCGTGACCTTTATCAACGAGCGCATCGACGAGATGGCTCCCCATAAATCCTGCCGCTCCCGTTACAAGTACTTTCATAATGAGTTTTTAAAACTTACGAAAAAATTCGTTTAATCTCTTTAATCTCTTTTTGTGTTAGCTCCGGATTGTTTCCAAAATATAACCCTTGGGCATGGACAAGCCGGGCATTCTTAATTTCATCGGAAAAATCCGAAACATACTTCGTAAAAAAAGGCTGTTGGGTTATATCTCCCCCAACAATAGGCCGTATTTCTAATTTTCCGTTACATTTTTCGACCAATTCATCCCGTATCTCCCGCGTTTTACAGATTACGGGTATCGCAAAATTGGATACCAAATCGATATGATTATACCGTATCGGAAAATATTTGTCTTTTGAGTAGATGAAGTCGGAAAGTTCCAAGAAATTCTTGTTTCGTTTTTTGATAATCTCATCGAGGTACTTTATCTGTGTGTTGCCGATAAATCCGTTTATTTCTGTCGGACGCAGGTTAAATCCCAAATCATAAAAAGTGTATCGTGAATAAAAAGTTGAATTGACCCGGAATTTATCGCGCATCCGAAGCTGCCGTTTTTCAGTTAGATTTCTATCCCAGCCATGAGCACGTACAATTCGCAATTGTGCAGCAAGGGTACTATTATCAGTCAGAACAGCACCTCCTTCGATTGTTGACATATGATGACCGACATAAAATGAGAATGTTGCAGCCAAACCGAAATTACCTAGCTTCCTTCCTTTATATATAGTGCCTAAGGCTTCACAATTATCCTCTGCAAGAACTATCTTTTGTTTGTCGCACACCTTCTTTATCTCATCTATGTCATGCGTAAAACCAAGCAGATTTGTTAGGAAAAGCATTTTTATTTTGTGTTTTCTCAGAGTCCGGTTTAATTTTCTGCTTGAGATATTAAGCGTGTCTATCTCAACATCGATTGGAACGGCTTCCAAACCAAGTTGTATTAACGGCATCACATTTGTTGACCACGTGAGAGATGAGAATCCCACCTTGTCGCCCCTTTTGATTTTTCCGGTATTAAGCAGTGCCTGAATCAATGCTAAATTTGCAGAACTTCCGCTATTTACAAACACGCAATACTTTCTCCCCTGAAAGCGGGCAAATTTCTTCTCAAACTTTTCACACTCTTTTCCAAAACTTAACTGTTGAGCCCCGGCTATAAATTTTACTAACTTCTCTTTTGTCTCCTTCTCTTTATAGAATGTTGATTTGATAAGCTTTATCATTTGATGCAATTTAGAACAGCTAACGGGGCAGAAAAAATCTATTTCCTTATCTTTCTTACTTTTTTAGAAATGTTTGAATATCTCTTCTCTCCGATAAAGTCATTGATAACATCTTTGTAATTTGTCATTTCCTTAGGGCGCATTTTTAACTCATACATAAGTTGAAAAGTGCCTGCGGCGAAGAAATAGTATGTCCACCTGGCAAAATTTTCGGCTATATATTGCTGATTGGTAACTATCAAAAATGGAGTAATCAGAAGCAGAACTAAAGAATACAAAAACGACACAGAACTGTCGAGCCTGTTAATAATGATAAGAAGAACCCAAAACATTACAAAAAGAAAAAATGATGTAGTTGACATCGAAGGCAAAAAAACCAGACTTAATAAGAGCATGAATGTAAATATTTGCTGAAAAAAAGGATATTTTTTCTTAATGATCCTTTTTCTTATCGAAATCAGGAATGAATAGAACACCAAAGGAAGCAGAAACGGCAAGGAAGAAATGAAAAAACTAAAACTCTGGTATGAGTAGGCTATTTTTTTAAAAGAAAATACGAATAATTCTTTTTTGTTACGGAACAACTCGCTTTTTGAATAAGCATACTTAGCCATCACCGACGGCTCGAAATAACTGAGTGCTACAGCGTCACCCTTCTCCCCTTTAGTTGATTCTATTTCAAAAAGATATGACTTGTTCTCAGAATTAGGAATTCGGGGAAACCCAAAAGTGAAGAGTCCGTTTGGCTGAAATTGGTCGACTTTATACTTTCCTTCGTAGTACCAGGAATCATTATTCGACTCCTTTATCCTAAAGATGACAATATCATTGTTGATTCTGCCGAATGTATTGAATCTTACGGCAACAATTCCCAAATTGTTCTCTTTAGATTTGAATTGGCCCGATACCTTTTCATGAACATGAATTTCGTTACCATTGAATGGGCGAAATATCCCTTTGCTATAATTCGATGACATGACAAGTAACGGACTGTCGTTATTCAAGACAACCGGAGCCGCTATCCAAAACCCCAGAAGCAATACGGGGAGTATAAAAAGAAAAAAAATGCGTCCTATTATTTTCATTGTTTAAATTTTTCCTTAAGCGAATCAAACTCCTGAACACCAACTAATATAACAACAACGGCGCCTGTAATCAATGAAATCACAATCATCCAAGAAAAGTAAATCTGCTTGTCGTACGTTATGACCGCATATAGATAATCATTGTCATAAACACTATCCGCATATTTATCCGGCATTATGTACCACATATTGTTTAACAAGTTGGATTTAAAATGCGCATTTTCAGACAAGGACTGCCTTAATAAATAGGTACCATCACCAATAGACATGGGAGGAATGGAAATTTGACATCTCTTATTATTTGTAATCGAATAAGAATTCTCATTGATACACTTCTCCTTCTCAAATTCCCCTTTTGTTATCCATCTTAAATGCCAGTTCCTATTGAAGGACTGATTAAGTTGAAGCACAAATGGACTGGTATCAGCCAGTTTGACTTTTAAGAATATTTTTGTACCGTTCAGAGGCGAAGCCTTGTATTCCACCTCGGGAGATTGTCCTATGCTCATTTTCTCATCAGTAAAAACCGGCCTCTCATGTATGTTGACACTTTCCCCAAATATATCTTGGCCACGTACCAATTTTAAAGGAGCGTAGAGGAAGAAATCATAATTATCCTTCTCCAAAAAGGAATAATGGCTGAAATTCACATTTTCCTGTCTATTGAGATTATTATCGCGTGCTATGATTTTTTTGATTTCGGTAATTCTCTGTATGTCTTTTTCACCCGTCAAAGGTCCCCCCGGCCCTTTCTTTACCACGATATCTTTAGCAAGAATAACATTTTTGAGATTATGTGTTATACGTAGGTTTCCTAAATTTGTTGCTGACAGAAGTTTTTTTGATAAGTTAAACTCTTCACCGGAAATGAATCTGGGATTATCATAAGAAATCGGGCGGTAAAATATTCCGGAATTTATGCACTGGGTAGGTATATTTCTCCCGTTCATGTATTCTGCCCTCCAGCAAATTCCGGGAATGTAAGAAGTTGCCTCAGGAAAACCGAAAGAATTGACCAAAAAGCTACTTTTATATGCCGTTGGAAGTTGTGACATATCAAATTTCTGTAATTTCATATCCTGCAGATTGAGAAGTGGTGAAATTGCAATTGCCAGGTATATAAATACGACAAATGTATAAATTTTCCGGCGCACTATCAGAAGATTGGATAAAAGAAGTAGGGGAATTAGTGAGATATAAAGAGCCCATACGGGTGCGTTCGTTATAAAAGGGAATAGCTTTAGGATAACCGGGTATATATGACTTCCCGTAATATTGTAAAGACCATAAAGAGAAATGCCCAAAAGAGAAAGAGAAATTAGGAAAAGCTGTAAGGAGGTCTTTTTTGCCGAGTTTTGCTTTACCAACAAAAGCAACAGTAAAACAAACATGAAAATGCCGCACAAAGCATACGGGATGTTGTCATATAGAACCAAATCGAATGATTGCATGAGGTTGAACGCGTTGGCCATTGATACACTTGCCGCACTTTCCTTAAATAGGGCACCGTAATAAAAAACGGTATCGGAATTCTCAATCCTCTGGGAAATAAAAGAGAAAATTGACGGCATGAACATCAGGACATATGTTATGAGAAGAATTGGTACGCGCTTTCTAAAAAGAAGATGCCATTCTTTTCTAAAGAGATAAAGGCAAAAAGCCAATATAACTATTAATGCAATTTCCACAAATCTTATATATACGATGACAATAAATAGAGAAAGTATGTTCAAAAAAAGGAATTTTGCTATCTTTTCCTTTTTTGTTAAATACGCATGGAAGGAAAAGATGAAAAGCGGTATCCCGGCCATAATGATAGAGAATCCTTGAAGACTGAATGACAATGGATTGAAGGCGTAAAGAAGCGATAGTAGATATCTTCGCCCTCTTTCCTTTTCAAAAATTCCGGAGAATAAATAGAATGAGATGAATGAAAAGATGTACCCGCTCAAGATGAATAATATCTGTGAGAGTGAACTTCCGAAATATTTAAATAGTACAAAGGAATAAGAGGCAGTTATTATTTTCGAATAGCTCAGCATACCGCTATCAAAACCGGAGTAATAATCAAAATTGGAAAAAGTAAGTAATTGGGCATATAGCGCATGAAGAGATTCAACGGGAGTCCTATACCAATAGGACGCGTCTTGATGCATCCAAAGTCCGGATTTCAATAGAAAGAGATTGCTTACCAAAAGTAAGGCAAGAAAGCCCAGGATTTTCATTGATGTTGCTTTCATGCGAGTTCTTACTATTTCTTTCTTGCAATAATCGTCATATCAGTACTTAAGGAAGGAGTATATTTAAATAGATAATCGAATGGCACCATATACTTCGGGAGGTAATACACCGTTGACCCTTTTTCAGCAACAATATTAAATCCGTACATTTCAAGCATATCTCTAAGTGCTTTTAAAGTAAAAACACGGATGTGCCCCATTGTCTCCCGGTTTGGTGTAAGACGACGAGTAAATTTTAATCCCATGGTTTTATCAATAGTACTTACTTCGGTAAAAAAAGGCTGGTAACCGAAGAGAAAGATCATCCTATTGAACCATGATGCAAGATTGGGAGTTGTGATTACAAGGTATCCGTTTTTTTTCAGAACCCTTTTTGCTTCACTGAGAAAATTATCGGGATTTATCACGTGTTCAATTATCTCGGCGGCAATTACCGAATTAAAGAATGAGTCTTCATAGGGCCATTTCTCATCAAGATTTGCTATTTTTGCCTTTACTCCTACCCCATTTGCTCTTCTTATCGCGACCTTATTCAAATCGGTTCCATAAGCAACGACACCATATTTTTTCATGATAGCCTTTGCCATATCTCCACTTCCGCACCCGGCATCGAGCATTTTGTCTCCTTTTTTAAACACTCTGTACGACTTAATCCTGTTAATCAACGCTACGCCGTCCTTCTCGCGTTGGGTAAGCCACGACTCATCATCATATTTCTCATCATAAAATTCGTCACTTCTGAAATCCGCGATTTTATTTTTCATATTGTTCTGTTATCTGTCAAGTTTGTTGAGCAACAACCCTTTGATAAAGTATCCTCCATAAGACAAATGCACAAGAATTATACCAATTCCGACGACAAAAGCATTGGGAAGAGATGTCTTATCGATAACCGACATCATACCGATAGTAACAAAGAAAGCCACGGAGAAAAAGAAGAACGGCATAAAGGACACATTGAAAATCCCTATAAGAAGAAATAAAAAGAATCCGACAGTAAGAGCGGAGGGTAAAAAATAAAACCATTTTCTCGATGTTTCCGGATATTTTTTGGCAAAAAAGCCCCTATGCATTCCCACATTGCCGATTTGTTTGAGCAGATCAAAGAATAATTTTCGCCTATGGTGAAACACTACTGCATTTGGCTCATAATATATCTTCCCTTTTTTTATTAATTTATTGCAAAGGAATGTGTCCTCTCCCCCATAGAAATCGCAACCATAACCACCCACGCTTCGTAGCACATCTTTTCGCACAAGCAGATTGTAGGCCGGCCAGTCGTCAATATAGCACGGTTTTAACGACACGAACCGGTTTTGCGTTGCACCGCTGCAGAAAAAGGATTCATAAATATATCCTGAAATTTTCTCGGAATTTTTGTCCTCGGGCGGAGTTGTCCCCGGACCACCGACTGCAACAACATCGTCTCTTTTAAAATTTTTTACGGCTTCAGCCAACCATTCCGGCTCCGGATACGCATCATCATCTATGAATGCGCAAATATCTCCTTTTGCTTTTGTTAATGCAATATCCCGTTTCACAGCCGGACCGGTTTTTCTTTTGTGGGTTAATACAAGTCTAGCTTTAGGGATCCTTCCGAGTGGTATTTTTTTATCACAAACAATTAGAATTTCATATTTTGGATACTTCAATTTTGAATACTTTTTGAAATCGTCAAAAAAACGTTCGCTCACAACATAGAGTGGGATTATTATTGAGACAGATGGTTTTGCAGATAAATTCTTCAATCTTTTTTTGCTAATCATTTTTCTTCTACATATAATCAAGTTTAGAAAAATCCCGGGTGGGGTTTGTCAAATATTCTTCAATCACTTTGTATTCGTACCGGATGATCTTTTTAAAATCAAACTTTTCCCCCAATTTTCTTCGCGCGTTTTTTTCTTCAGCCGTAGTTCCCGCCCTTAACATTGCGTTCAATTGTTCTGAGAATGATTTATAATCTCCGTCTTTGAAGTATCGTACAGAATCTTTATAAAGGCTCTTTATTCCATCTGCTTCCGTTGCCAAGACTCTCTTTCCCATCATAAGGGCAGATATTATCTTTGCGCATTCGACAGTGTTTGAAGTCTTTGTTATTTTGAAAGGTGCAAGACAGACGTCAGCTATAGAAATATATTTATATGCTTCATTAGCAGGCTTGAAAGAATCAAAAACGATATTTCCCTCCAATTTATCCGCTCTGACTTTCTCTTTCAATTCGTTTAGGTACTCCTTGTTTCCTTTCCCTATTATAAGAGCCTTAATATTTCTATTATTTTTTACGAATTCAATTATCAGCTCTACTCCATCCAATTTTGATAGGTCTCCACCGTAAAAAAGTATTTTATCGTCTCCCGAAAAATTATATTTCTTGAGGATTTTTTTATCTTTTTCCATCTTCAAAGGGTAGTAGTCAAGCATGATTCCATTTGGGATAACCACGCATTTCTTTCTGTCAACACCGAATGTTTTTACCAAATAATCCCGTTGGGTATTAGTATCAAGAAAAATGAGGTTCGGCCGTTTTAAAGCATACGTTTCGATACGATGAATTATTTTTTTTAGATACTTTCCAAATGGCATACCAAATTCATCGTACAGGTCGGAATAAAAATCACATATATCTGCAAAGTACGGAGTCGTATGTTTGAGGGTTAGAGATATAAAAAAGGATATGTAGGTGGTTCCGGTACGGATAAAATCAACTTCATTATTTTTTGTAAATCTGAATTTTATAAGGTATAGCAATAGCATAATCATATTTGTAATCCTGTAAGTCAATTTATATTGGTTCTTTTTGAAATCCCCCGAATTAAAGTAAGCCGGATGAATTGAAACATTTTCGTTTTTGAATTTTTCTTTGGCTTTCGGAGAAATCACAAAAACTTTGCCCAAAAATTTTTGAGGGGCCAGATCCACGAAAAGGACATTTCTGTATGGACGTAGATACGAAGGGGTGGGAAAATCGGTAAGGGTGAGAATGTTATATTTTTTTTGCATAGATAACGAAGGAGTCGGCTCTACCGCTAATCTGCTCTATTGCAAGCAAAGGCAAGAATGCGATAGACACCAGTGCTAACGCAAAAACGGAATTTTGCATTCCAAAAAAAGAACAGAATGACCCTGGCGAGGAAAGTAAGGAATAGGTTCGTTTATAGATAACTTTGCATCCATTTTTTTCCAAAAAATCCGACACGGATGGAATGTTCATTATGCAGTAATGGCTGTCAACATCAAGAGTAAACCACTTCTTTCCGAATATTTTATAAGCAAGTGAATCGGAATTAGGAGAAAGGATAACAATTGTTCCACCATTTTCGGTACTACCTATCATGCGCTTTAAAAATAGTTTTGGGTTTTGAGAATGCTCTAATGAATGAGACGAACGCACTATAGAATACTTCCTCTTAATCTTCAATGTCTCGAAATTACCAATAGTGATATTTTTGTTTTTCAAACCATAATCAACAATGTCGCATCCATGCTTTTCCCATTTCCTCGGCAAACCGGCAAGAAAAGAGCCTTTTCCGCATCCTACGTCAAGAATGGATTCTTTATCGGAAAAATTAATTTGCGGCCTTCCTCCCAACAAAGGCGAAAACAATATATTGAGTAGTTTTTTCCCATCGGTATTATTGACAAAAAGCGAAACAGAAAAATTAATCCATTTTTTATATAACCTGCTTCTTATACTGCTTTCGTATCGGTTATAACTATAATCTGTAAATGTTGCATTCCTATCCTGGGATTCGTTTCTCCGGTTAGGAGTAAGACAATTACACGAATGGCAATATATCCCACTCAGGCTTTTTCCACAGAATTTGCAATTTTTATTTTTTCGCGAATTCTTTTTTTGCATATATTATAAATAGGATAAAAAATATCCCAACAAATAATTTTTCAATCATGACAATTGACTCAAAAAGAGAAGAATTTTTGTAATGGAATCTTTCACCTTTACCCTTGAAAAGCATTGATGAAAAATTTACTCTATTTATAGCACGCTCATTCTCTTGAGACAACCAGTTCAAGTCAAACGACTCATTTAGAACCGTGAAATTACTTCCCAAGTGATTTATTTTTTCTTTTCCGGAATCAGAATAGATTACATTAACTTTGTTGTCCTTCACAAAACGGTCCAGTTGTTCGATTGAACCCTTAAATTCAACGACTTCGGGAGAAACCGCAAGCCTGGATTTATAAACATCCATATTGCCATATGATTTATATAAATAGACATCATTAAGGTTTTTTAGGCATTTATTTGCAATTGAAATATATTCTTCCGTTGTAGAGTCACCAAGTTTCGGATTGTTGATGGAATTATTGTCAATTATTACATTTATTTTTTGTACCCCTATGAGCCAACTGAGAAGAGCTTTATCTTTGCATTTCTTGAAATAGATTTCTTTGTCTATAAATGAGAGAAAATCTTGGTAGTTTGTAGTCATATATGTTATTTCACGATTCTTTGTAAGCCAAAAAGCCGGTGATGGAAAATGAGTCATATCTTTTGTAAATGTTTTCGTGACGTATGCTTGCGGAGGAAGCCATAAATTTCTGTCCGGGTCGTTTGCCAATCCATCGCTTAATTTAAAATATTCTTTTGGAATATTTAAAAACTGGTAATACTCATTGAACGCCTGTTTATTTGTGGCAAGGATAAATCCGATATTTGAAATTGCGATAAGAATTCCAAGAAGAAGTATTTTTTTTGTCCGCTTCGTTAAATAGAAAATGTTCTTTCCCACAAAAGATACAATAAGCGCCACGAAGAATACGTAATATGTACTTGTATCTTTCACCAGCCAAAGCAACTGGTTTAAAGAAGTCTTTTCGATAATTTGATATATTTTTGGGAACGTACCATAACCTACCAGAATAACTAAGAGAATCGAGGTTCCAACCAAAAGCATCAAATCGTTTCTATATTTTACTTTTTTCTTTATAGCAGTTAAAAGGAATAACACAAAAATAATGAGCCCACTGCTAATTATTACAGGGAACTCTAAAAGTGCGTTAAATTGATGAGTGCCACTTATCGATGAGATGATATTACTTTTGTCGGAAAGGCGCATAAGGATGGCCTCGGTAGTCGAGCTCTCATGGAGTGATTTTGTTATCAAAAAACCGGAAAATATCGGCGTTATTATATGCAAAAGTGTTATCAGACATAGTAATGCAAGAAGAACTCCTTTTTTAATCAGTTGAACGTATTTATCTTTTTTTAATACCGTCAATATGGAAATAATAAAAAGCAGTACCGAAGCGCTAACATATAGAACAAATAATTGGGGCGTTACATTCCCGAAAAAAAGCAACACCGGAGTTGCAAAAAGATATTTATTAAAAATTGCTTTAGACCTCAGATATCTGTAAAAACACAATAGGTAAAGCGGAAAGAAAATTGCCCCATAAAGAATAGTAAAATGTACGTATCTGTCAAATAGCGCGGGGTTAATAGCATAGTAGAACGCAAGAGAGCTCAAAAAAAGGTTCAGCTGCCAACTCAATGGTCTTTTCTCCGATATCATAAAAAGGACAGTCTTCATTGATAAATAAAGAGCGATTGGAATCCCAAAGAAAATTAACACAAGAACTAATTGATAAGGAATAAGTTGAAGCACTAAAAAGAGAGAATAAAAAGGAATATACATAAACGTATTAACCGAAAATCTTGTGCTGAAAATATGCGTAAAATATTCTGATATATGATTCTTGTCTATATGCAATCTAAAATCACCGGCTAAAAAATAACGTCCGAAATGATAATCCATCACGTAATATACGATAAAAAGAATGAGTGCTATAAATAGCAGGTCAATAAGCAATGAAGAATATCTTTTAATCATTTTGTATTGTTTGGGAGGGCTAAAATAAAATTAAGCATAGCAAATATATAAGGTTCTGTAAATAGAATTTTAGCTCATTTGTCCTAAAATTGTCATTGAATTTTTGACAAATATCTATATACTTAGCTCATGAGATATAGCATTGCTGCAGACGTTATATTCAAAAACCGTGATTTTGTAAGTCATCCTTTAAAAAAATTTCTTAATACTCTTTATACCAACGCCCGCATAATGAATGACTCCGGAATAATTGAAATGATCCAAACGAAATCCGATGGAAAATTAGTCGACTTGGGTTGCGATGACGGAAAACTAACCGTTTATCTCGGGAAAAAAATGAAATCAAAGAATATATGGGGCGTTGATGTTGTTACCGACCGGTTGAAACTTGCAAAAAAAGCCGGAGTCAACACTATTAACGCAAATATTGAAGACAACTTTCCCCTTAAGGATGATTCCGTTGATGTCGTTACTGCTAACCAAGTCATTGAGCACGTCACAAATCTTGATCACTTTGTAAGCGAGATATACAGAATATTAAAACCGGGAGGATACACGATTATATCTACCGAAAATGCAAGCAGTTGGTGCAACATTTTTGCCTCAATAATGGGGTGGCAAATCTTTTCACTTACTAATTTCAGCGCTAAAAAATGGGGACTCGGGAATCCGATAGCTCTTCATCAGGATGACCAAAGTATCTATAAGGAGTGGACTCACAAAACGATTCTCAATATATCCGGACTTGCCGCCCTGCTAAAATTATATGGATTTGATATTGTGGAGGTGCGGGGTGCCGGGTATTTTCCACTGCCAAACAGTTTGGGCAATTTAGATAAAACCCATTCGCATTTCATGACTTTTAAAGCCAGAAAGACAAAGTCCAAAAAATTGATACAGTAGCAGTAAATTTTTACTCCTTTACTAAATTGAGAATATAGTAAGGAATATCGTACATTTCAATTGTTTTATATCTTCTCCTAAACCGTCTGAAGTCTTTAAGATTTGGCAGCGAATAATACGTTTTATTGGTATTGGAATTACGTTTCGCGGCCTTTTTTTGTTCCAGGTTATCCAAAGCCTTCAATGTTGCTTTTATACTAATGGCAAAACCGGTTACGTAATTTTTGAATAATGAGTTTTTCCCATTAAGCTCTGTTTCTTCTTGATAAATGATATCCCCTTCATCAATTTTTTTAACCATGTAATGGATAGTTGCTCCGAATTTTTTTTCCTTATTGAGCATTGCCCAAAAAACAGGCAAAACACCTCCATATTTTGGTAGTAATGCCGTGTGTCTGTTAATACAGGCAATCCTTGGCAACTTAAGCAGCTCTTCTTTGAATATGTGTCCATTGGAGGAGATGAGAATATCAATTTTTTTTCTTCGTAGAAATTGTAAATGTTTCTCGTCATTAACGTTATAGCTTTCCACAATCGGAATATCATATCTTTTGCATATATGCTTGAGTGAGTAATTGCCACTGTAATCAATTTGCCCCAATATGCTTCTTATGGCACTTAAGAACCCTACATATATAAATCCTTTTGTTCCCCAAATGTTAAATTGTAGTTGATATGGGGAGAAGAAACCTTTTCGATTTCTATCTCGTGCCACGGTTACACCGACAATTTTGTATTTGTCATTTTGCAAGCCCTTTATTATTCCCAGTAAATAATAGGGATGGAATATGTTCTCTTCAGCGAGAATGAGATATATATTTTTTTTCATACAAAAAATCCCTAAACCTTTGAAATTCGAAATTTCCGGTCAGAAAATCATATAACTCCTTTACATTTCGGGTGTACGGAAAAAATAACGGATTTGTGAGTATGCTCTTTTTTTCATCCGGTTTGTACACGGGGTGTTTTGATGTCGGTGCAATCAGCTGCCAGTTATGGATGAAGGTGTTAATCCTCAATCCTAAATTATCTGCCTTTCTGAATTTATTCTCGTAATATTTTTTTCCCAAAATGCTCCAAAAATAACTGGAACCGAAAGGTATTCCGAATTTAATGATGTTTTTGATACTCATATGGCTCGGGTATTTAATTTCCGACAGGGCCGGCCTATAATTCATTTTTGAAGTTGAGACGGGTATCTCAAGAATTCCGTCCTTTTTATAGACCATATTCGAATTTCCGTAGATGGAGGATGAGTATTCAAATCCGTATTTTTTTAAAATCCGGTATCCTTTTTTGTAAAAAATTATTCCGGGTGCTTGATATCCTATTACCTTGTATTTTTTCAACAACCGCTTTGACAATTCCAATTCCCGTACCAATGCTTTTTCGTCTTTAATAAATAAATGCGTATGTCCATGCCACCCGATTTCGTGTCCATCCTTAAGAATAGTCTCTATCAAACCGGGATATAACTCCTCTAACTTGAATACAATAAAAAAAGTTATCTTTTGTTTTTTTTTCCGTAAGTCTTTAAGAATCTGCTGAATTACCTTTTTTGAATACCCACCCTCAAGCCTTCTCAGCTGCACGAGAGATAAGCTTTCCTTGTTCATTTGTTCGGAAAATATCCACGACTCAAAGTCAAATCCCATCAAATGTTTTGATTTTGTTCCTTCTTTCATTTCTTTACTGTATTGAATCTAAAAAATCTTATTGCCAAATTAAATAAAAGCAGCATAAAACCGAAAAAGGCCAGCCTGTTGCCGGATACTTGGTTAAAAGAAGTGAAAAAAATCAATGATACTAAAAAGAAAATGAATGGAAAAATATGTAGCGGAGTTATTTTCTTGCTTGATGCCATTAACGTCCTTAAAACGAGCAACGATAGGAAGAATACAAAAATAAATTGCCCATATACGACTACCAATGGTAACCCCAACGATAGGGAAAAAATGTCAAAAAATGCCATTTTTTGCCGCATGAACTTGTTTATCATCAAAAGCCCCAATAATGAAACTAGGAAAAAAACTGCAACTATTGGCCTGAACAACATGTTGAAATCTGTTGTTACAGAGTTGATTTCGTCGCGTAAGTAGGTCATAACATTGGTAGCCGGCAAACCGGTGCTTTTTTTGTAGCGTGCAATAATAAAAGGCTTCCTATTAAATACTGGTATCTGGGAAGAGCTTATCTTATCTATATCTAGTTCCAGCTCGTAGATCCTATTCTTCGATTTTTTTATAAGAGACGTGTCGGTATCTAAATATAGTTCTTGAGAAAAATTATCTACAGCAACCTTTGTTACTAGGTTTATCTGGTCACTATTTTTGATACCGAAATAAATCGTCCCTGATGGATTTATTCTTGATTCCATCTTCAAAGGGACTCGAAGCATATATAAATTGTCGCTATCGGCTGTCAACTGACTTTTTAGGAAATACGTTTTATCGTCCTCCGTCACCAGCCATCCGGTAAAGTTCCTGTGACCGTAAGACCGCTCGATATATGGACTTAGCGATAGAACAACAAAATTAAAAAGTAAAGCTATAACCAAGCTTGTAAAAATAGAGACAATCAATGGTATTAAGTTTTTTTTCATTTCGTTTTTTTGCTTTTTTGAATTCCTTTGAAATTTACCGCAAGAAAAAGTAGATATGTTACGCTTAAAGCAAGAAGGATTTTCTGCAGGAATGTAATGGTTGTAAAAACATTCTCGTCCTTATAATGAAAATCGCCTATTTTTTGATTGAAAAGCATCGACGCAAAATTAACTTTTCCTACCGGGCCTTCTCCATGGCCGTTGCGCCAATTTGTGTCATACGATTCGTTCAATACTGAAAAGTTACCCGTAAGCCTTACAGCCTTTTTCTGCTTAGAATTGATGAATAATATGTTTGGAGTATTATTTTTTAGAAAATCATTCAAGAATTTGATGTCACCGGAAATGCTTACAAAATTATTGTCAATTTTAAGATTTGATTTATAAACTTCTATATTGCCAAAGTGTTTGTACTTATAAACATTCTTAAGTGTAACAAGGCAGTCTGAAGTTTTTTTGACTATACTTTCGGTGGTACTATCCTCAAGCAAAGGGTTATTTACCGAATTTTTGTCCAAAATTATGTTCAGATTTTGAGCGGAGATTATCCAATTCAAAAAGTTTCTGTTACTGCAATTATTTGAGACTATCTCATTTTCAATGAGTGTATTTAACTGACGGTATTCCGACGCATAATAAGTTGATTCTTTGTTTTGAGTTAACCAAATAGAGGGGGAAGGAAAATGAGTCTGACCGGTTGTAAAATTTTTTCCTACATACTGTGATGAAGGAATCCATAAATTACGCCCCTTATCCCCTTTAAGCGAAATGGAGAGGGACTGATACTCTGCAGGAACATTAATAAACTTAAAATATTTTTTGTAGTCAGTATAGTCGGAGTTAAAAATGAACAGTAAATTACCACATATCGCAATAAATATGATAAGCACTATAAGTGTCCGTGGAGGTTTTATTTCTTTCAAGAGTAAAACGAAAAGCAAGAGCAGCGGAAATAAAAAGAACAGATAATAGGTATTAGGATCTTTAACCAGCCAAAGGTAATTTTTGAATGGCGTTGCCATGACGATTTCAAATACGGGCCTGAATGTCCGAAATCCCGAACCAACAATAAGCAAAATCATCATGTATGTGATAAGAAGAAAATGAATTGCAGACTTTTTTACAAAAAAGAAAATCAAAACAACAAAAAGAAAGAATAGAATCGCTACGCTAAGATATGATGGAAATATTATGAGTCTTTCAAAAAAATTTGTGCCGCTTATAGCGGTTATCAATGTACTGTTTCGTCCTAATGACAGAAGAATATTCGGCTCTGTCGAACTCTCGAGAAAAGATTTCGCTACTGCATGTCCGGTAAATGCAGGAATTATTATATGTGACAGAGAAAGAACAACGGCTGCAAAGGAAAATGCAATCTTAACAAAGTATTTTTTTATTTCAGCAATCTTTGATATTCCGATTCCGGCTACGAAGAAGAGATAAGTACAAGCAAAAATCACCGTTGGCTGAGGGCCTATGGAACCCAAATAATAAAATATAAAGAACAGCATTAGGTATTTGCCAAAGTAACTGTACCCCGTTAAATATTTATAAAGCGCCCATATAACAAGAGGGAAAAATATTGCAGAATATGGCATCGTATAATGCACATATCTATTGAAAAACCAAGGATTGAGTGCATAAAAAAAGCTGACAGAACTTATCAGAACATAATGTAGAATATCGGTTTTTTTATAGTTAACAAATTGAAGAATGGTGAATTTAGCTGATTGGAAGAGAAGAATTGGAATACCGAAAAAGATAAAGGTTACCACCCAAGAGTAAGGTATCATGGAGAAGAACAAGAACAAAGGATAAAAACTGAGATAGATAAAATTATTGTTAGAAAATTTAGAGCTAACAAGAGAGAGAAATTGATCTCTAATTACGCTTTTATAGATTGCCAACCGAAAATCACCGGCAAATAAGTACTTACCGAATTCGAATGTCGTTGCATAGAAAATGATAAAAACGATGGACAGGCAAAAAATGATATCAATAAAACCTTTTTTTAAATCCATTTATAATTTGAGTTGATACGCCTCATAGGTCCGGGCGCCAATTTTGTTCCAAACTCTTTCTGCTCGCATCTTCGTGCATTTTGCCTGATATTCTTTCTTATTCGCAAAGAAATCGTTCAATTTGGCAGCGAATGATTCTATTGTGTTATCGAAGAGAATTTTTCTCTCGGGTAACAGATCTTCAAAATAATGGCTTGCCAAAAATGGCTTGTTACAGCCCATCGCAATTGCCATTGGCCCACTACTGGACATGCATACAGTGTACGGGTAGACGGATACATCACTTGCACAGTAGTATTTTGTGATGCTTTCTTCGGGAATAAAACCAACCCAGCGGTAGGAGCTCGAGTCAAGGGTTTTTTTTGCTTTTTCTTTCAACCGGCGGTATTCACTCAGGTAGGATTCGTCGTGAAGGTGCCTCGGATGCTTTCCGGCACCGATTATAAGATACGCATTCTTATTCTTAACATTGTATCGAGAAAAACCTTCAATCAACAAATCGATATCCTTATATCCGGTAAGATAACCCATAAACAAAACGATATCTCTCTTTACATCAATATGCAATGAAACACATGCTTTTTCCTTCTGCTCTGTCTTCATTTCTTCGACACCATGATGAATGACTTGAATTTTATCTTCCTTTGCCCCATACTCATCGACCAATACATTCCTAAAATATTCTTCATGCACTATAACGTAAGATGACCAGACACATAATGGTTTATAAATCACAAAAAAAGCAAGCCGCACTAACCATACGGGCATAGACGAACGGTGCCGTGTTACGAATTCTCTATTGACTCGCTTGAGAGAAACAACTCCATGAATCGTAATGTAAATTTTCTTTCCTCTCAGAAAAAATAATAGCCATTGAAGCATGTAGGCGGTGATAACTCCACCATATAGTCCAAGTTCTTGCTGAAAATGGATAACGTCGGGATTTAGCACCCACAACTCTTGAAGGAGCTGAAAAATGAATTTTATATTTCTGTCAAAACAACGAATAACACTAATGTTATCCTCTTTGTAATGGGTCCTTTCCTTTCCCAATTTGTTGCACAGCACATAAATTTCATCTCCCTTTGCATAAGGAGTACTATTTATTAGGTTTTTCGTATATGAAGCAACCCCACCCTCTTTCGCATGCTTTTCACCTCGCGGGGGGTATATCGAGATATGTACAATTTTCATTTTCGCGGAAGCTTTCTTTTATAATCACGGCGTATATTTACTCTGTAGAAAACAGCGACGGTATCCCACAACATCGATAGAATAACTTTCCATAAATTTATTGAATTTATCGAACTTACTCCCCGAAAATCGAGCTTTACAGGTGCTTCATAAATTTTCCGGTAGCCCAAACGGTACGATATGGCTAAGATTTCTATATCGAACGCAAATTTTTTAACCCTCAGTCTGGGAAACACGTCCTGGACGACCTTCCTTTTGTAAAATTTCAGACCCACTTGAGAGTCTTTTACTTTGAACCCGAAAAGCGTCCTTGTAAAATTTCTGTAACCCCACGACAATATCCTTCTTGAAAATGGATAACTTACTTGGGAAACGGGGTGCAATTTGCTTCCTATAATTATATCGGCATCATACCATTGCATATGATTGAGAAGCATAGTTATCCCCTCCGGGTTGATATCCATTCCTGCATCAATAAATCCCACAATATCACCATTCGCCTCAAGTGCTCCGGTCTTTATCGCATTTCCTTTTCCAATATTTTTTTCATATTCTATAACGCGAACATTGTCTGCTTTTAAGCGCTTCAATTTTTGATGAGTTTTATCAACCATACCGTCGATTACGATGAGGATTTCGTACTTGTTGGGTAAGTCCTGCATTATTGCCACTAAATTCTTGACATCCTTAAGAATTGTTCTTTCTTGTTTGTAAGCAGGAATAATTAATGAGATTGAGGGGACGTACTGCGGGTTTCTCATCTTTTGGAATAAAGTTTCGATTCATTATAATAAATGCGTATTGCTTTTACCACTTGGAGAATAACGATTGTGATTTATACTATTTCACTTCTTGTAAGCGGAAGTAAAATAATCCTAATACCAATGAAAGGGCGACAACAACGGTTAAGGAACTTACAATAACCTGCGTAATAGATTGATGGAAAAGCACGATTAGAATTGCTTGCGCGACTGCACTTATAACGACGGGAACGTAAACGAATGTTTTATTGATGGATAGGAAATAATAGACTAAAAGGGAGACGAGTGAATAGAGACTTGTGAATAATGCATAAATAGTTAAATCATTTTTTATCGCAAGGAATGAAACATTTTTCAGGAAAAAAAGTATTGAGAATTCCGGAAATTCATAATAAAAAACAGCGACACTCAGTGAGCAGACAAGCACAATAAGAAATGCAATTCTAAATGTGTTTTTATAGCTTTCGTTTTTGGCGAATTTTTTAACAATCAATGGGAACATAACCGTACCAATGGGAGCGGTGAAGAAAAAAATTACCTTCCCGACAAGAGAAAGCCCTGCATATAATCCTGCGTCTGTCGGACTAAAGAAATGTTTCACCAAAAGAATATCTGTCGAAGTAAGTGCGGTTATCCCGAACATCGCGGCCGATGAAGGAATACCGTAGAGAATTAAATCCTTTAACTGCAGTTCATTCGTAGTAACACGCGTAGTTTTAAAGATAAACCGCAAAGGAATAAATGTCAGAATAAATGGAATTAAATATGCCAACAACAAGGCGACCATTACTCCTCCCAACCTGTAGCCGAGAATCACAAATCCCATACCGAATACTAGCTTTATAAAGGACCCTAAAAAGTTAGAGAATGAGATGAAGTTGAATGCGAGACGTGCCTGCAGAAAGGCAGTGTTCACGGTACTGAAATAAGTTACCAAGACCGTTACGGCCGTTAGCATAATGACAAAAGGCTCATGGATATTAAAAAATACTTCTATCTCATTTAAAAAGACCCCGAAAAATATGAGCAAACCGACACCTACGACGACCACAATTTTCAAAGCTCTTATATAAAGGGCTTTAAGTAGCCCAAATTCTTCGTTTGCCATATGGCTTCCGGCAAAATTAACGATAGCAGGAACAATTGAATTAACCGGTATGGCAAGAAGTATCATAAGAGAGATAATACTAACAACGACACCATAATCGGCGATAGCCAGATTTCTACTCATATATATATTGAATCCGAAGTTAGCGATGTTGCCTAAAAGAGTTCCGGCAAAAATCACAATGCTGCCCGAGATCAATGGATGAGTCACCAAAACCTTTATATGCTTTCTCATGGATTTACTTTGCGTAGGATGCAGCCGTTTCTTCTATCATTCTTTTTGTACTGAATTTTGTAGCCTGTTCTAATCCTTTTTTAGCAAGTTCCAGTCTTAGATTGTCATTATCAGCAACCGTTGATATACCGTTTGCTATGTCATTCCCATTTTCTGCGTCAATATAGTAGACGGCACTACCCCCAACTTCCGGCAAGCTTCCCATCCTTGAAGAGATGACCGGACACCCGGATTTCATCGCCTCAAGCACCGGCAATCCGAACCCTTCATCTAATGACGGCATAACCAAGGCCTGGGCGATATTGTAAAGAGTTACCAAGTCGTCGGTGGCAACAAAACCCAAACGTGTAAAAAGCGGATCGTTTTGTATTTCTTTAATGACCATGTTTCTATCATGATTCCATGGGTGATGGGTGTCATAATTGTCAGTCAATGCTTTTCCTACCATAACAAGAGGAATATTGCTTTTCTTAATTGCGATGACTAATCTGGGCAAATTCTTGTTCCAAGTCACATCCCCTACATACAGTACAAACTTACCGGGTAAATTATATTTCTTTCTAAGCTCACTTTCTGCTTGCTTCGATTCTCTTTTCCGGAACTCTTCATCAACGCATAAATATACGGTATGAATATTGTCATCGTCAATGCCAACGATATTGGCAATATCTTCTTTTGAGGCATTGGAGTCCGTTATGATTCCCGATGCTTTCTTAAGTCTCGATTTGTTTATCTTCCACTTCATTGCCCCTCTTAATCCAACCGGAAAGTGCTCTTTGTGGACCAGTGGAACAACGTCGTGTACAGTAACAATTGTTTTTGTTTTGTTTCTAAAAGGTAGTGTGAGAAAAAAAGGGTCAAAGTATGGATAATGTATTACATCAACTTCTGAAGAGTATTTTTGAGGCTCGCTTGTGAATATATATTGATTTTCCTTATCGAATTTCTCTAAATTCTGCCTTAGAAGTGAGATATATTTCCCCACTCCCCTAATCTTATGAGCACTTGTGCTTTTTATATCAATAGGACTTATGTCAATTGCGATTTTCATTTTCTTGTATGCTTGAATAGAGAAGTAATACCGTATACGGTAATTATATAGAGAATCGGAATCAATATCACAAAATAACGAGAAAATGTTTGCCCTGTGCTAAGAAATAGCATGTAAACAACGACCCAGCACATCAAAACTTCAACAGCGTTATTCTTAGGTATCTTTTTCAATAGATACAGAATAGTTGTAGCAAATGAGAGGATTGTCACGATTGGCCAACTTACCGACCATTGTCCATCTGCTATAACCGGTTTATCTCCAAACCATACATACCATCTATTAAATAGTAAGAGAGGCCAAACAGAAAAAGGCAGAATAAGAAAGCTCTTGTGATAAAGAAAAACCCACTTCTGTATTCCTAAAAATTTATTCAATGTGTATCCGAATGCGAAAACCCACGAATAGCTAAGCAGAAGTACGGCAACAGATGAGGGAAATGTCAGGGTAAGCGCTATTAATTTTTTAACGTCCTTATGAAATAACAGAACCAGATACCATGAGGCGATTATCGTTATCCCGGAAACAAAAAATTTGGTCGAGATGAATAATCCCAAAAAAACATTCGCAATTAAAAAGTACAAAAAAGACTTCTTGCTTAAAAGCCCTTTATTAAATACTATAAAAGCCGAGAGAAAAAATACGAGCTGGATGATATCCAAAAGCGGTGTATATACTAACTGGTTAGTGAATATTCTCTCAAAGCTAAATGCTAAAGGAGCAATAAGGGCTAATGTTTTGTTAGCAAATATTTGCATTCCAAGAAAATACAATAAAATAAGAGACAAAACGGCAGAAATAAGAATTACAATGCTGTCATTGTTAAATAAAATAGTAGACAATCCTATCAGATATTTTCCCAATGGGGGTGCATCGGGCACAACAAGTACCGGACTCGTACCTGTTATTAATTTCCCTCCGGAATAGGAAAATGCGACCTCGTCTCTAATCCATATCGGATGCTTATTTACATACTGAGAGTCTAAGAATCGCTTTTCAAGGCTGGGGAACTTCTGCCAATAATCGAAAATGAAATATTTCTCTCTGAGAATTACAATCTGAAAAACTAGATTTACTCCAATAACACCTATCATGAGAATAGGAAAGATTTTTTGGAGCTTCTTTAAATTTCGCGAGTGTGCCATTTCCAAGCGGACTCTACAATCGTATCAATATCTGAATACTTCGGAGCAAAACCTAATTCTTGATTAATTCTGGATACGTCAGCCACCAGCTCATTTGCATCCCCGGGTCTTCGCTCTTTCTCATGAATTTCCAATTTCTTCCCTGATATTCGCTCTATTGACTCAAGCACCTGCCTATTGGAATAGCCTTTTCCTGTCCCGACGTTGAAAGTATAGCTGCCCTTTGTCGCAACAATCTTCTCGAGCGCCAAAACGTGTGCTTCGGCAAGATCAAGCACGTGAATATAATCCCTTACACATGTACCGTCGAATGTTTCATAGTTGGTCCCGAAAAGCTCGAATGCCCTATTTTCCAAAAGAGCTTTCATTGCACAAGGAATAATATGTGTTTCGGGGTCATGGGCCTCCCCAAAATTTCCATCGAGTGACGCACCACACGCATTGAAATATCTAAGTACAGTATAGCTTATACCGTAAACAGCGTTGTACCATGCCAAAATTTTCTCAAACATTAGTTTGCTTTCACCATAAGGATTGGTCGGATTTTTTTGATGGTCCTCAGGAATAGGTATCTGTGAGGGATTTCCATATACCCCTGCTGTTGATGAAAATATCATGTTATCTATATTGTGCTGATGCATCTTTTCAAGTAACACCATTGACTTATATGTATTGTTCTCAAAATACATGTGCGGATTATGCATCGACTCTTTCATCGAGATATAGGCTGCAAAATGAATAACTCCGTCTATCTTGTGGTCGGAAAACGTCTGGTCAAGGATATTTTTGTCACCTATATCACCACTGACGAAAGTCGCCTCTTCCGGAACATTATTCTTACTGCCTCTCTCCAAACTGTCAAAGACGACAACCTCATACCCTTTTTCAAGGAGCCTTCTTGTCATAAAGCTGCCGATATAACCTGCTCCACCTGTAACGAGAATTTTCATAAATTAATCTTATCTAAAATGAAGCCCACATACAAGATTTGGGTCCGGACTTATTGCAATCTCTTGTGGGTTCAGTACATACTTCTCAACAAGTATCTGCCCCAATTGCTGTGACAGAACGGGAGGCTTGTTTATCCGTACTCTTTTTTCTCTCCAGTAAACAAATTCGTTAGGACTTTTTTTGTAAGGGTCGTATAAAAGAAATGTGTTGGGTTTTTTTGCACAAATTACTCCGGTATTCGCGTTTTTCTTATCAATAAAGCTCATCGCATATTTAATTGAATAACCCAGCTCGTCAGGCGAGTAGACAAAATACCCAAATTCACCCGATACATTTTTATTCACGAATTTTGCCACGTCTTCGTTCAATTTCCATGATGAACCATTCTGACCTGTGAAAGTTGAAATCCACTGAGGTCCGGAATCCCACGTTCGAAACCACAATGTTGCGAGTATCCATATAGTCATCAAGATGAACACCTTCTTTTTTATAAAAAGGGTCATAGAAGAAAATATGATAATAAGAAGGGGCATAAATCCAAGATGGTAATAATCCCACACTATTCCTTTGAAAAGAAAAGTTGTTGCCCAGAATATTCCAAAATAAAGATAAAAAAGCAGGATAAAAGTGCGTTGAGCCTTCTTTAGATTAGTTTTTTTAAATACAATGATTAAAACACTCAAATAAATGACCAAAAAAACGAGATTGGAAAAAATTGACGAGTCTCCGATGATATTTATTCTCCCAAGAAATTGATCGATTCTATTTCTTGCAATAAATAGAATCATCCAAAGCTGAAATTGAGAAGAGTTATGAAATAAAAACTCTATGATTGCTCTGGTCTGTAGAAAATTGTGCCTTATCTCAAACAAAAAATATGTAAAAAGAGGCAAAGATGGAATAGGGAATGCAATTAGATAAAGTGCTTTTTTAAGCCTTACGACATAATACAGACCGATAAGGTAGGTGATAAATAAAGTTATCAGGCCAAAAGCAGGCTGGAAACAGATAATAAATCCATTTATTAAAACCGCCAGGGAATAATCCCGAAGTCTTTTTTTTATAACAAACTGATACATTAGATACATGAGTGGGGGAGATAAGGCAACAGAACCAAACCATGGGGTCATTCCCCTGACAAAACTCACGATTTCGAAGGAATAGATAAGTGTTGCAACGCAAGCAGAAGTATTCCCGAAAATTTTTCTTGTAATGTAGTACGTTGTTCCAAGAGAAAGCACCGCCAAAACCATCCAAAAATAACCGACGATAACCGGGTTTCCATTTCCTAAAATAAGCAGAGGAGCATTGATATAAAACCATAAAGGACTATAGAACACACCCGGTATTCCCCCTGCCCTGGGTCCGATTAATGTAAGTTTTTTTTCATCAATCATCTCCTGCGTGAGCAAGAAATCGCGCGCAATGTCGGTGTGAAAAAGAAGATCCTTATAAAATAAGTGATAGGCAGATTGAACAATATTATATGATGCAATCAGAATAACCACTATCAAAAACGCGTTTTTTTTGAAGTACTTTTTCCAATGAATTTTGGTCATAGGGGGGAGTTATTTTTTTTGCAGATACAGTATGTATCCGGCCGGAAACCTCAAGGCTGAAAACAATGCAAATACAAATCCTTGCCATCCGTCCATAAATCCCTTATGTCTTCCGTAGGCTGTCAACATCCAATGCGCCGGCTTCATAAATAAGTACGCAAATCCATAAAAGATACGAAGAAGTGTATTCTTTTTTGAGACTTCATCTCTAATTTGTCCTGCAAGTAGCTTGTTATACCGCATCCATTTTTTATAATACGCCTCAAAATTCTTATAGGGATAATGGAGGAGGGCATGTTTTAGATACCCTACTTTTCCTTCAATGACGGCTTGTTCATGTACGTCCTTTTGCGGCAATTGTCCTTTCCCTCTTTTGTATAGTCTTACCGTATAGTCCGGGTACTGTCCCCCTTTCATTAAAAAGCGACCTAAGAAATAATTTTTCCGCGGCATCCAAAAGCCATTTTCATCGACGTTTTCGCTATTGAGAATTTTTTCTATCTCCGCACCCAATTCATCGGAAACAAGTTCGTCTGCATCCATCTGCAATATCCAGTCACCCGTACATGCATCAATAGCTTTTTGTTTGTTTATATGGAAGTTGGGCGGATTTTCGCGTACGATTATTTTTGCTCCGAATTTTTTTGCTATCTCAACAGTCCTATCTTTTGATGTACCATCAACAATCACAATCTCATCAGAAATATTTTTCAAAGAACTTAGACAGCGCTCGATATTTTCTTCTTCATTGAATGTAGCAAGCGCAACCGATAATGTTTGCTTTTTCATGTTATTGGACTTTCAAAACAACGGCGGTTTGATTTTCATATACCGTTTTCATGTAGGTAGGATCTATGTTAAATTTTAACATTTGTTCAGGTTTTTTTTGCAAGTAAACGTAAGAAACACCCAATTTCCTCAGACCCGACGAGTAGTCTGTAACATTTGTTGAAGCAAATATTTTTTCCAATGCTTTCTTCCTGTCTTTTACCTTTACATTGTGTGTCTCGAGCAAACCGCCTCCGGCCAAATAAGACGAGCGTTCTGTGAAGAAGGAAACATAAGGCGTTTGTATATCCAATGGATTGTCAGGGCTGCCCTGGACTACTGCATGTTGTTCTATATTATTTCTTATATACCGAAACGCTTCCAATTCGCCGTTTGAGACCGAATAATAATCTGATGAGGCATATTTCCCGATATTTCCGGAAATCTCATAAATAGAGCGGGGAATAGTCAACCCAACAAACAAAATAATAATTGTTATTCCTACTAAATTTTTCTTAAACATTGAGAGAATATAGGCGGCAAACAAAGAGAGAATGACCGCTGAAACAGAGAAGAAATTATATACATTCACACCCCCTGATGATTGAATGGTAAATAGTCCTAAAATATGAAACACAACCAAAGGCGGAATCAAAAGTAATGCCATTCTAAATCCTAAGAATTTCAATAGTTTTTTTGTCATAACAAACCCGAGAAGTCTTGTACCATAGATTGAAACGAAAGCGATGAGTACTGCCAGACTGTCAAGAACGGCCAAATTTCTAATATTATGTGCCGCTTCATAAACTTGTCTTCTCAACCACCATTCCCGCCAATCAATACTCCCTGCTCCAAGCAACGAACGTGGCCATTCCAAATATACAAATACAAATCCGCCCGCTCCGTAGTTGTGTGGGAGGAAAATTGCTATACCCAAAAGAAAGAAAAATATTATCTGCATAAAGTATTGACCATCCAAAACAAGACTCTTTTTCTTATATGATTCATAAAAGAGTTTCCCTAACAATAACGAAATAAAGCCTATCGCAACAAATAGACCAAAATAGATTTTAAAACCAAAAAGTGAGGAACAAAGCAAAACGGATAATATTCCCCATCTCTTTTGTTTCGTCTCAAGCCATTTGTGAATTGTTATTAATCCTGCCAGAAAAATGAGCTTTCCAAACATATGAGGCATATTAAGTAATTGTGTTACTCCGCTATCAATTGCAGGAGTATAAAAACCAAAAGGTTTCCCTAAAATTAATAGCACCAAATATGCGCTATCAGATGCAAAATAAAGAAGAAAGATGAACCACAAAGCCATTTTGGAAGATCCACCCCACTCTTTCACAAGTACAAACGACATAATTCCGATAAGAACTGACAGATAAAAAGGGAAGAATTGAAAAAATAGATGAATGGTCGGAAGAGTCCATATTCGAGACATGTCAGCCTCAACCAGATCTCCCCAATAATGATAGTTATGAATGAGTAACCCTGCAAATCCGGGTTCCATGGGTGGAAAATGAGCGGAAATACTTCTTATATAAGCAAGGTGCATCACCCCATCGACCGCATTATTTCCAAAAAACTTAACACCGTCGGAGTACTTAATTCCTGACCCGAAAATTGGCAGCAATTGCCCAATGACGCCAAAAAAAATCAGCAAAGCCGGAAAAAAATGTCTTCTATCAAAACCCCTCATCAAGCCGATGAATTCTTTGGAAAATAATTTGTAGTTCATAACGAAAAAAATCAAGGAAATCCCGCAATAAAGATATGTTGCAAAACGAATGTTCAAATAACCGAAGATATATCCCTGAAAACCCCACAGTGCAACTCCCAGCGCATTTGATAAAACGAAATTTAACGTCCTGGATTCCAACTTAAAACGCGACAATACAATCCATCCGGGAATATAAAACGAGACAAAAGCAGCAGGCAAGAACAGAAAAAAATATAACCAAAAGAAAGGGTTTGAAAAACTTAAATACATGGTTAATGGACTCTTTTTTCGACTCTTATACCGCTATCAAAAACTCTTTCCCCAATGACTTTTCCGTCGCCTTTCCTTATCCTAAGCCATTCGGTTTGTCTTTCAGGCAGCTGGAGATCGGGTTCGATTATTAGATAAAATAATTCCCTGTGTGTTTTATCCGGAAAATACCCATACCTATTTTTGCCAAAATATTGGAATAAGTACTGATATGGATAATCGAATATCGGTGGCGTATACGTTATATAGTTAAAAGGTCTTCCTTTCGCATCTTCATATATATAATCCACAACCTGCACTTGATTCCTATAAACGGACGCGTCACCCTTCCATGTCGATTTCGTGAATGTTTCGGCAATATTTAATCTATTAATATTGGCAATTAGAAAGATTGAGAGTATAGCAATTCCTAAGTAGCGGACCTTTAAATATTTTGATATAAGATATACCGCCAGGGAAAAAAATACAATAAACATGACAGGCAAGCCTACATAATAATGGCTTTCGATATCGTGATTAAGAAAGCTAAAACCAACAAAATAAGTTGTTATAACAATCAAGCAATATACGACAATTAGCTTCTCAATTTTTTCCAGCTTTCTGAATGTTTTTGTAAAACAGAATACGATAAATGCAACTGCCAGACCTCCCAAAAGCAGATTTTGACCGGAGATAGTGTCCGACCACAGCCCAAATATAACTTTTGCTGACCTGTAAAAATTTGCGTGCGTGGTAAACAGTGACGACTGGGTGGGAACAGACACACTCCCAAAAAACTTGTTCGTCATGAGAAAGGAATGACGAAATTCAAAAAGAATTCTGGGAAGCTGGATTAATATAAATCCTGCTAATACTGTTAATAATGCAAGTTTTTGTTTTGAATATAATCTTGAACCAAAAAGAAAAATGACTGTTGAAAGTAGAAATAGGGACCCGAAAACTATTTCAAGGTCGAAAATCACTCCGAGTGTAAATCCTAAAAAAATGCTCCATAAGAATTTATTTTTTTTCGTATCGGCCAGTTTTACCAGTACTATATAAAAAGTGATTATTATGAATAAAGGGATTGGATTGGGATTCCATATTTGCGAGGAAATACCGATTAGAACGGGACAGAGCGCAATAAGACTTCCAATCAAAAAACCCAAAGATTTGCCTCCGGTTTTGTAGCCAAAAAGAAAACCGATAGCAGCGGTCACGACCCCGCTTATTATAATGATAAGAAGTATACCTTTTGGGTTTCCATTGAAAAGGATAAAAAAGGGAGTTAACAGATAATACCAAGTCGGACCGTAAAACACCCCTTGAAGGCCTGTGGTTGCCCCAATGAGGGGAAGTTTGTGAGCAACGACTATATTCTGAAGCGCAAGCAAGTCTCTTCCAACATCGTAGGTGAATGCAAAAGTCCCGTGTATCAAACCTTGCAAACGGAACCACAAACCAAATATAAGCACTACAAATAAAAGCGGGAAATTATTTCTTAATTGTTTTGGGGGAATTTTCATTTATTACCTCTTTGATGATGTTCAAAGAAACCATTTTATCAATTATCTCATCTGTGTTCTCAATGCGGATGTACAATTTTGTTTCAATGTCGGTGCGCTGGTCAATTGGCTTAACGGATACAAATTTACTGTTCCCCCGTCTATATTCCAATAATGTTATATAATGCTGAGTCAGGTATTCAATGAATGGTTTTCCATATTCCTCAGGGTTTTGACCAAGAATATAAAATCTCTTATCAAACCAAATAAGCTTTGGTTTTTTACTCTCGAAATCATTAATAAGCCCGTTTTGGATTTTTTCCGAATGGCCCATTCCGGGATTAAAAATTTGATATTGGGAGGCATTTTTCTCTTTTGTATAGAATAACTCTTCGAATTCAAACGGTCCTATCCAAGTATAATCGTCGTTCGAAAGAACGGAGTTAATAAGGGGTGCAATTTGAGGCCTGTCATAAATTAATGGGGCCTTACCCATGTATTTATTAAATGCCTTGTCCATGAATTTTCTTCCTAAGAACTGAAAATTCGCAAACGTATACACAAACAACAGGAGAAAAAGCGAAGTGTAGATGATTTTTCGCCTATACTCCAGGTCGCTTCTTAATTCATCATACAATGCGTACAACAGATATGCTCCGTTAAACAAAGACATGAGTATATATACAGCAGACTGATAATCTCTTTCGCTTGAAGTTAATGGATTGCTTCTTCCGTTTGCATAGATAAGCATAAGAAGCATGAAAACTACCAATTTATATCTCCGTTTCGTGAAGGCATATATCAAAAAAGTAAGGTTCGCAACAGCAAGCGTGATATTGAATGGAAAAGAAAAGTTGAAATCTTTTATTTGTATCAAAAGGTCGGAAAAACTCATTAAAAATGAGTTGGCAATAATGATTGCAAAACGAACCGGATTTATTCCTGTCTCACCAATTGCTCTTGGGTAATTGTAAATATAGTATTGTTGGTTAAATGTAAAATTTTGATACAAATAATCACTGAGACTTCCGGTTAGTAGTAAATAAATGAGAAAAACTAAAAAAGGAACACCGAAGATAAGAAGTGGTCTCCAATAATTATTGACACTTTTTAATGATAGTTTGTTGGAAAGAAAAAATTCTACAAAAACAAAAAGATAGAAAAACAACAACAGATACAGATATGTTAAAGAGCTGAGAATAGACATAAATGTCAGAGCCGAGATATACATCAAATCGCTGAGAGTAATTGCTTTTCTCGTAAGATGTTTTACTGCAACAAGTCCAACAGAAAGGGAAAGAAAATATCCTGAAATGTTATCCGCCAACAACATATGGCCCCAAAAGTAAGTCGAGCCTACTCCAATGAAAAGCAGCAGTAATGGGAAAAATTTGGACAAACTGTTTCCGATACTTTTTTTGAAATACCAAAAAGAAAACAATAGAAAAGCAAAAAGCGCAATTGAGTAAACTATCCGAAACCGGACAAACGAATTCCCGCTAAAAATTTCAAGAAAAGCCGCCAAAAAGTAAGCACTGGGACCATGATGAGTAAAAAATTCCGAATAGAGAGGGTGTCCATGAAGTATTCTCCAGCCACCCAATATATTGTCGAACTCATCAGGATAACTCTCATGCAGCCCATTCACGAAAAACATTAAAAACAGGATGAAAAAAAATAGTAAATAAGAGTAAAATGGTGCTGAAGTCAAAAGGACTCTTATACTTTGCCTGCTTACACCACGGGGCCGAAATACATTAAATAACTTCATACTAATGAAATTCTAGCACAAACAAGAAGCATTACAAAGATTCATATACTCCAACTCCGGCAATATTGCCGGAAGTTGCAACATCACGAATTTTCTTGTATTTTTGCGCATCTTCAGTGTTCTGGCTTATGAATATATCACCTTTTGCAATTATACTTTCGCAATTCCCGAAATAAACATTTTCAATAGCAAAGCATTTTTCGCTTATCCTATTGGACCAGCCAGACGCAATATATGAAGCCGGATCAAATTTCGTATAAAAGAGATAGAAGATGTACGGCTGTTCAAATTTCGATGAAAACACAACTTTTTTACCATTTCCCCGGTATTTTGAAGCTTCCAAGACTGACTCCTTATATCCCTCCTGCCAATATTTCCCATATTCACTGTTAGTATGGTAAAAGTAATTGTGAAAGTAATACGTAAAATTTATGACGTAGATACATGATATAAGAAAAAGAGACCAGGCCTTCATTTTTTTTCTCTCAACCGTGAGTAGGTACACCACGCCTACGGCTTCAAAAATTTGCCATGTCGGCAAGAATATAAGACTTCGTGACGCATTCGGAGCGTCAACAGCCAGTGCCGATGCAGCCGGTGCGATAAATAGCCAAAAGAGAACAATCCAGTACTTCTTTTTATCAAAAATAATAAGTCCAATTAAAATAAATGGCAAAGAAACAAGATAAAGAATTCCCATACCAAATGCGTGATGCCGCGCATTGTCCCCCGTAACAAAAAGCTGATTCAAATCAAAATGCGAAAGATAATTACCTAAATATTTGTCGAAATAAATTATTCTTCTGTTGTGGATCGATGCCCCCAACTTATCATTGTTTGCATTGTCAAAGACAATATCGTCGGTTGAATTTTGTAAAATTTGAGTTTGATTGGAAAAAAAAGTGACACTTCTGCCCCTGGCAGTAGTTCTTGCGTCAATAACCCACAGCATATTGCCCAACATGAAAAGCAAAAGAAAAATTACAATAAATTTCATTTTGACCTTAAATGTTATATACGACCAGATAAGCAAAGCCGCAAAAAGAAGAGGCGTAAATATTTTTTCGCTATGATATGAATACCCGCTAATTGCAAGAAGTAGAATACCGGCATAGTTATATAAATACTTCTTTGTATTAAGACCCCGTACGAACAATGCAGCTCCTGATACTACAAAAAACAATCCAATATTTGCCTCATACGCTACTCTGCTGAATTGTATCGACCATGGAGATATGGCAAAGAAAAACATAGCCGCAAGAGACAGTAAGTATTTATGTTTCTCCTTTTTAAATAATTCAAAAACCAATAACCACACAAAGGGTATTGTTAAAACCCCAAGAAATGCTGAAGAAAATCTTACTGAAAAAGGATTTAATCCAAATAGACCTACCGAAAGACTCGTAAGATATACATATACAGGTTGCTTATAATCCCCAAACGCCTTAAAAGATAATGGCATAAAAGCCCCGTGCTCATCATGCCCTGTTTTAAGTATCGAATAAGCGTTGTATCCCCATGAAACTTCGTCCCAGTTCAAAGAATCCGGAATGCCACCAAGCCTATAAAAACGGAGGAATATTCCAACTACTAAAGTGGCAATAAATAACGATATATACAATTTTTTCATTTTGAGTTATCCGCAACTACGAATGAAGGCGAACCGTCAAGATAATTTATTCTCTCTATAGTATTACTGCCCGCAGGAATTTCACCCGCCCCGCCTACGAACAAGACTTTTCTCCCCGGCACGCCTTTATAGCTCAAAGGGGAAATGAAGCGGTATTTACCAAAACCGTCTACATTATAAAATCCGAAAGCATCGCGCATGACCTTCCCTTTATCCCAGAACGTTTGGGGGCTATATTTACCGTACCAAAGAACATAAATATATGCTCTGCCAAGAATCGGACTAAAAACTATCTCATCATAATTATCTTTTAATGATTCTACTTTCAGGACAGCTTGCTTATATCCATACTGCCAATCTTGTGAATATTTGTACGGCATGTGTACATAATATGCATGGAGAAAGTCTAAAAGGTAGTAAAGCAATACAAATGCCGAAACAGCTATTGATGCTACAAAAATTTTCTTGTATTTTATGATTTTTCCATACAAAAAAACCGTCCCTACACCTGCAAATAATTCGTAGATAGGAATAAATGTTTCACTTCGTAACGCATGCGGAGTTTCCCTGGCTGTGGCGGCAGCAACAGGAGCCAGCAATAACCACCCTATCATAAAAAGTCTGTTTTTCTTATCAAGCCGTGTAACCAAATATATTCCAACAATAAAAAGCGGCAAGATGTAGGGATACAACTCTCCATTCTCCTGAGTCGAAAATCTTGGATTGACATCTCCTTTAAGAAATAAGTATGAAGGGTTAAAGAAATCAAAGTAATGACTGACATATGAAAGTCCATACAAAACTCGTCTGTTGTGAATTACTTTTGAAAAGTAGGAATTACCGTCCTCACGGTTCAAGCGGTTCGATTCCTCAACCACAGAAATGTCCGAGAAGATATTTACTTCCTGAAATCTCAATTTGCTCTCGGGAGTTCTTAGGTAAAAAATAAAAGGCAAAAGTAGGACAAGAGCCAATACGCCGGAAACAATCAACTTTTGCCTTGTCTTCCATAACTCTCTTGCGTAAACAGCAAGAAGCAATATAACAAGTGTGGGAATAAAAATTCTATGCGCATTAAAAGAATAGAATGCAGCTACAAAGCTTAATGATGACAAGAGAAAAAGAAAATTACGTTTCCTTTTTGCAACAAAAAAAAGAAATAACCCCAGAACCGTAAAAAAAGTCGCTATGTTTGCTTCATATGCCACCCGTGACAGCTGAATATGCCAAGGAGAAACTGCAAGAAATAAAGATGAAAAAAAGGCAATAGCTTCCTTATGCTTTTTTTCTGAAAATATCTCCAAAGCAAGAAAATAGACGAGTAACACCGTTAGAGCCCCAAAAAAGGCAGACGGAAAACGCACGGCAAACTCGGTCTGACCGAACAATAGGATCGGCACCACATCCAGATAGATATAAACCGGAGCCTTATAGTCACCGAACGCTTGAAAGCGGGCGATAGGCAAAAATTCATGATGTTCATCAAAGCCGGTTTTCAAAATCGAAAACGAATTAAATCCCTGAGATACTTCATCCCAGTAAAGACTTGGAGGATTTATGCCTAAATTCCAAAATCGTAAAATAAAAGCAAGGAAAAGTACGGCAACAAAAGCATATTTTTTGAAAAACACAAGTTTACTAATTCTCATATAT
>CAZMSF010000007.1:0-31922 GCA_964568885.1 uncultured Gammaproteobacteria bacterium
CTTGGGGGGCTTAGACATGCTCTTCACCCAGCTCCTAAAACTGTTAGTTTCATAACTTATGGATGACACAAACCTAAAACAAAACGAAGAAGAAATGTCTTTAGATGACATGATGGCCGAATCCCTTAAGGACGAGGCTGCTACTTCTGAAAGCAATGAAGAACCGTCTGAAACAGTAGTTGACGAGATTCAGGATTCACCTGAAGCGCCAAAAGAAGAAAGCGATGTTGTCGACCCTGCTCCGAATGAAGAACAGCAAACCCCTGAAACCGCTGAGGAAACAGCAAATGATATGATTGAGGAGTCGGCAGCCGATTCTGTCGAGGAAGCAACAACCCCGGCTGAGGAAACAATACAAGCTGCAGCAATGCCTGCTCCAAAAGAATACAGAGGAAAATGGTATATCGTTCACACCTATTCAGGACACGAAAATAAAGTTGCAAAAACTCTTATGCAAAGAGTCCAGGCAATGGGATTTGAAGAGAGAATTTTTGATGCGCTTGTTCCAACAAGAGATACAATTCGGGTCCGCGGCGGTAAAAAGGAAACTATAAAGGAGAAAATTTTCCCCGGCTACATTTTGGTAAACATGGATTTGTCCGATGAAGCATGGGTTCTTGTAAGAACCACTCCCGGTGTTACCTCATTTGTCGGCGCCCAAAACAAACCAACACCAATAAGAGACGACGAAGTCCAGGCAATTGTCGCGTTCGTTGGCCAAAAGGAGCCTGTTTACAAAGCACAATTCACCCAAGGAGAAGCGGTCAAAATTACAGACGGACCATTCTCGGACTTCTTGGGAACCGTTGAGTCAATTGATGAAGCAAAAGGGAAAGTTAAAGTGCTTGTTTCTATCTTTGGAAGAGAAACACCCGTTGAACTTGACTTCCTTCAGGTTTCGAAGATATAATCACTGAAATAAAAAAAGGTAAGCAAAGCTTGCTTTTTTCTAAAAGATAGAAAGGAATAAAAAAGTGGCGAAAAAAGTAAAAACATATATTAAGTTAGCTATCAAAGGCGGCGAGGCAACTCCTGCACCACCTGTCGGTACCGCTTTGGGTCCCCATGGACTTCCCATCATGGAATTCGTGAAGGCTTTCAATGACAAAACCTCAGACCAGAAAGGGATTTTGCTCCCTGTTGTTATTTCCGTATACGAAGACAGAACCTTCTCGTTCATCGTCAAAAAACCGCCGATGTCAGAACTTATCAAAATGGAGCTTAAAATTGACAAAGGCTCACAAAAGCCAGGCCGGGAAGTTGCAGCAACATTGACGAAAGAACAAATTCTTAACGTTGCAAGAAAGAAAATGGACGACTTGAACACAAAAGATGACGAAATGGCGTCAAGAATTGTAAAAGGGACCGCCCGCTCGATGGGTATTAAGGTTCAAGAATAAGAGGTTAACATACCGCTAACTCTCGCTCAAATAGCCAACTGGCAATTTGAGCAGAGACTCTCGGTATAACGCTCGCTCAAGGACTTATATTATAGAAAGGAGCTCGCATTATGGGAAAAATAAGAATAAAAGCATTTGACGAAACCTCTCCTGAAGAGGAAGCAAAATTGAAGGCAAAAAAAGAGGCAAAAAGAGCTGAGAAAGCAGCAAAAAAGGCTGCGGCAACTCCTGTCGTAGAGGCTGCCGAAACCGTTGAAACACCCTCTCAGACCGTTACAACAGCCAACGATGAAGTTGTTACTGCAGAAGGCACAGTTGTAACAGCAAATGAAACGGTCGAGGAATCCTCAGAAAAACCTGCTAAAAAAGCAAAGAAAGAGAAGTTCGCAAAAGCCAAAATCAAAGTTGAATCAAAAAGACATAAAGAGAACCAGACGCTCGTTTCCAAAACTCAGGCGTACTCTCTTGACCAAGCTCTTCAAGCGCTCAAAAAGTTCAAAACATCGAAATTTGACGAGACTGTTGAGCTTCATATCAACACGCGTGAAAAAGGAATCAGCGGGCAGGTTGTGCTTCCGCACGGAACAGGAAAAACATTGGTCATTAAAATCGCGGATGACACGATATTGGGAGAAGTTGCGAAAGGAAAAATCAATTTTGACATTCTCGTTGCAACCCCCCAAATGATGCCACAATTAGCCCGGGTTGCAAAGATTCTCGGTCCCCGTGGGCTCATGCCCAATCCAAAAAATGGAACTATTGCCGAAAATCCTGAAGAAGCGGTAAAAAAGCTTTCCGGTGGTCAAGTTAGCTATAAAACAGAAAGCGACGCCCCGATAATACATGCAATTGTCGGAAAAGTCAGTTTTGAAGATAACAAATTAAAAGATAACGTAAAAACCTTCCTTTCAAGCGTCGGAACCGAAAAGATTGCTTCTGTTACCCTTAAGTCCACAATGAGCCCGGCAATTCGCCTGAGCCTCTAATTTGCGTCCCTATTGTATAATACGTTAAATGAGAAAAACAGTTGTCGCTGTTTTTGCACATCCAGACGATGAGGCTCTCGGCCCCGCGGGTACTTTGGCCAAATTCTCAAAAACTCACGACGTTCATCTCGTATGCATCACCGATGGGCAAGCCGGTAAAAATAGCTTAAAAAATTCCGCAACAGAACTTTCAAAAGTGCGAAAACAGGAACTTTTTGAGTCTGCAAAAATTTTGGGAATCAAAAAAATACACTGCCTTGGTTTTGTGGATGGCACCCTTTCCAACAACCTCTACCATGAAGTAGCCAAAAAAATTAAAAAAAAACTTCTACAGCTAAAACCCGAGGTCGTCATCACTTTTGAGCCTCATGGCATTTCAGGGCATATCGACCATATCGCAGTAACATTCATCACTACGTATGTGGTAAAACAACTCCCCTTCATAAAAAATCTCTACTACTACTGCCTTACTCTTAAAGAACGGGGAATGATGCCTGAAAATTACTTTGTCTATTTTCCGGATGGGTATAAAAAAAATGAAATTGATTGGGAGGTTGACATAACCGATGTGTGGAACACAAAAGTTAAGGCAATGAATGCACATGCGTCGCAAAAACACGATGCAAAAACAGTTCAAAAAGCATTTAAAGATTTGCCTAAAAAAGAATACTTCCTAAAATTCCAAAGATAATATACATAATGTATTTGTCTTTTTGCGCTCAAACCCTTATAATCTCCACCACGGGTTAAGGGCCCCCTCGTCAAATGCATGGAGGGGGAACCCTCCGTGTACTTTGACAGACTGGTCAGAAAGGAGCAATTGTGGGTGCAAGCATCCTGGTTCACGTTGTGTGCAGTCGTGGCAATCAAGAGAATGTCTATGACGCACTCGAGCGGTGGTCCGTCCAAGGAGTCGTGCGAAACGAATTATGGCTCTCCCAGACAAAAGGAGCCAATGACGTTTTTGCCATCTTCACGGCCGACGAACCTAACGTCATCGAAGCGTTCGCCGAAGCAGTACCGCGGTACCTGCAAAAACGCTTCTACGATGAAATCAACTCATACCCTTGGATGAACTGAGGGTACCAGGGAGAAACTTGAGACACTCCTATCAATTCGCCCGCAGCATCCGTGCTGCACAAAAACCCCCGCTCAGGAGAAACTCGTGGCACAACAACATCCGTATGCTCATCTGCGTGCAATCCTCAATGAGGACGAGCACGTCAATGGGCATCATCACGAAAGCGCGTGGACATACAGCCCCCGGAACGACGGGCGCATCAGCTGGGCGACCATTGGCGCACTTGCAGTCGGGCTTACGCTTGACACCCTTATCGTTTTCGGAGCCGTGAAGCTCTTCCGTAAGCTCGTTCGCTGACCAGTTCCTCCCCTCGGGGACCCTACAATGGGTTCCCGGGGGGAACCCTACAGATTTTCGTGGTTATTGAATACCTCAAGAATACCGCGATATGAAGTGAACGGATGAATTGAGGAGGAAAAACATCTTCTATTCCAGGAATACTCAAGCACTAGCTTGGGGAAGATGTTATTTTTTGAGTGCTTCAATTCCGGGAAGCGTTCCGTTTTCGATATATTCAAGCATCGCCCCGCCGCCCGTTGAAATATGGGTAATTGTATCCAAATATTCCTTTTTTGAAATCGCAGCCAGTGTATCGCCACCACCGACTATCGAGGTAAGATCCTTATTCTGAGCTATTGTGTAATATAAAAAATCGGTTCCCCGACCGTATTCCGGGTTTTCCATATATCCGACAGGTCCATTCCAGATGAGTGTTTTTGAAGAAAGAATCGCTTTTGCATAATCGGCTTGAGCTTCAGGACCGATATCAAGAATCGTATCGTGCGCCTCTACTTCCGAAATCTTTTTGACCACACTATCATTTCCTTCTTTGCTTCCCACCACTACATCCCGCGGAAGGAGAATTTTCGTTTTTTTCTCTTTTGCGTGCCTGACTATCCTCTTTACATCATCAACCATCTCGCGTTCACATAAACTCTTTCCAACAGGATATCCCAAAGCAAACAACAGTGTATTCGCCAAACCCCCACCGAGGATTAAATAATCGGCAATCTCTGTCAAACGGAATAATAATTTCAATTTTGTCGAAACTTTCGCTCCCCCAATAATCGCAGCGAAAGGATGCTTGGGGTGCTTGAGCGCATGTCCGATTGTTTCAACTTCCCGCTCCATTAAGAGTCCGCCGAAATGAGGCAATAATTTTGGAACTTCGGTAATTGAAGCACAATTCCTGTGAGATACTCCAAATGCATCATTGACATATACGTCGGCAAGAGAAGCCAATTTTTTTGCAAAATCATGATTTGCCTCCTCTTCCTCTTTGTAGAACCGGATATTCTCAAGAATAACAATTTCTCCATATTTTTGTTCTTCAAATATTTTTTGTGCTCCCTCCGACATAAAATCATCGACCACTGTAAGTTTTACATGGGATAAATATTTGTGGAGACGTTTTGCAATGGGACGCAAAACCATCTTGTCATCCCACCCGTCCGGTCTTCCTAAATGGGAAACAATAATAAGTTTATTGTTATCTTTTAATAACTTTGAAATTGTCGGGAGAGTTGAGCGGATACGTTCATCATCTGTGATACGGTTCCCTTTCATTGAAACATTGAAATCAACCCTGAGAAGCACTTTTTTGTGCCTGATATGCGCCTTGTCGATGTAGATTATCATGGCAGAAGTGTCGGCTCACCAATGTACTCGCGGACTGTGTGAGCCGTACCTATAATGTTGAGTTTCTGAAATAACACCTCAAGCTGCTCGGAAAGCTTTTTTCTGACAACTTCTTTGTCGGTCTCGGACATTAACCACATCTCTTTCTTGAATGGTCCAACAGCTTTTTTTCTCAATTTGTAGAGGAATTGCTCATCACTCCATCCTTCTTCCCGTTCATTTTGCAGTGAGGAAGTGACATACTCATACATTTTATTGCGCAATTCTTCCGGCACTGTGTCGAAAATAATGCTCAAAAAACCCGTCGCCAAATGGATCTCAACAGTTCCGGCTTCAGGGAATTTATCAAACATTTCATTAGGTAGGGTTGATGCTCCATGCTGAACAGGCCCGGCCAAGTGATATTTTTCGCGGGCAACCTCACCGATACTTTTTAGGACATTAAAATCGACTTTTACCTCTTTCAGTGTTCCGTCGGGATTGGGAACTCCGCCGTGGCTGGTTCCGGTCTGAACGCTTACTTTTGAAATGATATTGAGATTGTCATTTGAAAGCTTATCCAAATAGCCGCTCATAAATGCCTCAAAGTCCTCAACGTCGGAATTTTTATCTCCAATGTGTCCAATCTCTCCTCCAATAGCGACCGTTATCCCGGCAGGTTGCATAGAGCGGATAAATTTTGTGAGAAGGGCGGTCATCTCAAAATTTTCTTTTTGCTGTTCATCTTTTGTCGGAAGTGAAAGGTCAACCAAAGTTGACGCGTCAATATCGATGTTGTAAAAGGAGGCAGCCAAAGCATCCTTTATCGAAAGCTCAATTTCATCTATCTGACCTTGCGGATACTCTTTATATTTCTCCGTGTTGAATTGATAGTGGTCCCCCTGCAAAAAGACCGGACCCCGGTACCCCTCCTTAATAGCAGCGGCCAGAACACAAACAGCAACTTCATCTTGGTTCTGCATGGTATACACCATTTCACTTCTGGATATTTCAAAGATGAAAGCGGAGGCTTCATGAACTATCGCTTTTTTAAATACTTCGCGTGCAAAATCGTATGTTATTGCCCTGGTATTCATTGCAGGGACGGTAAATCCTTTTACCTCATCTTCTCCAAATGCCTGATATAAAGGGAAAATTGAAGCAGGAAAAATCCCAAGAGCCCTCGCTAGCTTTCTTATGTAAACGCGGGAGAGATGTCTTACTTGCGAATCATCGGATAGAACGGCGGAATATATAAGATAGTCGATGCCAAACTCCTGGAGTTTTCCTTCATCCTTAATTGAAATATCTTCATCGTTCATAAGAACGACATCGGAAAGATTTTGATCAAGCTCAGCTACACTCTGAAAAATCATAGTACTATCCAGAGTACAGGAGAAAGGCAAAGCCAGTCAAGTGCGGCAATCACAGACACCAAAAAACCGGGTCCGATATTGTCAATTCCCGTATGACTTGAACATTCCACGAATTAGCGTGTATAATATCAGGTTTTTGCAAAAAAAAGATTGGCTTGTTGCGTGCCAAAAATTATTTTTTTGCCGTTCTTTGAAAATTTAGATCACGCCTCACGTTCACCTATTCCAATTTGCCGGAATATCTTGAAGATGGCTTTTTGGCTGCTATTTTTGTTGCTGAAAAGCCATCTTCAAGCTGAACGAGAGGACAGTTTGGAAAAAATATGGCTGGAGTAATTCATGGCAGTTTGGAAAAAAGAGGAGGAAAAGGATACCCCGACAGCTGACTGGTTCGCGTCGCTCCTGAAGGGGGGCGGTTTTGAACCTGAAGAGCTCTGGACACAGGGTCCGACCCACCTCGCCCGCGCCGGCGGATTCGTATTCCGCCTTGCCCGAAATCACATCGAAGCGACCGGAAAGGTCTCAGCAGGCGTTCGGGTAGCGCTTCTCAGGCGAAACGCTCACTCCCTCACCGAATTGTACGACGACGGCCTAACGGTCGTCTTCAAGGCACCGGATGCGCTAGGAACGTTTCGCAACCTTCTCGACCACAGTGACGTGCTGACCGAGGCTCTCCGGCGACGGATGGCTCGAGCTTACGCCCGCGGCGAAGAAGAGATAAGGAAAGGGCGCCCTCTTCCACACAACGAGGACTTTCCCTTCGTACCCGCCAGGAGCATTGCATGAGCGGCAACGACCAACGGCCAACGTGCCCTCCGGTCGCTGACGACTTTCATGGAAGCGACAACTCCCTCCGCCTTCCCACCTGCTTCAACGAAGAGTTGGGAACTTGTAAGACCAGCTTCCCCCTGCTGCTTTGTGCTGCCATCCACCGGATGCAGGAATCACAGCAGTGTGGTCGCCCGGATTATCCCCCGGCCCTGGAAACGGTCGACACCCACTCCTAACAGGCGTCAAGCCGTACAAGGTTCTCCCACGAGGAGGAATTACGTGGGGATAGAATCCGTCATAGGGAGAGTGGTTTTCACCGCTCTCATCTTCGCGCTGACCATTATTTTCGCCTTCCTGCCTCAGCGCAGGGAGAAGAAGAAACGGCAGCGTGACCGCCTATTCACACAAAGTCTGGCACGACAACACCTCGCACGTTCGCGCCGGAACAACAACGGAAGCGTTGATGGGAGGAGCGTTCCCTCCAACGTTCTGATGCTAATAAGTCAGGACACGAAAGGCGGCGAGGCCAACGACACCGTGATCTAAGTTCAAGGCACCCTTCCCCCGGTCCGGGGGGCACACGCTCGGGAAACCGAGCGGGCGAAAAAGGGTGCCTTTGTCTTTTTGATACAATAAAACAATGGATGAGGAATTGAATCACCGGCTGATATTTTTTTCTCCATGGTCTCTTCTTTTTCTTTTATTGATAGTTATTCTGGGAAATCTTTTTATCATTGATGCTGCATTATTCTGGAACAACTCAACTCCATCGGAAAAACCGCTTACAAAATCGAGCCCCCCAAAAAAAGCTATCACCGCAAACGTTTCATGCTCAACCACCTGCAAAGAAGAAATAGCAAAAGCCATAGCCGAGGCAAAGCTGAAAGAAAGTCCCACCGTCAAAACCAGTGTTGCTTCGTCTACCAAAGAATTTTTCATACCGCTTGGTTCGGGAAGCAGCACCGCATCAGATTGGGAAGATATTCCGGGAGCCCAAGCTTATATTGACAACTCGGCATATGGAAGCATAAAAACTATAACATTTGAAGCCTCGCTCTATACGCCAACCGCCAATCAAACTGCATACGCCAGGCTTTATAACGTTACGGACAAACATCCGGTGTGGAATTCGGACGTGAGAATTGATGGAGGAACTCCAAAACTACTCACCTCGGATACAATTTCTCTTGATAATGGAAGCAAGCTGTACATTGTTCAAATGAAAACGCAAATTCAAGCTCGCACCAACCTGGAGAATGCAAGAGTACATATCACTACATATTAATCGTTGACATGTACCCGTAAAAATGTTCAACTAAGTTCAAGGGAATTTATTCTGTATGGTTCGAGAGATAAAACACAAAAGTATCTTCACACTTGCCAAACAGTCTGCAAAAGAAATAGGCTACAGGACAGTTGGCGCATATGCATTCATGGGAATGCTTATTGTGATAATTGTTGTTACATTCGTATTGGTTCAAAGCAGGCAAAGCATAGTGCAGAACGCCTCATACGACCCTGCCACGCACACTTTTCTTGAAACCTTTGACGGAGCACCTACAACCCCACAACCACTTACAAATCTCGCCTCAACGGACCTGGATATCGCCGTTCAGTCCAGAGATTCAAACACATGGGATACCCTTGAAACAATTGAGTCTCATCACGGTCCTGACTGTTCCCCGCCAATTGATACTAATGGCAATCTGGTAACTCATCACAATAATGGTAACTACGATAATGCAGTATTCAAGTGTAAAGACCATATTATGACTTCAATACAGGCGGGTGGATATGGCGTCATTTATCTTTCACCCAATGCGATGGTGGATTTCACAAATGGTGAAGCGGTGATAAAAGTTGATGTTTCGACATTGAGAACTTCAGGACGCGATTGGTGGGATATATGGGTAACTCCGTATAGCGAAAATTTGCAACTGCCTTTCAACATGGGCGATGTAGATCTGCAAGGAGAACCAAAAGACGCGGTACATATAAGTAGCGATGGAAATGCAAATGGAAATGGAACAGGTTTTCACCCGAATATAGTAAAAAACTTTACCGATACAAATGACTTCAAAGCGTTCTCGAGTGATTACAATTGGTGGACAGGCTATGAAAGTTTCATGAAAACGTCCCCAACAAAAAGAACAACATTTGAACTTCATATCTCAAAAACACACTTGAAGTTTGGAATTCCCGCCGGACAAATAGATGAAGCAGGGAACCCAATCAACGGTGGAAATGCATTTTGGTGGATTGATAAGGATATTACACCGCTTGACTGGTCGACTGGCGTTGTTCAATTCGGTCATCACTCGTATAATCCACAGAAGGATTGCACCCCGGACCCTTCCATGAAGTCTTGCTATCCCGATACGTGGCACTGGGATAACATGACCATTTCCCCTGCTATACCATTTTCAATAATAAAAGCAGATAAAAGAAAAGTTTCTTCAGATGGTGAAACAGTTACCTTCAATCAACCTGCTCCTGCAAACGCAAATTTGAGATTTTCAGGAATCGGAAAAATTCAGGTTAGCTTTGACGGTGGTGCTACATACCAGATAATACCCAGAGCACAGTCTTCCGGCGTTGCCGGCATTACTAATTACCATGCTGAGCACTTGTCAAGTTATTGGACGCCCATACCACAGGGAGTCCAAAGTGCTAAATTTAAATTTAGCACCGATGATTGGTATCAGGGGCCTTTCCAGGCAAAAGACTTCACAATATGGAGCCTCGATTTATCTACTCAAAATATACCATCGTCACCAACACCAACAACAGTTGCTGCTGCAACGAGCACACCAACGCCTGTTGTCAACACTATACCAACACCTACTCACACGCCAACACCCACTCCGACAAGAACTCCTACACCTTCATTGACACCTACTCCTACTCCAACGAAAATACCGACCCCTACCCCAACTCAACCGGTGAATGTTACTCCAACGCCAATTCCCATGACACCTACCCCAACTCCTTCCGGTGGAATTCCCGGGCTTACTGCTCTCTATTACAACAATAAAGGCTTCACCGGCTTTGCCATGAGTAGAATTGACCCCCAAATCAACTTCGTTTGGGGTAATGGTTCTCCTAGCCCGTCAATGGGCAAAGATACTTTCTCAGTCGTCTGGACCGGCGTTGTCGACATTCCCACGACCGGAACATACACATTCTATACGAAAAGTGATGATGGTGTAAGGCTTTGGGTAGATAACAATGTTGTTATCAGCAACTGGAAAGATCATGGAGTAACAGAAAATAGAGGCACCCGTGTACTTACACAAGGAAGACATGCAATTCAGGTTCAGTATTATGAGAATAAAGGGTATTCGCAAATACAACTCTTCTGGAGTGCGCCTACCATCACAAAGCAAATACTTGGCGCACCATATCTCTTCGCACAATAGCCCCATGATATCTTAATACAGGAAAACTGTTGCTTTTGGGGTTTCTATTCAGTCGCTTGCAAGCAGGGCTTGCGGGTTTAAAATTTCTTCAAACTAGTAGTTAACGAAGAAGTTAATTTTTGCGTTTTTCTTAACGTTGGCTATCCACTCTTGATACTTCTGAGCTAATTTTTGCTGTTCCATCTGTTGTCGAAGACTCTTTTTTGCAGCTTCCTGATCCTTTTCGTTTGCTACCAAGTCCTTGTTTTTTTCAAGAAAATCACTAAATTCCTTATCGGTCACTTTTGCCTGATCGCCCAATATCTTGGTGACCAGCAACTGAACTTTTACTTCGTCCCTGAATCGTTCTTTGGTGAGTCCCTGTGTGGCAAGAAGCGCATCCAAATTCTGACCTTGTGCCTGAAATTGTTTCTGAATCTTTGATACTTCACTATCAATATCTTTTTCTGTGACCGTTATATTTTTCTTGCTTGCTTCCTGATATACCAATGTGCGGGTGATTACCGAATCAAGTGTTGTTTTTCCGCTCTGCGCTTCCAAATCTTTAATAATTGCCAGACGTGAAATCGGCTGGCCATTTACCGTTGCTGCAATGAAAAGACCTTTCCCGAAGAAAACTGCAATTGCCAAAACGATAACAATTATCGCAAGGATTAGCGAACGCCTATTTTTCGGGTCGAGCGCTTTTGTCCGAAGGTCAGATACTGTTGTACCTTTTTTTTCAGGTGACACTTTCATAGAACTAACCGAACTTCTTCCTCGAGACACTTTAGCAGGTGTGGTTTTCTTCACAGCCGGTTTTTTAGGGGAAGCTGATGCCTTCTTTGCAGTTTTTGTTGTTGCCATGCGACAAGATTATAGTATCAAGAATTGTTTGTCAATACCTTTCCGCCTCTTTCCCCTTTCTTACCTGCATCACACAATGCTGTAACGGACAATTCTTACGCTTAAATGTGAGAAAGGAGGTGTTATATGGGTATTTTAGAGTTAATTTTTGGAGTATTGATTTTTTTGTTCCTCGTGAACCTTTTTTGGGCTCTCATTCCTATACCAAGAACTGCAGGAGGCGCAATTGTGTTGATATTGGTCGTGCTGTTAGTGCTACGGCTGATGCACGTTTTCTAAAAAATCAGGACTCTTCAACTTGAAGGTCAAGAAAAATTTTCCGGTTAGTGGCAAGTTCCAATTCTCGCCTTGTCATCATACCGATTTCTTTAATTTTAGAACCACCGCTTCCAATTATCATTTTTTTATAACGGAGAGGACATATGATGCGAGCTTTTATAACCGACATATTTTTTTGCGGCTTCTCGACAATACTGTCGACAACTACCCGTATTGCATAAGGTACTTCACGCCTCAACCTCAAGAATGCCTTTTCCCGTATCATTTCTTCCAAAAAAAGCTTCGAATCCATATTGAGAATTGGAGTAGGGAGGTCATTGCTTTCAACCATCTTTTCTCCATCAGGCAAAAATGCAAATATTGTATCAATTAGCACATTCAGATTCGTTCTGGTCCGCGCAGAAAGCTCAATATACGCATCGAATTCATCTTTCAAGAACATATACTGCTCGATAAAATCCGGCTTTCTTTTGTCAACTTTATTGACAACGAGTATTTTTGGGACATCAACTTTCCGTATCATCCCCAATACTTTATTCTCTTCAATTCCTCTTTCACGCGTTTTATCAACAACATACACAATGACATCAACTCCTTCTTTGAGGGCGTGTTCTGCTGTGAAATTGATGTCGTGAGCTTTTGGATTGTCTGTTTTGGCAAAAATTCCCGGGGTATCGAGAAAAATTATTTGCCCTCTTTTTTCATCATCATATACAGCCTGCACGGAAAATTGTGTGGTTTGCGGCTTTGGGGAGGTAATAGACACCTTGGTCCCCAAAAGGGCATTTAAAAGTGTCGATTTGCCTGCGTTAGGCCTTCCGACTAATGCTACTGTTCCTGATTTCATATTTGCTTTTTAACTAAGGATACTTCAAGACGTGCAATTGAATTTATAATATCATTTGTCCGCTTATTGTGCGTCTTCATCGCACCGGTTGCAGCAGGAATAGCAAGCATATCGCCAATTGCCTTAAGGTCGGCTACATAAATAGCACCCATTGCCCTTACTCTATATTCTTCTTCCGTATTATCATCAACAATCTCTTCAACATAGGAGGCAAAACGGTATATTGGTGGTGTTTGCGAATTGTCAGCAACCAATGCTTTATTTTTATCTTTATTGACGATTACATTTCCGTCTGCTGTAAAAGAAAAATAAAGTTCATCTTTGGTTGCAAGAGACAATGCAAAGTCAGGACAAATCCGTATTGTAGGAAGCATAGCATTAAGAGCGCCAGCTTTTCTGCGTCTATCATAACCGGTTGAAGCTTGCAGTCTGTCGTTAATGAACTTATGTGTGGCCGGCTCTAACTGGGGTAAAATCTCTAAATGAAAATGGGAAAGCCTTTCGGTCCCGTCCTCATTTCTCTCATACCATTCCCGCATGTTAAATCCGCCGCTTGGGAATCTTCCCAAATCCTCAAACCTTCTGATCTCATAGCTTCTTACCGCAACGGGATTATCACCGGGAAAAGAAAGTTCTTGCCGAGGAAAAGAGCCTTCATATAAAATCCTCGCACGGTCATCCTCAGGGTCAATTACGTCCCTGAAGGGATGACTTATACAGTTGGATGCTTCAACACTCATATGTTTTATTTTAAAATCAAACTAACAGAGAAGTATTATACCAAAAAATGAAGTAAAAATGAATACTATAAGTTCCTTTTCGTTATTGTATGCGAAAGTTTTTTCTGATAAAAAAACTTTCTGCGTAAAGGGTAAGAAAGCTTGGCTCCACTCCTATTCAGGCGTTTCGCTAGATTATTTTCGAAGCCGGTCTTCCACCGAAGCGGCGCTCTCTTTTCGTGAAATCAATAATAGCCTCAACAATATCTTTGGAACCGGTATTGGGAAGCAATTTTGATATGAAAGCAAGTTCTGAATTCGTTGAAAGCCAGCCCAAGTCCGAAGTCCTTTTTTCACCCGAAGTTCTAATTACCAAATCTGCCGGCGGAACAATTCCCCCCCCATCCCTATACTTTATGATTGTTTCGGTTGTGATGTCCTTCACATTATCTTCAACCATCCTTTTAAACATTCTCACTTCCTGATCTTGTCCGGCGTAATCAACAGCCAATGAAAGGACGGTACCGGTATTTTTTTCAGTCAGTTTTTCGGCGTTTTCAAATGCCTCACGTAAAAAAGCCGGAATCCGGTCTTTTCTTCCAATATGAACAATCCGTTCGTTACGCTCAAGGGCTTGCGGAAGAAGAACTTTTAGCGTTTCGTCGATAACATGCATAATTCCATCTGCCTCTTCTTTGGTCCTTGACCAATTGTCGGCTGAGAACCCCCAAATGGTTATGAATTTTATGGGCAGTTGCCAAAGGTCATTGTAAATGTTCTTGATGACTTCTGCGCCCGCTTTATGTCCTTCCGTGATATTCTTGTGGTACAGCTTTGCCCACCTTCCATTGCCATCGGGAATAAGAAGTAAGTGCTTCGGGAATTTCTCTTCAGGAATGTTTTTCAGCTCCGGAAATTTGTCCCATACTGTCTTGCCTGAGGTTTTTTTGCCAAACATATTTTTTGTAATTCAAGGCTATATTGTACTAAAGTAAGACCCAAACAACAAGTTAAGCTGTAAAATTTCTACAAAATTCTTTTCTATGAAACTTTGTTACTCCAAACTCAGCGATAGCTTTTCTATGTTTTAGTGTACCATACCCCTTATTATTCTCCCAACCATAGTTTTTAAACTTTGAGGCCAACTGTTCCATAACCATATCCCTTTCAACTTTCGCCAAAATTGACGCGGCAGCGATAGAAATGCTGAGACTATCGCCCCTGATAATGCCATGCTGAGGAAACATTGCGTCCGGAATCTCAAAAGCGTCAATAAGAAGATACGGATTGTTGGTTTTTTTGGAAAGTTTTTCAGCTATTTTTTTCATGCCAATAAAAGTAGCTTTTCCGATTCCAATATCGTCAATCACAGAAACATCAACAAGTTCGACCGCATAACCTGTCACATTTTCCTTAATGATAGATGCAAGTGATTTGCGTTTGGAAGATGACAACTTTTTACTGTCATCAATTCCTAAAGACAATAAATAATTCTTGTCGGAAGTAGTTAAATTCGGGTCAAAAATTACTCCACCAACGCCGACCGGTCCTGCGAAAGCCCCTCTCCCAACCTCATCTATGCCGATAACTGTAAACTGCTTTTCCCACAAAGGTTTCTCAAACACGAAACTTGGAAGTGTTCTCATGTTGTTAGTATACGCTACCCGGATGTGCTTTCGAGGCTGTCTTGTATCTCGTCTTTCACATCTTCTTTTGCCCTCTCAATCACCTCTTCTGAGGGGTTTTCTTTATGAAGCTCCTCAGATATCGCTTCAACCGCAACATTCACTTTCGCTGTATTAACGACCCTATCGTGTTCTTCCCAATTGAGTCCCAGATTTTCTATAAATTGCCGCTCTACCAAATTGGCCAAGTCATGAAATTTCCCATACTGCATAAATTCTTCAGGATATTTTGCCGGGGCACTTTTATCCATGTCGAACTTATCAATAAGAGAGGGGTCGATACCGGCCGATTTAACAAGAGTGTATTCTATAAATTCATGCAAAAAAATCGCATTCGTTATGACATCGTCTTTAAAATCATACGCAACAATTGTGTCTCCAAAATAATCTCCCACATCATCATAGCGCATGATGTCTCTTACCTCAAATTTGAGTTTTTTTAAATCAAGCAGACGTGATTTTCCCATCAGACAATATCTCCTATTTTTACATTGAACGGTATCTTGTATAGCCCGCGCTCCATCCCGTAATTTACTCTATTTAAAATTGATGTCGGGTAGTCAAGTGACAGATAATCATCTTTTGGCCTAAAATAACCGCCTACAAATGCTAGCCCTTCGATATTTTTATACAAATTCCCAACCGCCTCCTCAATTGACTTTCCGCTCCCGGTCATAACCGCCAAATTCCAGTCTGTCCCAACGGTCAGAAATTGCCCGTCAGCTTTTCTTTTGACATCCCACAGCCATAAGTCGCGCTCAATTTCAGGCAGAAAGTTAAGCGCCATATTCTCAGCAACCTGTTCAGTCTTTTCGTCTCTGTTCATATTAAATATCCTAACCGATGCTGCAACCGTTCCTATGGTATAGGGGTTTTCCTTATGCACCATTTTGGTGAAAAATTCATCGATGGATTTTGATTGTGCAAGCTCGGTAAAAACAGAATTGTAGCCAAATCTATTTGAACAGAATTCTCCAAAATACATTTTCCCATCACGCTTATTGATAAGAATTGACGCGTCCCAAATGAATAAGCCTTTGTGAGCTCGTGCCATTTCATCAACGATAGGAGGAAAAGAAATCTGATTTACCCTATCTTCCATATTGGTCGGAAACACCAAATCCTCCGCGCATCCCGTCTGCACCGACAGATTACCCGACCCAAAACTCTTGTTCTCAAAATCAATTGAAGTGCCTATCGGCACACCATCATAATAAAATTTTTCAGGGGTCATTTCGATAATTGAGGGAATAAAAAGTTCCAGAATAAATCCTAATTGCTCGTAATGCTCCGGGTAATTCTTCAGCATTTCAACGACCTGCTGGTTGGCAAATTGAGGATCATGAATGTCGGGGACAAAGGTTTTGGCGCTGTCATGCTTCCCTTTAAGAACCCATAATTCTTGAGTTTTTTCAAGAAAGGGAATTGCATCTTCAACTTTGTCAAATTCTTTCACCTCGGGGGTATAAAGTTTTGAATAATGTGTCGCGACAAATTTCTTTGCCATCTCCCGGTCAACCTCAAAAAGATAATCCTCTCGTGTGGGAAATATACCTTCAAATCCCAAATCACGCACCTTGTCGGCCCACCGGTACAAGTTGTTCTCGTCAAAAAAGAAAAAATATTCATGGGGGTTTTTGAGAGTTTTTGCCCACTCGATGACTTTGTTGGCATCTTGTATCGGCATGACATTCTGGAATTGTGCAGTGCGGCGCCTTTTATCAAATTCCGATTCTGTTGCAGTTGCCACTTCTTCCTCCATGCAATACTCTTTGATGTCATCAATCATCCCCACCTTTACCTCACATCCCTCTTGGATGAGCTTATACGCAATAGGAAGACCGAGACCGGAATAGGTAATAAAGATGTATTTCATATTTTTATAAAAGGTTGTCATCTTTGCCCGCCTTGCAGGGGTAAAGATATATTTCATGGTTGAACCCTTTTAAGGGCGAAGACTTATACAGTTTAGAATAAAAAGCGGAAAGATAGCAATTATTATTTAACTACAGCGCGTTTACTGGCAGTACTCTTACATGGTATTCAAAATAAATAGCTACAATTGAAAATCAATGAACGATTTCTTTCGTGTTTTCTCCGAAAGGACTGCTCAAATTGTAGGCAGTGCGTACGCATTTATTATTGCGACACTTATCATTCTTGCATGGGTTGTAACGGGACCTTTATTTCATTTTTCAGATACATGGCAGTTGGTTATTAATACCGGTACCACAATAGTCACATTTCTTATGGTATTTCTTATCCAAAACACTCAAAATAGAGACTCGAAAGCACTTCATCTGAAATTGGATGAATTGATTTACGCAAGCAAAAAAGCGAAGAATAAATTTATCGATTCGGAAGATCTTTCTGACGAGGAAATTGAAAAAAATAAAAAAGAGTTAGTTCTGGCAATTAAAAGAATGAAAAAGAAGAGAAAAAAAGGTTAATTATTTCTCATCAGGGCATTTCTCGAATGTGCAATTTGGGCCAGTCCGGGCTACATATGAGCCGTCGGGGCATTGTTTTGCCTCCATTGTGCATGACCTTCTTTGTTCTTCTTCGAATTGACGGGATGTCACCTCGTCGATAAATGGCCTGTCTAGTTCTTTCTGAAAATTCATTCCCAAATAAAATCCTATGAATGGGAAGGTAATGAACATAAAAAATGCCAAAAGTTTTGAAACAGTAGTTACGGTATTAAAATCATTCCTTTGGGATTTTTTGGGTGCAGTTTTTTTCCTTGGCATGAAAACAGTGTAACAAAAAAATTATCGTGATGTAAAGAGTTTTTACAGTACTCTTATGCCAATATGCAATTGTTAGCCTGTGGTAAAATAGACCTATGGCAAAGAAAGAAGAAACATTCAAAATAAACGGTGAGGATTTACTAAAGAAAGTAAAAGAACTCATTCATGAGGGAAATATCAGAAAAATCACCATAAAGGACAAAAAAGGGACTACTCTTATCGAATTTCCGCTCACAATTGGAGTTGTCGGAGCAGCTATTGCACCGGTCTTAGCTGCCGTTGGTGCTATTGCAGCACTTGTTGCAGAATGCACGATAACGGTTGAACGGAAGTAATTTACAGGGATTTAATTTCTCTTATTCTTCGAGCAAACTTCGCTGTCTTTCCAATGCCTCCGATAATTTCTGCTTTCTTGTCGGCATCAAAATGAGGGTTTTTGATAACACGCTCAATCATATTTCTATAAAACTCATCAAATCCATTATCACCTTTCTCAACAACGTAGGCAAAAACTTCACGCGCTACCGGATGCAGATTTAAAACTATTTCAGGTTTAACTTGAGTTATCCCCTGACTGGCAAGCCATGTTTGTATTTCCGGCAGGAGTTGTTCTTGCGTGTTTTCAGGAATGTTTTGAACGTGAGTAATGGCTGCAAAATTACCTTTTCTCACGTTTGCATGAGCAAATGCCAGACCTATTTTGTGCCCATCCCGATAGTGGCTCAAAGGACTCTGTCCTAAGTGACCATATTCGGCTTCGCGGCTTGCAATGGCCATGGAACCGTCGGACATTCCTTCAATTCCGGAGGTTCCTTCCATTTTTTGATCTTGCACAACAATGTGCATGAATGATTCGTGAATTCCGATATCTTGAGGTTCTGAAATGCCAATATCATTAAGAGCCGCAGTCACAGATTTCATATAACCCATGACATACGTTGTTGCTTCGGCAGGATTTCTAATTCCTCTTACGGCATCGACCACAATAGGACGTCCAGCTTGGGCTCTATTTTCTCCTTGCTCGAAGCGTCGCAGCATTCTGGAAGCTTCATTTATTCTTTCCACAACCCGATTATACTATAACTATGGGCTTAAATTCAAGAAAATGCCAGACGTGTTATATTTATTCTATGGAACCTGTCGAGCCCTCAGGTCAAGAGCACTCATTTGATGAAGTTAAAGAGCGACTGGAACACTTTAATAAAATTCAAGCCACACTCTCTGAACTTGTAGGACAACAAGAAGGCGCTGAAGCTGCTCAAGTCTTTCACATAGGTCAAGAAGGTCAAATCATTTCCAATGATATATTAAGACTTTTTGAAGGAAGAAGAATGCTCGATACAACTACTGCTCGAAAAGGAGATGTTCTTTGGTGGAAAAGCAAGAGTGGCACAACAGGGTACTTTCTTGTTTCTCAAGAAAGAACACCTATCACCTCTGCGCAAGGCGCAATGCGCATGATTAAAGAGGACGGAACAGTAAAGAGGGAGTATCCTGAGGCTTATTTACAGGGCGGAGGTTTTGGCATGTTAAAAATGGGTTTTGTAGTAGAAAACATGCCTCTATGGTTCAAAATTCCGTCCCCCCTCAAACATGAAGATATTTCGACAGAAGATTTCGATGCTCTCCCCGAAAGTGAACAGGCGCAATATTTCCCGAAAGAGCTCCATACAAATTCTGTCGTTGAAATGGGTCTTATTAAAAACGATGTTCTTCCCGATAAATAACAAAAGAAGAATATGTTAATAAAAGGCAACTTACTTTAGCAGAAGCAGAACTTAAAAGAAAAACACGAATACATATAGGTTCGGGCCTGTTTTTGAAGGATAAAAACTTCAATTTAGCTTCAAAAACCCTTTAATGCGTTACTTATGCCAGAAATGAGGTCTAATGTGCAGGCTCTCGTGAACGACGTTAGAACTTTTTACGTACAGAACCGAGAGTTTTACATACCCGCGTTTATTTAATTTTTATTACCCCGCGATGAATTGCACCACGAATACGAGCTAGGCCCAACTGTCGGTCGGGGTGACAGTCTCTTACTTTTCTTCCTGTTCCACAGGAACAGGGCTTATAACCACGACATCTTGTGCTTAAAGCTTTCGCAATGTTTTCCGGTTTACCGTTTTGCCAAAGTAAATCGTATGTCTCTTGAGTTTCACGATCGTCATACCGACTCTGCCTCCCTAACCATTCGATGAGTCCCCAATATCCATGACTTAAGTTATCCCAAATCCATTCTTTAGTTTTTGCAAAATGTGATTGTGCGAATAAATAAGGAATTAAAAATCTTTCAATAAGGATATCCAATCGCGCTCCATCGGGGAGAGCATGTCTCAGCTGCACAGGAGAAGCGAGACATAATGCGCCAGTCTCTTGAAATTGATGCATATCTAAAAAATTTTGTATGTTTAATCTTTCTGCAACAGCTGCCAACTTTTTCCCTGTTTCAAAAACAATAGGAATTTTCCCTTCTTCCCATTCGATGCGTATTTGGTATGAGTCAAAAATATAGAGGTAATCTTTCTCTCGAGACTTTTCAAGAGCCTCAATGGACGGGTTAACAATATAATCACCATTGAGCCGAAGCATTCGAAAGTACAAACGACCTTCAATAGTATTTGGCTTCGTTTGTTTTAAAGACGGATAATTATTCTTTAACCATAAAAGGTCATCATCAGACCACATACAATCCTCCTAATTACCCCACATGGGCGGAGGAATGATCGTCCGACTCGGAGGTGTCGAAGAAGATGGAGAGGATTGTTTTTTGACTGCAAGGAACTCCTTAATCCGACTGATTACTTCTTGCTCAGTCATGCATCCTGGTATTTTACGAAGAATGTCATAGGCCTCCGCCTGCAAGCGCAAGATAAGTCGTCGATCTGCAGGGGACAGACCCGTAATGTAACCATCGATAAAAACTTCAGGATCGGCACGATCAGGAAACTGAGGTTTATCCAGGAATGTCGGCAAGGAGCCCATGCAACCAATTGCGGCCTCCAATGTTGTAGTGTCCGGATGTTCGATGAAGTAATTGAAAATAATCTGCTCGAGGTGGAAGGATTTAAGATGAAAATCATCTCCATAGATCAATTTACATGCATGTCTCCAGCTTTTGAGCCATTTTGAAGTGTGGCGAAAGGCGCTATTTTTCTTGTTAAGATCGCTTGCGGCTTTTATGTAACCGCGCGGATCAGATTTTATCCAACTCATTGATTTATTTTCAGCGGCTTCGTAACGTCGTTGACGGTTATGTTTGTTCAAAAGCAGAATTTCAGGAACGCAGTAGAGAGGATCACCGTACTCATTTTTCTCATCAAGTTCAATTGCGGGAACGATGTCTATGTTAAATTCCCCCTGAGGCGCGTCTGCAAATTCTATCGTTACGGAATGGGTTTGGATAGAAATACCCTTTATTTTTGTAATGGTAGATTCGCTGTATGCTTTTTCAAGCAAACCGTACAAGGCCCCAATCACTATCGAAGGATCGTCTTTGATACTCGCATCTTTTACAGGATGAAAAGTATCCAAATCGTGAACCGGATTACCTGCCGTAAACCGTGCATATGATCCCGTTTGAAAGCAATTTCCGCTCAGAAAAGCATGCAGTTCCTCGTATTTCTCAGTAATGTAGTTGCGCTGCTCCTCCGTGGGGGAAAGGTTGTCGCTGATGTATTTATTAATTATATTGTTGGTTACTTCGTCGTTCATTATTTTTCTTCCGGATAAGTACCCATTAAAGCAAAGACGTCAGAGATCAGGCGTAAAGGAGTGTTGCACATTGAGTGGTGAGAGTAGCTTTGCAAAAGCGTCATATCTTCAGGCGTAATCCGTGTGGGCCCGGCATATACAATCACCGGTATTTCACGGGCTTTTGCTGCATTGAAAGCATCTTTGAATCCTTGCGAATTGGGCGAATAACCAATTATAATAAGCCTGTTTCCATTCATGAGGTCGACGGCTCGACCGTCAGATGAAGGCTCTCCAACATTAAAGAAGCCGACGCGCTTGAGAAGTCGTGCTTCATGAGTCATTGGACTTTCTTCTGTTGCTATGATGCCGATTGGTCGTTGGATATTTTTGAAAAGACGATTTTCTTTTTTACGGAAGAACCGGAACCAAGCAAATCCTCCAATCATACCGCCTATGATGGGCCATAAAAGTTGTAAGATTGAGATAGCAATTTCCATATGACTATTTATGTAGAATAAAGCTCTACGGAAATAGGATATCATAGGGGGACTTGCGTGTCAACAGGAAAAGCGATATACTTATCCTACAATAGGAAATATGAATATAAACCAGCATGTTGCCGACAAAATAAAAGAGCTGAGAAGAGCCTTTGGCGGTACCGGATTATCTCAGGAAGAATTGGCAAAACGATTAGGTGTCACTTCGAACACTCTTTCACGATGGGAGACAGGTACATACAAACCAAAGCTTCAAGATCTTGATAAATTGGCGAACTTCTTCACTGTTTCCGTCTCCGTATTTTTCCCTGGAGAGGAACCGGTTCATTCAAATAACGCTTTGCTACGTGCTGCCAAAGCTGCAGAAGATTTGCCGGATGTTGATAAAAAATCTATTCAAGACTTTATCGAATTTAAACGCGCACAGCACAAACTCAAAAATGCCAAATAAATATGACAGCATCCGAATATTATGAAGCGCTCAAGCAACTTGCTCGCAATCAACGCGCTCTTTTTGGACTAGTCTCTCCGAAGGTTACCCTAACCGATCTACGCAAAGTTTATAAACATTATGGTATCAGCTGTGATTTATGGCCAATGAGCGGTTTATCCGGCGCTAACTTGCGTTCAGTGAGAGGTGCTTATTTTGCGTTGGAGCATGGCCCGTGTGTTCTCGTTAGTAGACAGCTACCGCCGGCGCAAAGAGTATATACGATGGCACACGAATTGAAACATCATTTGACAGACAGCGATCAGACAATTGCCTTTTGTCATGAAGCAAATCTCCCCGCACAGATCGAAATAGGCGCAGAAGTTTTTGCTGCTGAGTTTATTTACCCCGAAGACGATTTTTCTCACGATTTGAAAAAAGAAGGCATAGCATATGGTACATGTACTGCCGAAGATTTAGTCCACTTAAAACATCGAACAGATACAACTCTTAGTTATACGAGTCTGGCAAAAAGAGCGGAATTCTTAGGCTTTGCTCTTCCCAATACATTACCTAAAAGCGGGTGGATGAAACTCGAAGAGAAGCTCTATGGAGAACCTGCCTACAAAAGGATAAATCGTTATCGACAATTCAATGCTCTTCGGGGTCGGGCGGATTAAAGCGTGAGTTTTTTCTTTCTTCAGGAGTCATTTTGGCCCACATGTCAAAAAAGATGTCAGCCAGCACCTCTGCTGTATTAATATATTCCAGAATTTCTTCATCTGTTAGCTTTTCTCCATCTTTCCCTAAAGCTTTTCTTGCTTGTTTGATTGTCATACTACTGTTTCGCCACACGTTGCCCACTGAGGCCAATGAAACTGAAATCCTACCTACTTAGTAGTGTCCAGGTATTCTCAGGGTTAAATCGTGCCTAGCTATTTGTCAGTTTCTGGACAGAGTGCGAGGCTAAATATAATAAATATGTCCAATAACTAAAACGTTCCAGTCCATGAAACATTGCTTAATTCGTTATTGCCCTGACATATAACTGCAAAACTTTGTGGCTTCATTGAAAAAGGATTAAATCGTGTCCCATCAGATGTCATAAACTGCGCTGCCCCCACCTCATAACTTTGCCCTACACCAAGCGTATAACCTTTAAGTTCATATTCATTATTTACGACCAGTAGCGCGTTTTCACAGTCGTAATCATCTAGGTTTATTATCTCAAACTTAGTGCCAGTGAAATGAGCCACAATTTTTAGATCTTTTTTATCTTCTTTATCAGTTATTTGCTGTGAAGTTCCTGACGGAGAAGTATAGCTTTTCATTGTAGTAGCAATCATAAAAATGATCGCAAAGACGCCGACAACAATGAATAGGTAATAGAATAATTTCATAATATAAAACGGGCCATAATTGACTATAGGTTGAAATTGATTATAGATTACTATATCAGCAAAATCAATAACTAAATCTACTAGTTGTGCGTAGCACCGAAAGTAGAGATTTGTTACAAATTTTAGTATGTTAAGCAGGCAAAAATATACTGAAATTGTAGGTAACAATATTCGGGAAGAACGAAAAAAGAAAGGCTTAAGTCAGGATGAACTTGCTGCCAAGTGCGGTTTTTACCGAACATATATAAATTTAGTAGAAACAGCTAGAAGAAGCCCGTCGGGGTACTCTATCTACAGAATTGCTAAAGCCCTTGGCGTACAAGTAGACGAACTTTTTCCCACAACCGTATAACCCCTTTATAAGGTGCTAGCAGCACAATTACACTATAGTTGTGCCTATTTTGGGCTTTCAAAAAGGTAGGTGCTATCTCGAGCTCTTTTTTCATTCATTGCTTCGAGGCTAGAGTTTAAAAAATAGTCAAAATTTCATTTTCCCCTTAACATAGAAAAAATCGAGGTTGGGGATAAAACCGGGCTTTTGGGTCCCCAACCAAGCCCGGTTTTTTTGTGGGAGACTATGCTATCAAATCAAGCAGTAACTGAATTTAAAAAGATATACAAAAAAGAATTTGGGGAAGAGATATCTGATAAAGAGGCGCTAGAGAAAGGAGAAAAGCTTCTGCGGTTGTTTCAGATTATCTACAAGCCAATTCCTAAGGAATGGCATAAAAGTAAAGTTAAATACAAAAAATTGCGAAGCAAATAAATCAATCTTATTAGTAAAAATGTATAAAAATGAAAACAGAAATGGAACATGAGCCTATTAACAAAAAGAGGGTCAGTGAAATTTTTTTTAAGTTATTTAACAACGCAGAGTACTTAGATAGATTAGTATCAGAGCCTTTACTGCTTGCTGTTCTTATCGAATGCGCAAGAAGGGCTAGGCGCCGCAAAGATATATCACCTGACGGACTTGAGCAAGGTGAATTCTTCTTATCACGGACTGAATATAAAAAGTTTGGTTTGAAAGCAACTCAACAGGGAAAAATAGAACGAAGACTGCATGTACTCGCAAAGTGGAACCTCATTAAAAAAACAGACAAACGAATAAGCAATGAAACAGGCAAAGACAAATCTATCGTTTGGGGCTTCCTAGCAAACAAAATAATAATGCCCTTATTTCAAATAGACATTGCCGTAGACAATGAAATAGACAAAGAACAAGCAATAGATAGACAAACCTCGGTCAGTAAGGAAGATAAGAGAAGAACAGATGAAATAAGTGAAATTCCCTCCGCTGCAGGCGGCGGTGAAAACAATATAAAAAAAGTAGGTTCTTATAAAAGTGATCCTATTATTGAGTATTGTAGAGAGGTACAAGGTATAGAGCAACAGTTTCTCAATTATGGCAAGCAACTCTTTCATTTAAAACGAATCAGGGAACAGTATCCTGACGATGAAGATACTAAATGGGTTATAGAACAGATGGCTGCTGAAACGTACTGGCAGGAAAACCCTTTTGACATGTCTAATGTTGCAAATAATATGTATAAATATCTCAACAGAGTAATTCGCTTTGATAAATAAGTTGAGCTATCATGTCACCGAAGATACATGGTTATTCATGGTGTGACCTTTTACAGTTATGTATATACCAGCTGAATTAAAAGACTTAACATTTGATATCTATAAACGAAGAAGTAGCGATGATGCGGATCATCAAGTCGCTTCATTGGATTCTCAACACGAGGTCTTACTGAAACTCGTAAAAGAAAATGGCATTAAACTGGGAAGAATTGCAGAAGAATCTATGTCTGCAAAACAACCAGGAAGACCTGTTTTTAATGAAGAGGTAGAAAGAATTCAGAATGGTGAGATACAAGGTTTAGTTATTTGGGATCTTTCGCGGGCTTCTAGAAATCCTATCGATAACGGGACTCTAAGCTGGTTATTACAACGTGATGTACTAAAAGCTATTGTTACGCCCCATAAAGTGTACCTTCCTCAGGATAATGTTCTTGTAATGAATGTCGAATTGGGCATGGCCAATCAGTATTTGCGAGATCTATCGAGAAATGTAAAAAGAGGAATGCAAAATAAACTCAATAATGGATGGAGGCCAGGGATTGTTCCAGAAGGATATGCACACGACTTTGAGGCGGAACGTGGGAAAAAGAAGATTTTAGTTGATCCTGTCCGATTTCCTCTTATACGTAAGGCATGGGACCTTCTTCTTACAGGGAATTACACGGTTCTACAAATTTTGAAAATCATGAATGAAGACTGGGAATATCGAACTAACAAGCATAGAAGCATGGGCGGCAACTCTTTAGCAAAGTCTTCACTATATACCATTTTCACGAACACTTTTTATTACGGTCAGTTTGAATATCCTGTAGGGACTGGAAAATGGTATGAGGGGAAACATAAACCCATGATTACACGGGAAGAATACGACAGAGCCCAGGCAATTCTTGGGGCAAGAGGTAAACCTCGTCCAAAACGCCGAGAATTTGCCTTTACTGGCATGATTCGTTGCGGTGAATGTAACGCAATGATAACTGCAGAGGAAAAAATTAATAGGTTTGGTTCCAGGTATACCTACTATCACTGCACTAAGCGATTAAATAAAAAATGTAAACAGCGGTCCGTAGAATTAGACGATTTTGAAGAACAGGTTGATTATCTTTTGTCACGGATAGAAATACCAGACTCTTTTAAAGATTGGGCAATTAAGTACTTAAACGAGCTGCATGATAAAGAATCTGAAGATCAGGTTGCAATTGCCTCGATAGTTGATGAAGCTTACAAAGATTGTCTGGCAAAGATAAATAACCTAGTCAAACTAAAGATATCTCCAATGAACACAGATGGGTCATTGTTATCTGATGAGGATTTTGAGAAACAAATGAAGCCGTTAAAGCAAGAAAAGAAGGATTTAGAGCAAAAAAGAGGAAATCTAGGAGAGCGAGCTGATAAGTGGCTGGAATTGTCGGCTAAAACGTTTAATTTCGCCTGTTACGCCCGAATACGTTTCATGAATACAAAATCACTTATGGAGAAGAAGGAGATTTTAGCCGCGATTGGTTCGAACTTTATCCTAGAAGACAAAATACTCCGTCTCTGCGTGCCAAAACCGTTTATTGCTATTAGAAAAGTTAAGGAAATGACGGATGAATTGGTAGCCAGGTTCGAACCCTCAGAAAAGCCCGACGCTACGGCCCAATTGATGTATCTGTACGCTCAAAATCAGAGATTGCAGGGACGCCGGGGCTCGAACCCAGAAGAGGGGTTTTGGAGACCCCCATGATACCATTTCATCACGTCCCTAGATGCGTTAATTATAGCCTAAATATTATTTCTTCACTACTTATTAAGCTACTGAGCTCTGCGATTATAGTTGAAACCCCCACCTCAAGTAAACTTTACTAAGTCTATGAGAGTTTGATAAGATTAAAACCCCTATGCAAAAGGCTGCCCAACACCTGAAGAAAAACTTAAAACCTTCCTTTGCTTCGCATTTATTGCTGGGCTTTTTTGGAGCAGGTGTTCTTTTTTCGCTCCTTTTTGCACTTTTTACAGTTATTGTGAAAAAGGACGTATTAAGAAGCTTTGATTTTGACTCAACGGTCAAACTTCAGGCTCATATTCCCGTAAGATTTGATGACTTTTTCTCTTTTTTATCGGTTTCCGGAAGATTTGAAACCTCAATTGTCATCCTTCTTATTGCACTTTTACTTCACAAAAAACTTTTAGGACTCTTATCTGTGGGTCTATTTGCATTGGGACACGTTATAGAAATCATTGGAAAGAATTATCTCAACCAACCCCCTCCCCCACACATGTTTTTAAGAACTACTTCTCTATCAAAAGACTTCCCCGGGCTCTATATTGACGCCAATGACAGCTATCCCTCAGGGCATTCCTTAAGAGTAATTTTTTTGAGCATTATTATCATTTCTTTATTGTACAAAACGAAAAAATTACCCGCATATTTAAGGTACATTTTTATTGTAATTGTGCTTATATATATGTTCCTTATGTTGATCTCAAGAGTGAGTCTTGGAGAACATTGGACGACCGATGTTATCGGTGGAGCACTTCTTGGAGCCTCATTTGCCCTCTTCTCTCTCCTTGTTTTGTAGTTTTAAGCAACAATTCCGAGGTCCTTGTGGTGAGGTATTACTTGAAATCCATTCATATCAAGTAATACTGCCTGCGCATCAAGCGAACCATTCGTAAACTTAACTCCGGGGAAATCAAACCAAGGGTCATCGGTTATAGGTGTGAAAGTCACAAGTGATTGCTCACGTCTACCTCTCACAAGCTCATCCAAATGCATTACTCTTCCTTCTGGAATAGGAAAATCCTTATTTTCAGGCGACTCCCGCCATTCTCTTCCCTGAGCGTGTGCGTCGAGCGCCTTTGCACCTACTGCGGCGATAATACCCTCTTCCATGCCACCCCTACCCGCAACCATATAAATCCCTCTTCCATTTTCATGAGGACTTGTAATTGCCAAAAGAGAAGGCATTAAATCCCCTGCTTCAATGAGATGAAGATTTGCACCAAATCTTCTTGCCGCATCATGGATACCGGCATTAGTTTTACGGTTCATCGATACAACATTTATTTCGTGTGCGGCAACTCCATAAACCATCTTCATTTTTTCAAGATTATGCTCAAAAGGATACCGAATATCAACATATCCCTTTGCCTCCGGTGGCGCAAACAATTTGTCCATATACTTAACTCCTTTGGGTGTAGGCATAATTCCTCCATAAGTACTTGCAGCAAGGACGGAAATTGCCCCGGGCCTGTTGTGTGACGCTGCAGTGGTTCCTTCAACGACATCATTTGCAATGCTTATGATTCTGTTCCCGATTCCATGTTCACCAAGAACAGTCGGCATACCTCTGCCCATTTTCTCCCATTCCTTTTCGCCTTCACTCGCTACAGAGAGGACTTTGAAAGGAATTCCTTTCAAATAGTCTTCAAATCTTGCTGCTGCAAGAGTATCAAGTAGCTCAACTCTAATTTTTTTGTTTCTTTCTGATAATTTCTCGCCATCGGGAACGGGGATGAATTGAGATATTGCCTCTGCAACAGCTACGCCCGCCTCAAGAGTAACACCCACCATATGCTCTCTGACGAGTTCCGGTTGGGGATAAAGTTCCGGATGAAGACCGGTAAAGTCGTAAGAAGTCCTATCTTTTAGCTCACTGCCCATAAAGGTTATCTTAAGGTAAGGTTCTCTTACAATCTTGACTAAATCCTGACAGATGTATTTGTCAGTTTTGAAATGTGAAAATGTTTTTAGATGGGGAGGGCACGAGGAATTATATCCTCGTGCCCTCCTTTCCGGTTTGCATGGATGAGAACGCGTGAGGCGGGAGCTTATGCGGCTCCCTTGGACGCCTCTTGAAGAATGCTGATGGCCTGGCCAAGCAGTTGAAGCGCTTCGTCTTCCTTGCGTGTGAAGGCATTCCGTCCGATGATGTTGCCGAACCCGCCACCGAGGGCGAGCTGACGGACTTCTTCGAGAACCTCCTCGTCGCCCTTGGCAGGACCCCCGGAGAAGATGACGATCCGGCGGCCATTGAAGGCCGCCTGGAGGACATGGGCAGCACGCGTAGACAGCTGGGAGTCACCCCAGTTACCATCAGCATATGCTGCTTTCGTATCCTTGTCATCTTCTGCGAAGATGGTGCCGGATGGCGGCTTGACCTTGATGATGTGGGCACCGAGCTCCGCAGCCAGATGCGCAGCGTAAGCCGTGATGTCGAGAGCCGTCTCTCCCTCCTTTGAGAGGACCCCTCCCCGGGGGTACGACCAGCAGACGACGGCAAGGCCGTTCGCCTTTGCCTCCAGGGCGAGGGCACTGAGCTCCTCCATCATTGCGAATTGGTCGTCCGCGAAGGGGTAGATGGTGAAGCCGATGGCGCTGCAGCCGAGACGCAGTGCGTCCCTGACGCTGCCGTGAACGGCTTGGTCTTTGCTTCGTGCGTGCAGGTCGGAACTGTTGCACTTGAGGATGAGCGGGATTTGCCCCGCGAACTCAGCTGCACCAGCTTCAAGCATCCCAAGGGGCGCTGCGTAAGCAGAAAGTCCTGCCTTGATTGCCAAATGGAAGTGGTACCGCGGATCGTAGGCCGCGGGGTTCTTCCAGAAGGACCGGGCGGGTCCATGCTCGAACCCCTGGTCGACCGGCAGGATAAGAACCTTACCGGTGCCACCGAGGCGGCCGTGCATCAGGATGCGGGCGATGTTGGACAGCACCCCCGGATTCTCCCCGGCGTAGTAGCCGAGGATCTCGCGTACACGAGGGGTCATTGATGTCATGTTTGGTAACTCCTGTAATGTTTCGTTAACGGTAGCTGGTGGCATACATCACACATGGTGACCTACACCTTTGGCGTGAGCTGGTTGTTTCGAACAAACCCAATACTCCTCCGAGTTAGCGTTTTGACGTGTCCCATTTTTCCAACAGGAAACACAACAAAAATTCAAGTTGAACTTAAACTCTTATCGTGTTTCCCGTCATTTTGCAAACCAGATTGTAAATGTGCAAATTTTTGATAACGCGTGTGTTTTGCTTGCTTTATCGCAAAACAACATCATTACCAAAATATCACCAGAGGAATATACACTAACCCTATAGGAATGTCAAAGCAGGTTTAGTCTGTAAAAATGCTCTTGAAAATATTGTTTCTTCCATTACACTAGGTACAATGAGCGCTGAATCACGACCGGGTTCGCACATGCCCGAATTCCAACACATGCATACTTTTCCTCTTTCTGAGAAAGCCGTAGGAGATTCTATCGCCTGGCTTTCCTACGTTACCGCCCGCTCCCCCGAAAATCTAAGAATTGAGGAGAATACAATGAAAAGCCTTGACCCTGATCTATACGCATTTTTTGCCCAAATGTATGAGCTTCGGGGACAAATCCAGCTTTCCGAGGAGCAGCTTGCTCAGTACATGAACGGGGCTATTTTTGGAGTAAATGTGTTGGCCAATCAATTCGAGCACGTCGGACTCGTGTTGCCCCCGGCAAATAAAGCAGCTTTAGCAACCTATTTCAAAAGTCTAATTACAAATCACAATAATTTCAAAAATATCGATATGCAATACAACATATTGGTCGTAACCCAGCCGGGAATGCTGAAAGGACCCGTTACCCCTATCCGACTGAAAGAACGGTTCCGCGAAAATCCATCGGATCCACTACTTTATGATGTTGAAAAGAGATTCAACCAGAATTCTACTGACTCTCTTGCACGGATGTGGAAAAGTGAGCCACACTTGAAGGCTGCTGTTCCTGCCCTCAACAATGTCCTTGATGACGGAAGAAGGGGATTTTTCCTCGGAATGCTTGACGCATACGCGCCATTTAAAATGGACCATGTTGTGGGACCTTATGCTGAAGTTCTTGATACTTTGGGGTTCTAAAAAGGAAAAGACTAGCGTAACGACCGAATGGGAGTGAAGATTTACTTCAACTTCTCTCGTTCTTTGTGAACCTGAATCTTTTTGCAAAAGTTGCAAAACTTCTTTAAATTCAACTTCTCAGGTGTATTGAGCTTGTTTCTTTGTGTAATGTAATTCACGTTCTTGCAAACGGTGCATTGAAGCCCCAGTGTAAGCCGCGTTCCTTTTGATTTTTTTGCCATAATATGCGAACCTTTCTATAATCTAAGTCCTTGTGAGCATGTTATACCGAGAGTCTCAGTTCAAATTTTCAGTTGGAAATTTGAACAAGAGTTATCGGTATGATCAACCTTATTTAACTTAAGTACAAATTATACTTTACTTGCTCAAATTTATCAACAACTTTGAGCCCCGAGTGGGAATCGCTTGGAACAGTCCTACCCACGACCTCGTTCTTACGATTTTGCGAAGCAAAATTGCAAGATATTTGAGCCCCGAGTGGGAATCGAACCCACGACCTCGTTCTTACCAAGAACGCGCTCTACCACTGAGCCACCAGGGCTTATCAATCAAGATGGCGAAGGGGCAAGCTTGCTTAAAATTGAGTAGCAATTTCAAGACAAAGTGAAACTTGGGCTTACCACTGAGCCACCAGGGCAAAATGAAACTTAGAAATTTTAGCAGAAAATGAAG
>CAZMSF010000007.1:32022-47879 GCA_964568885.1 uncultured Gammaproteobacteria bacterium
TACCACTGAGCCACCAGGGCAAAATGAAACTTAGAAATTTTAGCAGAAAATGAAGGTAATTGGAAGATTTGGATAATGGGGGAGATCGGCTCCCCCGGTCCGCCGGAATTTGTCCGGTTTGGTTGCATTTCTTGTATATGCCTAGCTTGCGATCTGAACGAGCAGCCAAAGGCATCCGAGTCCGATGAGGACCAGCAAGCCTATCTTGACTGCCTTGTCCAGAGTGTCTGGAGTCGAAGCGGCAGACCCCGTGCTTTTCTTGCCGCCGGAGTGACGGATGATATTGATCGCCGGAAAGCCGCCGAACAGAGCCAGGACAAATATCCATGGCGCTATATCCTTCACGACCGACTGCCAGGAGTCTTGCGTGAACGGCTTGCAATTGGTGACCTTCAGCACCTGCTGGCTCGGGTTGGCCGGATCCGGCGAGTACTGCACATCGCACTCCACTTTCTTGGAGGAATCATCCGCGTAGACGGGTTGCGCCGAAACGACCCCCAGAAGGATCATGCCGACGAGGATGGGAAAGAAACGCATCACGAAATCTCCGATGAGCCTGGTCCGCATTCCGCGGGGTCGTTAATGACTGTTGCCTACCTACCTCGCCGCGAACGGCGAGGGCCGCCAACGCGTGGCGTCGATGCGGTTTGGTCAGGCATCCTCCGGTAGAACCGGTGACTACCGATATGCCCCCAGCACTCCTTTATGTCCTCCTGCCTTGTCAGCACGAAGAGTTGATCGACCCTTCCCCCGTCGCTCTCGTAGCGACAAAGGATGGTGAATCCTGCTTGGAGCTCGAATCTGAGCTCGTCGTCGGTTGGAATTCTGCCGAATGGCTGGGTCCCTTTCAGGACCCGATGAATTCTCTGTTTGTGGGAAATAACCTCCACGATATAGCCCCTTTTGAGATTTTGAGCCCGCCATTCCGGTTTTAAATTTTTAAAAACAAGAACGGCAAGCTCAAATTAGCAACCAAAATGTTAATGTGCAAAAAACATTCTCCCACGCTGTCGGGAGAACTTATTTGTTAACCTGAAATTATACTACTGATAACAGAAATGTCTAACTATTTGATTCCCTTTTTATTTGAAGCAAAATTTAGTAAAATGTAGTTCGTGCCGAGATGACGATGCTCGCACAGGGATTTATTCCACAGGGGTCAATCGTCGAAGGCAAAACAACGTGCCGAGATGACGGAGCGGTCAATCGTAACAGACTGTAAATCTGTCGCCCGTTTGGGCTACATAGGTTCGAATCCTATTCTCGGCACAAAATACTTCCAGAGAACAGGATTCCCATAACGTTTCGTCATTTTTCGCCCGTTTGGGCTACATATTGTGCATGCACGGATTTCATCCGAACGAATCCTATTCTCGGCACACAAAAAGCATCTCTTTGAGAGTGACGAGAACAAACTTTTTTTACCCGCGAAGCGGGCAAGCAAAAGCGCCATTCTCGGCACATGATGCCCCGCACAAAACTCCATTCAACCTATAATTATCTTCTCAGCTCAACTCGCGTCAAAATCCTTACTTACTCCAGGACTGTGGATATCATGTGTATAACAATTATTATAAGACGTAATAAATTAATATGGGATAAGTATAAAATTTGAAGCCAAATAACGCATACTTGCGATTCTGGCGTCTGAAATTTAATAACCGGAGATTTATCTACCTTGGAGTTGCAGCCATTCTTCCCACCCGACCGCCAATGCCTTCACCTTTTTTACATCACTTGAAAGTATTGCCGCAATGTCTGAAGGAATAGTTGAATATGAACTGTGAGCATAGACAATAAGAAGTTTGGGACTATCCATATAATCTTTAAATGCCTTTTTTACGCCTTCCTGGTCGACGCCCCCTGATTTTGTGACAAGCGTCGTGTCATACACGGGAACGTTTTTAGCAGATAATATGTGTCCTTTTTGAAATTCCGCAGCGCTTCGTATATCCACTACTTCAAAATCCGTTTCATTCTTGCGTAATTTTGAGGCCAAAAGTAAAGGGTCATACTTGTTGCTTTCTACCGTTTTTTGCGAAATTTGAAGCTCTTGCACTGCCTGTACTTTTGGAGTTGAAGACTTTGGTACAAAAAGAGTCAATAAATTACCGGTAAATCCCAAAAACGCAAGGCTTGAGGTAATAACGGAACCTAAAAAAGTGGAAATGAAAAGGAAGAAGTACTGAGCGGGATGTTTTTTTATTTCATCGCGTAATTTTGAGGCCCCAAAATCATACCAACGCAAAACCTTTTTTGCCCCCTTCTTCTCTAATTTCTGCAGTTCTTCTTTTTCTTTTTCAAGCGCATTCTCAAAGAAGAATGAACCCTCGTCTTTTTTTGCCATATCCCCATTATGCTCAAATTCAAAAAACCTTGTCAAGAAAATACCTTAAAATGCTATTATTAAGGTAGGTGAAAAAATCTGCCTTAATTTTATTGGGTATTACCCTCATTTCAATGATTCTTCCTCCTGTCCCGGGGAAGGCATATGCCGGGGATTTGGGAGCACTCGTTAGAATTGACAGGACAGCCATTTCCCGTTCAACCGGAGGCCTTATTTGCGCGACCCCGGAAAGTACAGGCGTTGAAACTCAAATTCAAATAGTATTCCCGACCGGCTTTATCGTCAATCCAACAGCCTCAAATTGGACAGTCACAACAACCAATTTACCCACAGGTTCAGTTGCCCTTCCGGGAATTGATACAGCAAACGCCGTAGCAGGACAAGTAGTAACGTTCCCTTCCGATGATTTGTCGACAGGAACCGAGTATTGTTTCAATTTTGCATCAGCCAACACTCTTACGACTCCCTCAAGCACCGGAACGTATGTCGGAATCCTTCGAACCATAAATGCCTCAAATCAGGCGATTGATTATCATGCATTCGGTATTTCGATAGTCTCAAATGACGCAATCAATGTCACGGCAACGGTTGCTGCTAATCCTACCGATTTTGATGCCTCTCTAGCGCTCACAGACCCTCTTAACGGCACTTTTTCACAAAATACTACTCTTACCTACACTCTCACCTATGGGAATAAGCTGACGTACCCTGCAGACATTACAATTGAGGCTGCGTGGGATTTGGGCACAATACAGGGCGGTTCAACACCAACCGTTGACCTTCTAGACTATGTTATCGGAAGTGCTTCAAACGGTTATAACACTGCGCCTCCTGTTATTGATAGCGTCAACCGTAAGATAGACTGGACAATTTCCGCGATTCCGGGCAACACACTAAATAGAACGGTCAGTTTTAAGCTTAAAACCAATGATTCATATACAGGCACTCTTCCGGTTACTTTTACCGTTAACGGACGAACCTATGGACCGGGCACCGTCACGGCTGACTCGACAGTCAGCTCCAAATATCAATATCTTGCCCCGGTTACCCCTACGCCAACTCCCGGATCGAGTTCATCCTCATCCTCAAGCTCAAACCCCACATCAACTCCCACCCCTACTCCGACACTTACGCCCTCTACCACCCAAAAACCGGTAATAAATGATATCCAACTCCGGACTGTAAGCTCGTCTGATGCGGCAATTCTTGTATCAACCAACACAAATACAGGGGTTAAGATAAGCTATGGAACGAGCATAAAAAGTCTCACAAAAACAGCTTCTGAAGTTACCTTGTCAACTCAGCACCTTATCAACCTCACCGGTCTTTCCTCCGCCACCCGGTATTACTACAAAGTAACGGCTATTGATTCGAAAGGAAATGAAACAACCTCCGACTTATATGTTCTGGATACTGCCATTCCCTCAGTTGCGCCTCAAATTATCAACAATTCGCTCATCCTCACAAGCAACGACGTTGTTCTAACCGACCCCTTAAGAGCACCTGTAACAATTCCGACCATTGTTATTCCTACCAACACTACGTACGCATTTAAGTTCACAGTCGCAGAATATAACAAAATCAAATCGATTAAAGCAGTTGTTCGCAATAATGATGTTTTGGGGCTTGCTTCATTTCAAGCGTATGCAAGTTCCGATTTTGTTGAGATAACCGAGATAGCACCCGGACAATACATAGGAAAGCTTCAAACCGATAGGGTTCCGGGAAAGTATCGTGTAGTCATCCAAATTCAGGATTTTAACGGAAATATTTCGGAACAAACCTTATCCACCATTCACGCAGTTACCCCATTCAAGGTAGTAAATGCTGTGACTCATGAACCTATCGAAAAAGCAAAAGTGACGCTATCATTTTTCAATACAAGGCTTAAAACATATGACAAACTTTTCTCCGATATTACTCCTGTTAAAAACCCCAGCTATTCCGACGTTGAGGGGACTGTGGGCACCGTGCTGCCTCAAGGAAAATACCGCGCAGAAATAACTGCGCTTGGTTATGCTGACGGTTCGGCTGAGTTCGAAATAGATACCCAAGGGTCAAATTACCCCACGGTTGAGCTCAAACCGCTCCCCTTCAGCGTCATGACCTACGTCAAGTACTCTGCTTCAACAGCATCTGATGTACTTTCGCTTATTCGCGATTATATACACACCCTAAGAACTTCTATCCGCTTCTTCGATTTGATAGCATTTCTCGCGGTACTATTGTTGGTTTTCTTGGGTGCGGTGTCGTACGCAAGAAGGCTCTCAGTCCCATTATCAAAACTTCCCTACTTCAGCCTCTATTTCCTGGAAAGGCTCATCAGAAGACCGCAGCATTCTTTTCCTATTCATGGCAGGTTGGTAAATGGCGATATTGTTGTAGGTGGAGCCTCAATTTACGTTTCACTTCCTAATGGTAAGGTAATAACTCACACGACTACCAACTCGGACGGGGAATTTTTTACCAATATTCATGAGAAAATCAATATAAAAATTACTGTTACCAAAAAAGGCTTTAAGAGTATAACCCAAACCGTTAGCAAGGATAAAGTGGACGACAAAATTGAGCTGTCTATAACTCGTATCGATAAGCCTGCAGCCTTCGGATTTGAGGCTATCTTTTGGTACACGAGCTACATTACCGGTTCTCTTTTTGAGTCCATACTTATTCTTACTCTTTTTACCGAACTTCTTTTTATCCTTGAATTTGGGGTATGGAAAGTGGTTCCTTTTATCCTGGTATCTTTTGTGAATATTTTCCTCTGGGCGGCAAATGCCCGCGCAACTCGAAGTTAATAACATCTTCCCCAGGCTCAAGCCTGGGGTATTCCTCAAAAGGTAGATGTTTTTCCTCCTCAATTCACCTTTTGCAAGAGCAAAAGGCAAGCTCCGCTTATCTCCGTTCTTTTAAGAACGGAGTTTTCTTGAGGTATTTAATAACTGCTTGAAAAGTCCGTACCGACTATTATGACCACATCTACTCCTGCCGGAGCAGCCTCGCCCGTTGGAAGTGAGGAAACCGTAGGTTTTATCTTTGAATAGGTTGAAGTAATCGCTTTCATATCGCTATCAGCAATTTTTTTGGCGGAATTAACAGAAGAAATAGAGGTTGTTTGATATTCTCCTTGGGCATTTGAGGTTGTAACAACCTCAAATTTATCTTTATCCAAAAGATCACCGGCTTTTTTGGCAAGGCCGGCGGTTTTTGTACTATTGAGTACCGCTACCTTTATCTTTTCTGCCTCTTTTGTAGGGGTCGGCGTAAGCGTGATAGTTGGCGTACCTGTGATATTTGTAGCTTGAGGTGCGGGGGCAATAGAAGGATTTACGGTACCATTGATTGGTGCAACAGCGATTATTTTGTGGATTGATGGGCGATACAAAATCGCTTCCTTTGTAGACCCAAATATCATTACTTTGTCGCCATTTTTCGCATTTCTAAAGAACGGCTGGTCGGCAAGTTTCGTGACGTCCGTAACGGTAGCAATTGTTGGTGTTTCGTTTTGAGGCAATTCCATTTTGTCTCCAACCTCATCAATAAGCGCTTTTACCGCAGCAGAATTCAACTTCCCGTCGGTTCCGACCGCCTGTTTTCCATTCTGCAACCAATTATATCCAATTAATATTACGACAATTACGAACGAGAGCAATAAAAATGCACCTATTTGATAGCGTCTGTTTGAAAAATTACCTAAAAACGAACCTCTCATCTTTTTCTCCTCCTGTGGGACAACAACTTCAGCAATCTGCTCTTCAACTTTCTCAAAAAATGACTCCTTTTTCTTGCGGGCAGCTTTTTTCATGATGCTACTATCATACCCGCGGAAAATGGACACTGTCAAGGAAAAGAGTTTGCCCTTACTCACTTGCCGTTGAATTCGTAAGAGCAAGAGAAGCTTATTTTACAAGAATTAGACGAACTGTCTTTTCCGCATCAGGAAGTTCTTCACCGACAGTAATTTCGCCGAACTCTATCTTTAGATCTTCTAATATTGTTTTCTTTTCTGACTCATTTACATCTTTTGATAAAGAAATTTGTGCAGAGTCTACCGAACCATCAGCATTCCCTACTCTTGTAACTTTATATCCTAGTGCCTTTATTTTTTCCGCCCCTTTTGCCGCAACGCCGGAAGTATCACTCCCATTCAAAACCTCAAATTTCCATTCTTCACGTGAAATGCTAACCGGCGTGGGTGTAGGTATTGCAATGGTTGGGGTAGGCTTTACAGTCTTTTTGGTCAATTGCTTTAAAAGTGTGTCCTTATTAAGGATAGCCAAACCAACCATTGAAGCAATGAGGACTGTTAGAACAAAGACGAAAGCTCCGAGTAAAAACAGTTTTGAATTTATTGAACGCTCCCCTTTTTCTGCTTCGGCATCTTCAGATACTTCATGAGGCTTCTCTCCCATTACTTTTTCATAAAAAGATGCCCTCCTTGTTACCTCTTCTGCATCTTTTTCTTTCTCCGGCTCACTCTCCGTTTTTTCATCTTGTTCTGCTATAACTTCCTTTTCTTTTTCAACGGAAGACGGTGTGTCCATTACTTCGATTTCCTGCTCCTTTTCGCTCTCCTCAACAACTTCGGAAACAATTTCTGAAACGTCTTCCCTTTCTTTTGGGGATTTTTTGCGGGCAGGCTTTTTCATGGCAGTTCTATCATAGGAAAAGAAGAAGTTGCCTGTCAAGAATTCTAATTTCCCTGCGCCGGGCTTTTTGCACTCACAACGTATTCGTAGATAGTCTTTGAAATAAGGCTCATCCGCTCACGCGCCTCTCCTTCCGATCCTTTTGATACCATACATAACATATATGGTCGATACGGTACATACACTATTCCGCAATCCATGTAAGATTGTTCATCAATTACGCCAATTTTGTGCGCAACGGTAACGTTTTTCGGAATACCGGCAACAAGTTTATCATTGAATTCGGAGTGAGAAAGATAATCAAGAATCGTTTGCGAGTCGTCCCTTGTGAGAACCGCCGAATAATACAATGCCTTAAGTATTGATGAGTATTTTTTCGTTGTCATAACAGCTCCTTCGCTTGCTATTTGAAGATCAACGTCTACTCCCAAATATACATCGTCAAAATCTTCCTGAGTTATGATGGTACCGAGCGCTTTTGCGGCAGTGTTATCTGATTTTTCCAAAGCAAGACGCGCTGCCTCATCCAAATCGAGCTCATACCCTTCTCCCTTCTGCCATAAGTCTCCGAACCGATTGTCAAGCATATCTTTCGTAAGTTTCACCTTGTAGTCGGAACCCGCAGTGACTCTTTCTTTATGCTTGAAATACGCCATTACAACCGGAAGCTTAAAAAGTGATGCGGCAAAGAAATTGTTTCCTGAGTTGATTCCAATTGAAGTCCCAGTTGGCAAATATTCAAAATACAATTCCATATCATCCCCTAAAGGATCCGTTATCTGATGCAATTTCGACCTCAAAGCTAAAAAATTCAGCAAAAAATCCCCATGCTTATCCTGCAGTGTGCGAGGTGCAAGACGCGGATATTTTTTAAGAGCAGCCTCGTAATTCCTTTGACCTGTCACAAGGTCAAGCGTTCTCACATACGAGTTGAAAAAGTAAGCATTTATGGCAAGGCTCACAACAAAAACACAAACAGATGCAATAGAAAAGAACTTATGCATTCTTACAATATATGCTTGCCCAAAATAACTGTCAATTAGCTTTTACGACTATTTTGAATCCTTCGTTTTTGAATACCATTATAGGTAACTTCTGATATTTTACTTATGAATTGTTCAAGATTTTGCATTGAATTTCCTCGAGACATAATACATATTAAGTATGGACCCTTCGAGTAATATACAATTCCGCAATCATGAAGCTGGTATGAATTTTCCTCAAGCTGCCGTTCTCCAAATTTGTGTGAAACAACCACATCTTTCGATACCCCGGCGACAATCCCGTTCTGGAATTCGGAATTACTCAAGATTTGAAGTGTTTTCTCAGAATATTCTTTTTCAAGATAGGACGCATTATAAAGAATTCGAAAAAGTCCGGCATACCCCTTCACGCTCATAAAATTGATTGGAGAATTATCATTCGCCGTCTCCACCCCAAGATCGAGAGTTACTTTATCAATGAGTTTTGAGTCGATATTATGCTCAAGAAGCGTTAATGCAGCGTTATCCGAGTACACCATCATCCGTTCAAGCAATTCTTCAAAAGTATAAGCTTTCCCAATTTGCAATGACTCTTTTGGGGCAATATTTTGGTCTAGAAGTGCATCTTTCGCCTCATAAGTGACCTTCTTTTTTAAAAATTCGGGGTCAGATTCTGCCTTCTTATAATATGCCATCATAACAGGTAGCTTCAAAAGGCTCGCGGGTGAAAACGCTACGTGCTCATTTACCCCAAACCATGGCCCGTTATTAAGGTCACGAAAATATACCGCTGCATCGGTAATAAGTCCCGACTTTTTCTGCTGAGCCACTAACTCTTCTACTTCATTTTGCAGAGAATCAAGTCCATTAAGCTTGTAATAATCCTTTCCGGTTTCACATTCCAAAAGAGGACTAATGAACTTATATCCTGACTCCCTTACTTCCTGTAAATTCTTTTCTTGTACGATTTGTACATTTGAAGGCTTTGCGGAAAAAACATATTTACCCAACACAAAACCTATTGTTGCAGACGCTACTACAATTACTGCTAATTTGAACATGCGATAGCCAAAATATAGTAGATGCGGAAATAGAAGTCAACTCGCTTTAACTACGACAAGAACCACCCTCCAAATCGAAGTAAAAAACTCACTTTACTCTCTCACCGGATCGAATGCTTCGCTTACAAAAGCAAACCGGGGCTGAACCGGAATATGGCTTGCTTTTGAATTGAAGCTAATTGACCAAGCCTTGCGACTTTGTACTGCTGTACACAGGCGTGAATACCCTCACTTCCTGTTCTGATGTAATAAGTTTTCTTTCAAAAAAACCCACTACATCGTCTCCGATGACACGCAATAGTAGCTCCTCGATTTCTGGGCAGTCTTTCATAATGTGCTATGGCAGGCATTTTCGCGGGCAAAGGGCTGAAAAGTTTCTTCTATTATTCGTAGAAACTGAAGCCGTTTGCAGGTTTTAGTGTATTTTGGAGTGTTCTTTTTTGGAAAAAGAGACTTTCCATTGTCCTCTACCCGCTACTTTTTAAGCCTAATTCGCATATGATGCTGACAAGAAATACACGAAAAGCTTCACTTGCTTTCTTACTTTCTTTAATGCTTTTTGTGCCACATATCTTCACCTCCTTTCCTCCACACGTGCGTGGAATACTAAGACATCAAAATCAGTTCACTATTAAGTAATTGAACTTGATGTCTTCGGTGGATTTGCCGTCGACTCCGACGGTGAATGATGTGCCCTCAACTTGGTCGAGCAAGAACAGTTGCTGCTGAGTCTTTGTCTTTGGTGTTATGAATATGAACGAATTGTCACGTACGAGCGGATTGTTGACTTTAACGTGGTCGGTGTTCTTTTTCAAAACAACCAAGCCTGCTGCAGCGGTAGCTGTTACTTCCGTATCGGAGATAACGGTTGTTGTTCCTTGGCCGAGTTGAAGCTCTGTTGATGAAACGGTCCGGGCAGAAAGAACACCGGCAACTCCTACATTCTTTGCAAATGTCACATCTTCACCAAATGTCGCTTTTCCATCCGCATCGAATTTGATAAGGCCACCGAGGAAGTCGATACCACCTTGTCTGAATGGCTGAATGGACAAGTCGTCTCCAAGCGTGTACAAACTGTTATTTGAGAGGGTGAGTGTTGAACCGCTACCAATTGTTATTGAGTCCATTACAGAAGCCTCAGAAAGCGTTGTCGTGCCGTAGGAAGCAAAATTATTGACCATGGTAAGCTCGCCGCTTGTTGACCCTTGAGAAATGAAGCTGAGGATATTAAGAGAGCTCATCTTGTCGAGCTTTGCCGAAAGCGACGACATCTGAGTTTCAAAGTCTTTTTGGTTGAGGGCCAAAAGATTTAGCCTGTCTGCGAAGCTTATTACAGCACTTCCTGTTGCAAGCTGACTTGAAAGCGATTCAATTGAGTTGGTGATGATTTCGAGTCCTTCGATAGACTCGGCCTTAATTTTCTTAGCAACGAGAAGGTCGGTCACAATTTGCGGGCTTATGACTTCCTGTGTTGCGGCTACTTTATCAGTGTAGATACTTTGCCCGTTGTCCTTTTGGGTCTTTAAGAAGCCGAGCACTTCTTGTTGGCGCCTTGCGCTGGTTCCTTCAGAAAAGTCCATCCCTGAAACTGCGGGGAGCTCTTCCTCTTTGAGCGCATAACCGTTCTCTTTCATGGCAACATCAACCGATCCCCCATTGTAGGAGGTAAGGTTCACAAATACGGTTATGATTCCGCATTTTGTGGCTGTGAGGCTGCCTGCGCCGAATTTAGGACATTCCTGGACTTGGTCCGGTGTGAAGTCTTCCATCGCCTGACCGATGACACGTCCCGCAACGGTTGCCTTCATGGCGTATCCTGGGATAGAAGCCGAAGTGAGGTAGTCCCCGGCATGGATTTCTCCGTTTTCGGTACTGACTTTGACCGGGACACGCCCGACAAGTGCTATCGGATATGAATTTTCGGTGTATGCACCGGCTACGAATCCGGGCTGGGTTGAGACTACCCCCATTGCATTCTGGTCGTAAGCAAGGGTTGAACGCCTTGTGTTCTGGGGATGGAATCTGTCAAGTGAAACGACCTCGCCTGCAACAAGACTATCTTGTGACTGATAGCGCTCTGCAAGGTCGGCGCCTCCTGAATTCCATGCGCCGGTGTCTGAGGTGTATGCCTGGCCGTCTGAGGAGAAACGGAAAACGTTGTTGCCACCGCTTGCGAGCGTTAACAATGTCGGATCTTGAATATTCATTACTTTCCAATATTCAAGTACGGGAGCTTGAACTGCACGGTAGTACACCATATTCCCTCCTGAGTCCGACGCATTCCACACTCTTGTTTTTGCACCCGGAAGATCCTGTAAGTATCCCTGCAAATCAAACCGGGCTTGAAGCCATGTGTCGCCGGAGGACGGTGAAAGGTAAGAGCCGCTTGTTACCGCATCTTTCCAAGAAGCAACTCCTAACGCTTGCTGCGATGAGGCTGTTCTATACTTGACTGTTATTGTCCCTTGTCCTATGTTTTTCCAGAATATAGAAGACGTGCTGCTCAAATTCGGAACCTGTATTTGCTCCGTGGTATACGTACCACCCAGATTCCAACCGGCGTCGATAATAACGGTATTTGCAGTGCTTCCTCCGCAGATGGCTACATATTCTCCCGTTGGGCGCTGGAACACATGACCTCCCGTGTTAACGTTACACGGAAGCGTTGGCGCACTGGTAGCAGTTACGGCAACTCCTGACTGCGGATCAATTATATTGGTTGTTGCCGCATTTCCTCCGTTAGCCTTGAATATCTTCCCGTCTGATCTCGGTATGACGAATGCTCCGGCACCATTAGCAGTTGGTGTGGGACCGGCAGCAAAGGTATTTTGAATAGGATCGTACCAGTTGGAAGTGGCCGCTGACTTAAACAAGAGAATTCTTCCGGTATTAAGCTGTATAGCGCTACCTCCTGTGTTAACCGTACCCCCCACCAGAGCGGGTCCGGCAGCAAATGAATTTGATGCAGGATCATAGACATTGGTGCCTGTGGCTATAGCATTTCCATTACCAAGAATTATCGTAAATCGTCCATCTGGCCTCTTTATATTCATGGCACCTGCTCCTACAAGCGGCGTTGCACCGGTCGTAAACGGACCTTGCATTACTGACATAGTGAAAGGATCCAGGATATTGGTTGCGGCAGTTGCGCCTCCATTGAGGATAAGAAATGAACCATCGGGCCGCTGCAATGAATTTGCTCCTGTCCCAACATTTCCAAAAAGATTGGGTCCTGCTTGGAAAAGATTGGCCTGCGGATCGAATATTGCAGTCTTATTGGTCGTGTTCCCCAAAACAACAAAGAATCTTCCGTCAGGAAGCAGGAATGAGTGGGCACCTGCACCGGCAGCATTTGGCAAATCGGGTCCAGCCGACCACGTATTACTATCGGTGTCGTAAGTCCTGGTTGTAGTAGCGCCGCCGCCAAGTATCGTCAAAAATTGTCCATTATTGCGCTCAATTGTGTGAGCACCCGCACCTGCATTTCCACCAAGGTTAGCGGATGCAGAGGCTATGATAATGCCGGCTGAAGCTGTTGCAGTCGGTTGATTTCTGAGTGTCAGAAGAGTAAGTCTGTTAGAATTATCCGTCCCAACCCCTTCAAGCTGTGCAGATGCTGTCGCAAAATTACGTCCGAATGCTGGATCCCCTTGACCGGACGGGTCACCGTAACTTACGAGAGGGTTTTGGATACGCACACTAAATACCGTCGGTTGTATAAAGCTTCTTCGTAAGAATGTACCTCCTTCTCCTTCCCAAATATTTGTTTGAGTTATATTAGCTGTTGTGCCACTTGGGTATGAACGAACAGGAACAGAAAAAGTAACTTGTATCTTTGCATACTGAGAATTTCCATATGCTTTTATAAGATCTCCGCTATCTTGAAGAGTTCTGTATGGATTGCTGCCAAGTGAGGTCAACGTATCTCCAGTTTTAACCGCCATGTTGATTGTTTCTGAATCAAGACGTGCGTTATTATTTGCAGACTGTGGATTTGCTGACCACATCATTGCCGAATAGGTAGAAATCTTTGTATTAAGAATGTCCTCCGATGTCCACGTACCCGTCGTATTCCACCCCGCATCATATATGGTCGTTAACTGAGTCGTATTTCCATGAACAACAATATACTTCCCATCAGGCCGTTGGATTGTGAGTGCGCCCGCACCTGCACCTGTCGCCCCTTGTAGACCGTTTGCACCCGTCAATTGAGAGAATGAACCGTTTGCACCCGATGTAGGGTCATACAGTTGAAGGTTCTTACTGGTCCCGCCCACCACTACTATCCATTTCCCGTCAGACCTTTGGAAAGAATGGGCTCCTGCACCCAATGTATCGGTAGCAAGGGTGGGACCGACAGAGAAGGAATTCGATTTCCAGTCATAAATCTGGGTTGCAGTGCTTCCTCCAACAAGAACCATGAATCTTCCATCGGGAAGCTGGATGACATGCGTTCCGGCTCCCGGTGTTCCTGTAGTAAGCGATGGCCCTGCAGAAAATGAACCTCCGCCACCCACTCCTGCTGAAGACGGGTCATAAAGGTTAGTTGTTGTACCTCCCCCCAGCCCTAAAATCCATTTTCCGTCTGGTCGTTGGAAAAGGAATGAGCCAGTAGTAACATTACCGGTCGTTGCTGGCCCGGTAATAAATGAGCCAATTAGCGAAGTTGTTCCTGTTGCTGTCACCGGATCATGGACACTGGAGGACGTGCTCGTATTTCCATGAATGAGAAGTATTTTCCCATCGGGACGCCTAATCACCTGTGAGCCCGCTCCGACAGCTGCTGTTGTTGCCGGTCCTGCAATCGCCGTCCCCAAATTGGCTGAGCCACCCGACGAATATATTGTTGTACTTGTTGCTGCCCCACCATGAACGACGAGGAATGATCCGTTCTGCCTCTGAAATGCCCGCGCACCTGCTCCCAAGGAAACTGCTCCCGCACTGCTCGGACCTGCGGTCCAAACCCCGGTCGTTGTATCGTATATCTTGCTTGTTGCAGCTCCGCCGACAAAAACGACAAATTTCCTGTCCGGCCTTTGGAATGCAACCGACCCTGTAGTTACATTTGCACCTGTCGTCTGGTCAGCAGCAGGCGCGGTAAGTGAAGCACCCGCTCCGATAAGGTCGGTGACGAGTTTCAGCTGGTTTTCGGAGGTAGTGACCGTGTTGACACTGTCATTTGTACTTATTGCATAGCCTGATTGTGTAAAGTCGACCGAGCTGTCCTTCACAATATCGTCAGTTGTCGTGTTATTTCCAATCCTTACCGATCCCTTTACGTCTAACTTGAATCCTGAGTCGCCACCATTTCCGATGACGACATTTCCGCTGTTATATATAGTGAAGCGTGTTAAGCCTGATGAAGAGGCGGTCAACAACTCTCCGGTTCCGCGGTTGTCAACAACAAGGCCTGCAAATGAGGTATTCGCACTAACCGATGCTGCTGCAACAGTACCATAATTCTTTGTCGCACCGGAAATCCTAAACCCTGCAGAAGCTGTTGAATTTCCACCCCAGAGAAGGTCAAGCGTCTGGTTAACCGGAACAATTGTTCCCTGAGACGAGATGAGGTTGAACCATCCACCGGCAGCTCCTGCTGCGCAGCCTCCCCATGAAGCGGCAGCTCCTGCTCCGTTTGAAAGGAGACACTGACCTAAAGCTCCAAACGACCCATTTACCCCAATCGCCCCGGTTGATGCCAGATACAAGCTCGTTGACGAATTACCCGGCTTAAAGGAGATGTCTCCTGTTGAATTTCCGCCAATAGTAAGAGTCTGTCCCTTTGTTGTCTGAAGACTGCCTGCATTATTGATGGTAAAGCCTCCCGATGCGGAAGCGACACCATTGCTTTGAAGCACAAACCGTGTCAACCCTGAGGTCGACGCCGTAAAGAGATCTCCTACTCCACCGTTATCAACCACCAACCCGGCTGAAGAAGTAGTAGCCGAAAAAGATGCGATAGGTTGAGTTCCCGAGTTGGTAAAGACCCCTCTCACGTCAAGCGTTGCAACGGGAGTTGTTCCCAACGTCCCTATTCCAACGCCTGATGAAGCATAAAAGCGGGCAATTTCCGTTCCGTTGCTTCCTTCATAATAATTATCTACGAATGCGAGTCCATTTCCTACACCGCTTCTATTAACAATACCGAATGCCGATATACCATTCTGCTGGAAAGACATACCAACATCACCCGCGCCGGTTCTTCGAATCACGAGTTTTTCACCGTTGATGTCCGTCGCATTATCAAGAATATCGAGACGTGCAACGGGTGAAGAATTGTCATCTCCAATACCTACAAATCCACTGGCTCCCCCTGCATATAGCCTAGTTGTTCCAATGGTCGTTGTTGCATTAGCTGCAGTCTTAAGATAAATGTCTGTAACTGCGTATTCTGATCCGGAACCGCCTCCTATATTAAGACCATTGTAGTTAGTTTGGTTATTTGCCTGAATCATTGTAACCGGCAAAGAAGTGGCACTGTTGTACGCGTATGATTTAATACGGGCTGTCTTGTTGACGGCATCAGTTTCGGAGTCACCCAGCATGAACCCTCCGGTTCCTGTATTCCCATGAATAATTCTCACCATGCCGGTTCCATTCAATGGTTTAAGGTAAATATCACCCGTTGTATTCCCTCCCAGAGTCAAGAAGTTGTTTCGAACGCTTTGCAAACTACCATCCCCGGACAGGTAAATTCCTTTGTTGGCATTTGCGCCATTGATAGCCGAGACCGATGCTGATGGATTGGTACCCGCTGCAAGACCAAGAACCGAGAACATAGCAGACTGTGTCGAAGTGCCCCCTAAAAGAAGGTCTG
>CAZMSF010000008.1:0-39409 GCA_964568885.1 uncultured Gammaproteobacteria bacterium
CTCAAATGATATAGTTGGATATAGTAGGGGAGCATCCTATAATTTTTATCCCATAATAACTCGACGATATATAAGCACCTATAGTATTTTGCGACATAGTTTGGTTATGTTTCTTCAGGTTATCTTTTCCTAAATTATAGAAGAACGTAAAGCAAAATCACATATGTGTTGTGGGCAGCATGCACGCTCAACACGCTCAGTTACTCTTAAGGTCTGTAAGGAAAGAAGATACGCAATAATATAGTTTTATAGCCTCAAAATATGCGAAATAGATTGATTTATCAATCTAAAACAACAACGTGCTAGACGAATGTGAACAAAGCGTTTCACGGGTTACTGGCATAACTTTTCACAGTTTTGAGGCTAAAATGAGAAGTAACACTTAAGGCGGAGCAGGAGAGACGAAAAAAAATCGAAAAAGTAGCCTCAAAATGAGGCTAAATTACCTAGTCTTCACCTAAATTGGAGTTTTTCTTACCCTTGTACCCATAAAAGCAGTGTCATAATCTGTCCGGAGGAGATTATTTGAGGCCAAATATTAGCTGATTAAAGAAACTCGAAGTCAAGACCTTAGTCTATCTAGCTAAAATTTTTTTTGTAAGCCCTAAAGCCGAAGCAGCCATATGTCCTATGTCGCACAATAATACTTTTACGACATATCTATCACTTCTGAGGCTGACACTCATTTCACCCTGTAGCGATCTTTTCAATGAAATTTTTACGCGAATTTAATGGCCGCATTGAGTGGTCCAATATCCCTTTTCATTATGTTCTTTTCAGGACAAAAAAGCTTATCAGCCGTATATACTATAGGTTAAAAAATATTTTGCAGTAAGTACTTTCAATGAGAAACATATAATAAGAGCCGAAACCATTTCAGAACAGATTTATGTAGATGACCAGTATGTGCTCTCTATAATTTCAGGGGCCTAGAATCGCATCCTGGAAGGGCTGGCTTGAGGCTAAATTCTTTGTCACTCAAAACAGCCGTCAGTGATGAAATTAGCATCCGCCGGTGCTTAATTTGTGATTCAATTTAGATCTACCATGAAAAGCATTAGCAATTATTCGGAATATTGAAACTTTGATAGTCTAACTATCGGTTAAAATTTTTGTTACCTTTGAATAGTTTTGCAAGATTGAAAAAAATGAACCGTTGTAAATTAAGAATTATAAATACAGACAACATAAACCTTTCTAAAAGGGACATTAATCGGTTAATGGCTTATTTCTATTATGTCGTACAATAAAAGTAGGGTGCTTTATGTGCGACACGTATTCACATGACATTTTTTTTGTTGTTTTGATAATTCATTTGACATGGGGTTAGATTATGTCGCATAATATTTTTACTGCTCTATGGATAAAGTTAAAACTGCCCACCCTACTTCCCCACACTCTTCTCTTTCGGAAATTGAAAAACAGGTAAATATATTCCTTGAATACCTTGAAATTGAAAAAAATGCCAGTAAGCTTACTATACGCAACTACCGTTTTTACCTCATGAGATTTGTTGGGTGGTTAGCCTCAGAACAGCCTCAAATCAGCCTCAAAAAGATTAACGTTGATGTGGTCAGACGTTACCGTTTATGGCTATCGGACTATGTAGATGAGAAAGGAATGACTCTTATGAGGGTGACTCAAAGTTATCACATCATAGCATTGAGGTCATTTTTGCGATTTTGTGTGAGGAATGATATGGAAACACTTTCTCCGGAAAAAATTGATCTTCCAAAGGGCGAAAGTAAAAGCCTAAAATTTTTGGGGCGAGAGCACTTACGGGAGTTGATGAATGCCGTTGACATATCTGATGTTAAAGGTCTTCGAGACAGGGCGATACTGGAGCTATTATTTTCGACAGGCTTACGGGTAAGCGAATTATGCCGTCTTAACCGTGACCAAATGAATTTTAAGACGCAAGAATTTGGTGTTATCGGAAAAGGGGGAAGGGCGCGGGTTGTTTTTCTATCCGACTCTGCAATCTTCTGGCTTCAGAAGTATTTTGATGCAAGAGAAGATAATTTTGCACCCGTATTTATCCGCTATGCGAAAGGTGTTGATCCGATAAATCAGGGGGAAAGAATGAGGCTCACTCCCCGCTCGGTGGAGCGCATTGTAGCGCGTTATGTCAGAAAAGCAAAATTACCGGTTGATGCGACTCCTCACACATTGAGACATAGCTTTGCAACCGATTTACTTTACAACGGTGCAGATTTGCGCTCGGTTCAGGAAATGCTGGGACATAAGAATATTTCTACCACGCAGATTTATACTCATGTAACCAATCCCCAGCTTAAGGAAATTCATCACAAGTTTCATGGTGGAAATAAGCGCTGAAATGACCATGGCTGCGCTAAGCAAAGCTTGGCTGCGCTAAGCAAAGTTAGAGCGATGAAATCCAATCTTTGAATTCTTTTTCGAGGGAAAAGTCTGTCTTGCCGGCAAGGTGTGCGTCCAAAAATCCGCCGATAGCCCGGGCAGCAAGGATTGTTTTTATTTTTTCCAACGGGTGTCCTTTCCCTTCCGCAGCCGTAAGTACTTTCTGTGCAATGGGAGCATTTTTTGAAATTGAGTGAACTCTTTGGATGAGATATCCAATGTCATACAACTCCACCCCCTCACTCATCGCATGTTCCCCGTCCAAAAGTCCGAGCCCGGTCGGAGTTTTTAATAAATGCCAAGGTGTAAAATCACCATGCCTGGGTTTTGTTAATAGAAATTTTGCGTCGCTTTCGACTTTGGCAAATAGTGGAATGAGTCCAAATTGAGCCTGGGTTTGGACAGGTATAGCATCTAACCATGATTTTGTCTTATTCACAAACCATTCTTGTGGAGTTTTTCCGGTAATAACATCGGGACGTCCTACTCCTGTTATCATTTGAGTAGATATAAAGTCTGCAAAGTCGATTATCTCGGGTATCATCGGCTCGAAAGAGGAACTAAGGGTGAAATTAGCGGTTGTTGCGAACGGTTCCCCCTTTAATATTTCAGTGAGAAAGTAATATAGTTCGTTATACTCACCAAACGTTACATTATGAGGAACCTCAAACCGTGAGGTTTCATTTTTACCGAATTCCTCATTCCATTTGTATTCATTTTGGGTAATGATACTTATTCCTTTTGTTGTTGAGAGCTTGAGGAAAAGATCTTGCTTACCATCGTTAAGAATACCTGTAACATGTCTCCCTGTTTGCTTAAGGTCTGACACTTTGTATTTCGTTGAGAAGAAGTTCGTAACGTCGGCTATATTAAGCTGATGGGGCACTCTGTAGTCGTATACTTGTCCGTCTTTTGTCACCTTAAAGGCGTTATCCATAAAATTATTGTATCACCGTTTGTTTTTCCCAAAATTAACATTAATGGCATTTCCATTTACCCCTACCCCTGCATGGGTCCATGAGGGGTCAAGCTGATTGCCGTCGTGTGAAGGATCTGCTCCGAAAATACTTCGTATGATTTTGTCTCCGCTCATGGGCCCTGCAATATATGCAGAATTTTCTCCAAGGCCGTTGAATCCGGAAGCGTCAAATCCCCCATTATTCATGTAGCTTGTAAATCCGGAATGGGAATCGAGTGAGCCGTTTTTTGCAAAAGTATCTGCTCTACCCTGCGCAAAATCAGCCAATTTTGTATCCCACGAAAGAACCGATGCGCCATGCTGCTGTCTATAAGAATTGAGCGCGTTGAAGACTTCCGTGGGATTAGCCATTTTGTCGTCGCTTTGAACGTTAGAAACCCTCCACGTAACATCATTCACTTTTTGAGCGGTATACTGGGATGAATTTGTATTTGAAGGTTGAGGGGTCGGAGTACTGGTTGGAAGTATAATAGGTTTTTTTGTAGGTGTTGGTGGGGGGATAGTCGGAGTTGGGGTAAATGTGGGTGTTGGGGTAAGTGATGGCGAAAAAGTTGTAGCAACAGGGCTTACGAGGACAGTTTTTGTCATTGCTTCAATTTTTGTAACCCTCCTACCAAGCACGCCTTGTGAAGCGGAATTTTTGAGTCCGGATATAAAGCCGAAAGATGTTATGAGCAATGAAAACACAATACTTGTGAGAAGAAGAATGCGGTGTCCTTTTTCAGAAAGCTTTTTGGCAAGAAGTTTATATAGTTTTTTGGTCTTTCTCAAACGAGCCACGAACAACAACCATAATAGCGAAAACGGATTGCCAGGTCAATTGCCTGAGAGTTCACTTAAGGTAAGTGTCAAAAAACTTTATTGTGCGAGACATCGCAAGTGAAAAACTTTGAGAAATATTATGGTCTGTTCCTTCATACGTATAGAGTTCTACCGGTTTTCCTATTTTCGTTAATTTGTCTTTAAGTATTTGAGAAAGTTGTGGCGGAACGGTTTCATCCGAAAGCCCATGATGGAGTTGAATTGGCGCCGTAATGTCATTCAAATATGTGGTTGCTGAGATTGCGTTCCAAAAAGGAGTATCGGCAGGTTGACCATATTTATTTGTAAAATTTTGCCGGGACGGGCGGTTGGATTGTAGTTCTCGTTGCGATGGGGTAAAAGATGGAACTCTCCTTTTTGACCACCACTCTTCAGACATGTCTTTATACGACCCCACTACTCCACCCCAAATAACTGCGGCTTTTATGTCATGAGTTAGCACCAATGCACGAAGCGTTAGGAATCCTCCCAGCGAATGTCCCCACATGCCCATTTTCTTTTTATTCACTTGCGGCATTTTCTCGATGGTTGACAAGGCATTCATGACATCGGTTGTGTATCCGGGTGAAAAATACGCGCCTTCCGGTTTGCCCTCCGAATCCCCATGGCCGCGGTAGTCCGGCTTGAAAACAACATATCCTTCATTCGCCAAATCGGCAAAGTAGGCGACATACCGTTCGGTAGTCCGGTATTCTTCAGGCGGAATGTATCCATGATTAAAAATAATAGCCGGATATCCATCTTTTGGGACAGGTCCATTTGGTATTGCAAGAAGTCCATAGATTTTAAGACCGTCTGAGTTATATGAAGCGATATATTGCTGATAATTTGTGCCCGGTGCGAGTGTTTGTTCTATTTTTATTGTACTGCCGGGATATTTTTTATTTCTTTGAAATTCTATAGAAAGTGGGTTGTCAAAGTAGGGATTATTTTGAGCCTGTATATGCTGGTTCTCGTTTTTGTTTTCCTGTTTTTCGCTCGTCACAAAATAGTATGCAAGGAGAGCAAAAAGTATCCCTAGAAGAATTGCACCAAAAAGAATTTTTCCACCTCTACGCATAGTTATTATTCATATTTTGGAAATGAATAATTTCGAAGTACTGCTATTTTAGCTTACCAAGGACAAGAGCTACAAGAGCCATTCTCACATACATTCCGTTTCGAACTTGTCCCCGAAGGTATTGAGTGCGGGGGTCTTCATCAAGCTCTGCTGCTATCTCCCCTACTCTTGGTAATGGATGAAGGAGAATAGTATTCTTGGATGCGAGTTTTTCAAAATTCTTCTTTGTTACGACAAATTGATTGTTAACCTTTTTATATTCTTCATAGTCTGAGAATCGTTCTTTTTGGACACGCGTCCAGTACCAGAAGTCTGCTTTCTTTGGAATCTGTGACATGCTCTCTATTTCGATAATCTTAAGACCTGATTTTTTAAATTCATCTAAAGATTTTTTTTCAAGACGCAAACTGTCGGGAGATAAAAGATAAATAGTGTTCCCCGGATAAAGACTGAGTCCTTTAAGAAGTGAATGAATAGTGCGTCCGTTTTTGATGTCGCCACCGAATACTCCGACAAGATTTGAAAGTTTGCCGGCATGCTCTTCAATTGTCATCATATCTAGAAGGGCTTGCGTGGGATGTTCGCCTATTCCGTCTCCGGCATTAATTATTGGTATGAATTTGGCAATATTTGAAGCTTTTTTTGCAGCTCCCTTTTCGGGATGTCGAAGGACCAATACGTCACAATAGCTTTCGAACACCCTAATGGTGTCTTCAAAAGTCTCTCCCTTTGAGACACTTGAGAATTGCTGTGGGTTTTCAACGACCACTGTTTGCCCGCCCAATTGTTTGACGGATGCATCAAATGAGCCACGGGTTCTTGATGAGGGTTCGTAAAAAAGGAGCGTTGCTATTGATCCTTTCAAGATGTCTGAAGGAAGAGCATTTTTTGCGATGTATCGCATATGTTTTGCAACATCGAAAAGATGAGAGATTGAATCCGTGTCAAATTGTGAGAGTGAAAGAATATCGCGTCCTTTAAAATTACCGTTTATATTGGCGCTATGATTTGAAGAATGTGTTCCCGCCATTAAAAAAGTATTGTAAGACCCGTGAGTGTCCGTGTCAAGCAACCCGCTCGCAGGCTTTTATTAAATTGTCAAAAAGAAAGTAAAGGTTGAGTGGTCCTACTCCGCCGGGGGAAGGGGTATAATATAAGACGTTGCCGTTAGCCTCATTTTGGTCAAAATCACCCTCCAATTTGCCGTCATCCCTATGAAGACCAATTCCTATAAGGATAGAATTTTTTTTGAGCAAATTGAATGGCACGTCTACCCTCCTGCCGGTTGCAAAAATAATTACGTCTGCTCGGCTGAACAAGGCGTTACGGTTTGTGGTTTTGGTATCCATAACCATACTTTTTATTCCCATCTTATCAAGGCCTTTTACGACGGGAAATCCGGCTGTTTCACCACGGCCTACGACTAGAATAGATTGATTTGACAGCCAAAACCTAAAATCCGGCACCTCTAGCAGTTGTGATATGTGTCTGATAAGGTAGAGGACTGCCAGGAACACCGGAACTTCATACAACGAGTCATTTCGGAAGCCATCAATGTCTTTCTCTTTTGATACACTTTGAATTACTCTTTCTGTATCAATATATGTCGGAAAGGGTCTCTGGACTATGAGACCTTGAACGGTTGGGTCCTCGTTTAACTTCTCAATAACCGATAGTACCTCAAACGTTTCTTTTGGCCTCAAATTTATCAGAACTTTTTCTATTCCAAGACTATCAGCAAGCTTAACTTTTTGCCCGACATATGCCTCCCATGTTTCCTCGGGTCCCAAGGTTACGATAGCAATCTTTGGAATGACTCCTTTTTGTCTGAGGCTTTTAATCCTTTCCTCAAGTCCTTTAAGAAGTTCCAATTGTAATATCTTGCCATTAATTTCCATACCTCGAATTATAACGGGTAGGAAGTTTTTTTGTAAGTGCGAGTGAGGAGAGCTATTCTTTGGGGGTTGCTTCCGATGCTTCGTCTTCTGTGACAATTGTTGCCGAGCCCACTTTTTCCGTTTTGTCGGTAAAGCGCATAAGGATTACTCCCTGAGCATTTCTTGAGAGAACTGGAACGGACTTTAATGGAATGCGTACAACCTGACCCTTTTTTGAAGTGATTATGACTTCGCTTGCCTCATTTGGGATAACAGATGAAAAAACCAAATCACCTGTTTTGTCTGAGAGGTTTTGAATTTTTACTCCCTGCCCTCCCCTGTTCTGGTTTCTGACCGCACTTACCTTTGTTCTTTTTCCGAGTCCATTTTCCGCTACAACGATAAGCTCCGCGTCTCTGTCTCCCCCGTTTACCAAATCCATAGAGACCACCTCATCATCACTCCCTATCTTAATACCCCTTACTCCCGATGATGAACGACCCGTTGCTCTCACTTGGTCTTCTTTGAACGAAATAATTTTTCCTTTTTTGGTGACTAAAACCACATCGTCAGTTCCGGATGAAAGTCTTACCCAAATAAGCTGGTCGTTCTTATCAAGCTTAATGGCAATAATACCGTTTCTTCTGATATTGGAAAAGTCGGAAACCGGGGTCTTTTTTACGGTCCCGTTTTTAGTTGCCATAAAGACGAATTTTCCACTCATTTCTTTTTTAGGTGAATAGGTCATTATGCTTTCAATCTTTTCGCCTGAGGAAATGTCAATTACGTTGACGATTGCCTGACCTTTGGCTACTCTTGAGCCTTCGGCAATTTCAAAAACTCTTGTCGCGTACACTTTCCCCAAGTTTGTGTAGAAGAGAATGTGGTCATGTGTTTCGGCGAACAATATATGCTCGATGTTGTCTTCTTCTTTTGTTTTCATTCCCATGACACCCTTTCCTCCCCTTGCCTGCGTCTTAAATGACGTGACGGATTGGCGTTTTATGTATCCTGTTTCGGTGATGGTGATAACCGTCTGCTCGTTTTGTATAAGGTCTTCCTCGGAGAATTCGTCGACCTTTGATTTGTATACTTTGGTACGCCTTGGGTCTTGGTATTTTTCTTTGATAGCAACAAGCTCGTCTCTTACAACTTTCAAGAGTTTTATTGGGTCTGCAAGAAGTCCTTCAAGATAATCAATAAGTGCCTTAACTTCTTTCCATTCAGCTTCGAGTTTTTCTACTTCAAGAGCCGAAAGCCGCCTTAACTGCATATCGAGGATTGCATTTGCCTGGATTTCAGAGAGCTTGAAGCGTTCCATAAGTTTTGTACGGGCGTCCTCTGTGTTTTTGGATTTTTTGATGATATCAACGACCTCATCGATGTTGTTGACGGCGATTATAAGTCCGTCAAGAATATGAATTCTTGCTTTTGCTTGGGCAAGTTCGAACTCGGAACGTCTGGTAATAACTGAAAAACGGTGCTTGATATATTCATCGAGCATTATTTTAAGATTGACAGTTTTGGGTACACCGTCAACAAGAGCTACGCAATTTGCCGGAAAAGAAGTCTGTAGAGCCGTTAGCTTGAAAAGATTGTTAAGGACTCTTTTTGGGGTTGTATCGCGTTTGAGCTCAACCACTACTCTGATGCCCCGTCTGTCCGATTCGTCCCGAAGGTCGGTTATTCCCTCAAGTCTTTTTAATTTTGCCAATTCGGCAATTTTTGCAACCAGTGACGCTTTATTCACCTGATACGGAATTTCACTGATGATTATCGCACTCTTTCCCTGACCGATTTCTTCGATGGTTGCTATACCTCTAATCAAGATTCTTCCGCGGCCCGTCCGATATACATTTCTTATCTCATTTATGTCAAAAATAGCGCCGCCGGTCGGAAAATCGGGTCCTTTTATATATTCCAGTAATTCATCAATCTCGACATTTGATGAAAGACGCGAAAGTTTTGATTCAAGAGTCTCAGCAAGAGCCTCTTTTTCTGCCTCGGTCTTTTCGACTTCTTCTTCCACTGCTTTTTTGTGAACGTTTTCTTTTCCGGTGTCATATGTCGTTTTATCGATGGTGTGAACCACAGCGTCAATCACTTCTCCCAAATTGTGCGGCGGGATTTTGGTTGCCATACCGACAGCAATTCCCTCGCTTCCCATAAGAAGAAGATTTGGAAGTTTTGAAGGAAGATACACCGGTTCTTTCAGCGTCCCGTCAAAGTTGTCGGTGAAAGCGACAGTCTCTTTCTCGATATCAAAAAGCATCTCCATGGCAAGCGGGGTGAGCTTTGCTTCGGTATACCTCATTGCCGCAGCCGAATCTCCGTCCATCGAGCCGAAGTTACCCTGCCCGTCGACTAAGGGGTAGCGCATTGAAAAGTCTTGCGCAAGGCGCACTAATGAGTCATAAATTGCCATGTCTCCGTGGGGATGGTATTTACCCATGGTTTCTCCGACAATCTTTGCCGATTTTGCATATTTTGCCTGTGGAGTGAGGTTCATTTCAGACATCGCATAGAGAACTCGCCTGTGAACAGGCTTGAGTCCGTCGCGGATATCCGGAAGCGCACGGCTGACAATAACGCTCATCGCGTAATCAAGGTAAGCCTTTTTGGCCTCTGAAGAAATGTCTATTTGTTCAAGTTTTCCAATTTCCATAAAAATAAAAACCTCTTGTTTGAAGTTTTGTAACTTCAAACATCAAGTCTCTATTTGACGTTCGCAATGCCGCTTTTTATTTCGGCTATTGCCGCATCGCGTCCTAACCAGTCTTTCAGTTTTACCCACTTCCCCTTATCGAGTTCTTTATAATGCTCAAAAAAGTGTTTGATTTGAGCTTTAATTTCCTCGCTAACGTCGGTGATGTCGTTGTAGCCTGAATAAGAGTCTCCCGTAACGGCAGGTACTCCCAAAACTTTTGCGTCTACCCCACTCTCGTCTTCCATCTCAAGCATTCCAATCGGTTTAACTGCAATAACCATCCCAGGCATGATGCTTTTTTCTGAGAGAACCAGAACATCAACGGGGTCTCCGTCTCCAGACAAAGTTCCCGGTACAAAACCGTAGTTGCACGGATAGTTCATGGAAGTCTTTGAAAAACGGTCGACGACCATAACTTCCATTTCCTTATCGAATTCGTACTTAACATTGGTGCCCTTTGGAATTTCAATCAGAACATTGACTTCCTCAGGTGCATTTTTTCCGTAGTGTAATTTCATTTGTATAAATTCACCTCCTTAAATATCCAAATTCGCCCTGCTTAGCTAAAAAATAGCTAAAGCTTGCTATATATCAAGATTCGCAAGCCTGGCGTTTTCTTGAATGAAGTGTTTTCTAGGCGGAACTTCCTCTCCCATAAGCATTGAAAATACCAAATCACTGTCCTCGGCGTCGGCAATATTTACTTTCTTAAGAATCCTGTTTTTCGGATTCATGGTTGTCTCCCACAATTGTTCGGGATTCATTTCTCCAAGACCCTTATACCGTTGTATAGAGTAATTCTTGCCGTTCTCTTTCACCAGAGTATCTTTTTCCTCATCTGAATACACATAGTGCTCTTCTTTTCCATGAGAGAGTTTGTATAATGGCGGCTTTGCAACATATAAAAATCCGTTTTCTATTATGGATTTTAGATGCCTGTAGAAGAATGTCAAAAGCAACGTTTCGATATGCTCACCGTCGACATCGGCATCGGTCATGATGATAATCCGGTGATACCGAAGCTTTTCAAGGTTTACCGTCTCGCCGATTCCCATGCCAAGGGCAATAATCATGTCTTTTAAGGATTCAAATTCAACGATTTTATCAAGCCGTGCCCTTTCCGTATTCAAAATCTTCCCCCCTAAAGGCAAAATGGCCTGGAATTTTCTATCCCTTCCTTGTTTTGCACTGCCTCCCGCAGAGTCTCCTTCAACAATGTATAGCTCTGAGACTTCCGGATTTTTCTCTTGGCAGTCTGCCAGTTTTCCCGGAAGAGAGCCTCCCTCAAAAGCCCCTTTTCTCAAAATCGCATCTTTTGCAGCTCTGGCGGCAAGGCGCGCTCTTACTGCTAATTGGCCTTTTGCGATAACCTGCTTCCCGTCCTGAGGGTTTTCTTCAAAGAACGTGTCCAAACCCTCTTTTACGACTGCATACACAATAGGTTGGACCTCGGAATTTCCCAGTTTTCCTTTCGTTTGACCTTCAAATTGGATGTTGTTCTGTTCCATCCGGATAGAAACGACTGCGGTAAGTCCTTCCTTTGTATCCTCTCCGGTAATAGGCTCGTCATTTTCCTTTGCCATACCGCTTTTTTTGGCATAGTCATTGATGGCGCGCGTTAAGGCGGTCCTAAACCCCGCAACATGAGTTCCGCCGTTGACGGTATTTATGACGTTCACAAAGCTTTCAACATTTTCTGCTATTCCGTCGTTATATTGGAGCGCAACCTCTACAAAAACTTCGTTCACTTCCTTTGAGAAATAGAACGGTTGATGTAGCGTTATCTTGTTTTCGTTCATCTTTTTAACAAGGGACAAGATTCCCCCTTCGTAATAAAGGTGTGTTTCCTTTATCTTCTCGTCCCGAAGGTCATAAAGATGAAAATAGATTTTACTGACAAGAAATGCACGTTCCCGCATGAGTCTTAATACCGTTGCGCGCTCAAACTCTACCGTTTGAAATATGCTGTTGTCGGGGTAAAAAGTTGAGGTTGTTCCCGATTTCAATTTCAGGACCCGCTTATCGGGAAAGTAGTCGTTGAGATAGGACTCCGCAAGGGTTAATTCTTCCAATTTTGTCGTCGGATTTCCGGTCTTATACTCTTGACGGTATAGCTTTCCATTCCTACGCACCTCTACCCACATGCGGGTAGATAACGCGTTTACTACGGACGCCCCGACCCCATGAAGACCGCCTGATACCTTGTAGGCGCCACCACCGAATTTTCCTCCGGCATGAAGCTTAGTCATAACCATCTCAAGACCGGATTTTTTGTAACCGGGAACCTCATCAACCGGAATTCCCCGGCCGTCATCAACAACTGTTGCACTGCCATCTTTGTTGAGCGTCACCCACACATTTTTTGCAAAGCTTGCCAAAGATTCGTCTACTGCATTGTCAATTATTTCTCTTAGTGATTCGTGAAGACCTATAACGTCGGTTGAGCCGATGTACATGGCGGGGCGCTTTCTAACCGGCTCCAGTCCTTCAAGGACCTGGATATTTTGCGCTGTATATTCTGTGTTATTAGCCATTGTGAATTAACAAAAAACTATTGTATAGAAACGGGCTGGATGTTGCAAGTTGGAAGTTTTAATAATTTCAAATGAATGTTAAAAAGTATATCCTATTTGGTAAATTATATCAAAAATGAGGCAAAAAAGCCATTACTGAATCTGGGATACCAGGGAGTAAATAGGGGTGATAACCGAGATGATAAGAAATGCGACTGTCACTCCGAGGATGATGATAAGAATTGGTTCGATTGCAGTTGTAAGGGTTTTGACTTTAATATCCAAATCCCTTTCAAAATATTCAGAAACTTTAAGCAAGCTTTCATCAATTTTTCCGGTACTCTCCCCTACTTTTACCATCTGAATCATAAGCGGCGGGAAAATATCCTGATTCTGAAGGGCTACCGAGAGCCCTGCGCCTTTTTCAACCAAGGAGCTCGTGCCTTTAAGAGCGTTATGATAGTAAATGTTTCCGGACACTTCACCCGCAATGTTAAGCGCTCCTATAAGTGAGCCTCCCGAATTGACGAGCAAAGATACCGTTCTTGATACTTCACTGAGAATTGAGAGCCTTGTAATGTCGCCAAATACCGGAGCTTTTAATTTTGCCTTATCGATAAGGCGCATTCCCATTGGCGTCTTTGAGAAGCGTTGGTAACCAAAAAAACCTCCTATTATAAAAATAACGCTAAAGGGAAGGAGTGTTGTCGTGAGCTTAGAGCCGGCAAGGACAATTTGGGTCATTACGGGAAGTTTTAAGTCAAGATTTTCGTATAATGCTCCCATTTGCGGAATAACGAAAATATTCATAAGAACTATAACGATAATAACGCCCGAAACGATAATCGAAGGGTAAAAAAGGGCCGATTTTACTCTTTTATGCACCTCTTCTGACTTTTCTAGATTATCTGCAAGTCTCTCAAGAACCTTATCGAGAATTCCCCCCTCTTCGGCAGACTTTATGAGCGCAATGTAAGTTGTTGAGAAAATAAGTGGATAGTTGGACATTGCTTGTGATAGAGATTTTCCTTCGGATAGATTTGCAATAAGGTCATCTATCATCTTTTGCATTTGAGGTTTATTAGTTTGATGCTTGAGGATATTAAGACTTTCAATAACAGTGAGGCCGGTTAAAATCATCGATGCAAGTTGCCTGGTAAAAAGCACAATGTCACCACTTTTGACCCGTGAAAAATAGCCCATGATACTTGATTGTTTTTTCTCAAGGTTCTTAACGGCAAGAGGGGTAAGACCTTTCGAGCGAAGATAATCAATGACTTCTTTTTGGTCATTTGCCTCAAGTTTGCCTTTTTCCTTTGTCCCTTCTTTGGTTGCTGCTAGGTATGAGTATTCCATATTATCCAAGTAGCCTGGTCAAGGTATCCGGACGGAGTGCATATGCATGGGCTGTATCAAGCGTTATAAGTCCTTCTTGTACTAATTTTGCGAGTGAAACCTCTATCGAATTCATGCCTTCATCTGATGAGGTTTCGATTGTTGAATCGATGAGGTGGGTTTTCCCCTCCCGAATATTCGAACGTATAGCTGTCGTTGCTACCAAAACCTCCGTTGCTACTACTCTGCCCGCTTCAATTGTTGGGATAAGCCGCTGCGACACGACAGCTTCAAGGGTTGCAGCAAGCTGAATGCGCACCTGGTTTTGTTGTGCCTCAGGGAAAGAATCAATAATTCTGTCAATTGTTTGGGCAGCAGAATTTGTGTGTAGTGTCGAAAACACAAGATGCCCGGTCTCGGCAATTGTTATTGCGCTTGAGATACTTTCAGGGTCTCTCATCTCCCCGACTATTACGACGTCAGGGTCTTCACGAAGTGCGCTTTTTAGCCCCTCGTTCCACGTAAGTGTGTCATGTCCAAGTTCCCTTTGGGAGATAACACTTTTTCCTTTTGGAAAAACATACTCGATAGGATCTTCAATGGTGAGTATGTTTGCTGCCCGCGTCATATTGATTTCGTTTACTATCGACGCAATAGTTGTCGTTTTCCCATGCCCTGTCGGTCCGGTTATAAGAACAAATCCCTGTTTGAGTGAAGCCAGCCTGTGACATATTGAGGGAAGCCTCAATTCTTCTATGGTTTTTACTTTTGGGGGTAACAATCTGAAGGCAGCTGCCATCGTGCCTCTTTGAAAATAAATGTTTACCCTAAATCTTCCTTTATCTCCGTACGTTCCTCCCCCATAGCCGTAAGAAAAATCTAAAGCACGATTGGTTAGAAACATCTCCTTCTGGGCGGGACTTAGAAGGGATAATGTCATCTGCTCCAAAGTAGGCTCAGACAAAGGTGCTACCGACGAGAGCTGTTGTAATATGCCATTTATGCGATACACCGGAGGAAGACCTACCAAAAGATGCAGGTCTGAAGCATTTGTTGAAACTGCCTTTTCCAGTAATTGATTTAAGTCCATATTTTATTCCTGAGCAACACGTAATATTTCGTCAATTGTTGTCACACCTGCTAAAACCTTCAAGTATCCGTCTTGTTTCATCGTAATCATACCGTCTTCTCTTGCCCTGTTCTCTATAGTAGTGCTGTCGCTTTTGGTGAGGATTAGTTTGGCGATATTATCGGTAACCGCCATCACCTCGAAAATTCCGATACGTCCTAAAAAGCCTGAATGTCCACAGACTTCACATCCTGCACCTTTAAATAACCGTAGCTGCCCGTTTGTTTTAGGCATGAGCGGTCCGAGGGTCTTGCGCATTTCTTCCACAATTTCTGCCGGCGGAACGTAATCCACTTTGCAGTGTGTGCAAATTTTACGGGCTATGCGTTGTCCCATCGCAGCATTAATGGTTGATGCAAGAAGGAATGTTTCAGCACCCATGTCGATAAGACGCGGAAGGGAACCTGACGCGCTATCGGTGTGAAGGGTTGAAAAAACCAGATGTCCGGTGAGCGAGGCTTGTATGGCAAGCTCCGTTGTCTCCTTATCACGGATTTCTCCTACAAGAATGATATTCGGGTCTTGCCTAAGAAATGCCCGCAGGCCCGAAGCAAATGTGAGTCCGACATCATCATTGATTTGCACTTGATTTGCGCCCGGTATTTGGTACTCGACAGGGTCCTCAAGCGTAAGGATATTTACCCGTGTCGTATTAAGTTTTGAAAGAACCGCATACAAAGTGGTCGTTTTTCCGGAGCCCGTAGGTCCACAAACAAGGATGATTCCGTGCGGCCGGAGCATGGCTGCTTCGAGTGTCCGAAGAGAAGGGCCGGACAATCCGAGATCTGCAAGAGTTGGAACACCTCCGGATTTCCGAAGGAGCCTCATTACAATTTTTTCTCCAAAAACAGTGGGAAGAGAGCTGACACGAAGGTCAACCTCCTCATCTCCGACTTTAAAATTGAAACGGCCGTCTTGAGGAGCCCTGTGTTCGTCTATTTTCATCCCGGACAAAATTTTAACGCGCGAAATGACAGCCTCACTTACTCCCAGGGGAAGTGACAACCGTTCATATAGAATTCCGTCAATTCTGTAGCGGACCCTCACTCTATCTTCCTGCGGTTCCAGATGAATGTCGGATGCGCGGCTTTTGACTGCATATTCAAGGATTGTTGAGACGATTTTTGCAATTGGGGCCTCTTTTATAACTTCAGAGATGCTTTGCAAATCGAATGTTTTCACTTTTTGTATCCGCTCGCTTTCCTTAAGGGCCTCTTTCACCTCTCCAACAAGTCCAAAACTATATTGGGTTTGAATTGCTTGGGTTATCTCACTCGGTATTCCTTGGAAAGCCTTTATTGTTGCGCCGGTCTTTTGTTTTACGAATTCAATTGCTTCTACATCATTCGTGTTGCTCATTACAATAGAAAGCACCTTTGCTTCTTTATCAAATGCAAAAGGGATGAGGTTGAAGCGCTCAGCAACCGACTTCGGGATGAATCCGAGAGCCTCGGGCGAGAATGGTAAGGTGGCAACGCTAGTAAAGGGGACGTTCAAGAGTTTGGCTTGGGCTTCATAATATTTTTCCTCAGGTACTATGTTTAAATCATGTATTAATTTGTCCAATTCTGTATTCTGTTTTGCCGCCTCTATTTTCAGTCTCTGATACTGTTCCTGAGTTATGAGTTTTTCCTGGATGAGAATTGTACCGATGCTTGGCCTCTCAAAAGTTTCATCGGATGAGTTGTATTGACTTTGGACAGGTATAGCCATTCTATTTTTTCCTCACTAAAAACAACGCTTTTTCAAAAGCGGCATATTCATCGTACTCAATATGTGCTTTTGCTGTCAACATATTGTATAAATAAGAAAATATGGCAAGTATTCTCCTTCTGGGTTCAAAAGCCAAAGCATTTGAATATCTTGATGTTTATATCGGTGAGAAGAATATCCCAGATTACAATATTGAGAGACTTGATGGGGCAAAAGTGGAAGAAATACGCGGAATAAAGAAGAAGCTCTCTTATAAAAGCGTAGGGAGCAGGCTTTTTTTCATGCACGGTGAAATTACTATCGAAGCCCAAAATGCGTTGCTAAAAAGCGTTGAAGAGCACTCTCCTACTACGCATTTCATTTTTGTAGCAGAAAAAGAAGACGACTTGCTTCCCACAATCCGCTCGCGTTGTTTTATCGTCCGACTCGAAAGAGAAGTGGTTAAAAGTGAGGGAATAAAAGATCTAATTTCCCTTTATTTCTCAAAAGACGAATGCGACTGGGATGCCCTCGACAAAATCCTGAAAGAAATAGGAGATGTGAATCCGGAGAGGCTTATTCCTGTAGTCAGAAATATGATGGTGAACGGTTTTGATGATAGTAAAAAGGTCTCGCGTCTGTATGCCTCATGCAAAAAGATGCTCGCCCTTTTACCATTGGTCAGTAAAAATAACGTAAGTGTCAGGACTTTTGTTGAAAAAGCGTTTGTTCCCGACACACTTTCATAACCGGTTTTGAAAATTTCAGGCAAAATATTCTCCAATCCAAGTCTTAAATTGGGGCTTGACAAAGATTTTTGGATATGATTATGATGGATTTAACATGAAATTATTCCCTGCCCGGAAATTGCAGAAAGGCTTCACCCTCATCGAACTTCTTGTTGTCATCGGTATCCTTGGAATTCTTGCAGCCGCGCTTGTTGCAACAATTGACCCTTTTGAGCAATTGAAAAAGGCAGATGACGCAAAGATTAAAAATATTGCGGTTGAATATCAAACTGCACTAGTCAGGTACTACACAACTCATGGTGCTTTTCCATGGAGTGATGCGAATAATAGTGACGCCAACTGTACGGGAATTGGTGGAGCCGATATAGCTTCTGCTTTAAGTACGGCAGGATTGGCTTCGTGCACGACGAATGGTCTCATAGGTGAAGGAGAATTGAAGAGCGCATTCACTTCAAACCAGACAGATATGGGTAAAGTAAAAGTTTATTGGGCAACCGCAGCTCCAACTGACGTTCAGATTTGTTTCAGTCCTACATCAAAATCGCAGAAAGCATCACCAGAGACTGTTTATGATAACACAGGTGCTACTCCCGCCGCCGGTTGCCCAAGCGCAACAGCAGCAGATGGCGCTTGTTGGTGGTGCACTAAGTAGTTGTCTTTCCTCTATTAAATTTTCCTAATTTTGCTTATCATAAATACATGGTGTCAATGCTGCTGTTTGTTATCGGAGCAACTTTGGGAAGCTTTCTCAATGTGCTTATCGACAGGTTGTCGACGGGAAGAAATTTTACAACAGGCCGTTCTTACTGTGAACACTGTAAAAAAACCCTTAAAACTGCCGACCTTGTTCCAATCTTTTCCTATCTCTTATTGTTAGGTAGGTGTCGGTATTGCAAAAAAAGCATCCCTTTTAGAATTTTCTTTGTTGAATTTTTTTGTGCCCTACTCTTTCCTTTTGCATATGCGTACAGTCTTCAGAGCGGATACAGTCTTTCGGTAGTGCCCTTCCTTTTTCTTGTATTATGGTCTTACATCGGAATATTCTTTGCGGACTTTGAATATGGAATCATTCCCGACCTGTTGGTGGGTGTCTCCATCATCGCAGCAGTGCCATTGTTGTTCATTACAGGGATGCCATTAATGAATCATCTTTTCTCGGCTCTTGGTGCATTTCTTTTTTTTCTCATTCTCCATCTTGCGACAAAAGGGAAAGGTATGGGTTTGGGAGACGTAAAGCTGGCGTTTTCCTTCGGCTTGCTTTTGGGTTTTCCACTTGTTATCGTGGGCATGTATGTGGCTTTCTTGACAGGTGCAGCCGTTGCAATCATACTGGTTATATGGAGAAAATTGCGCTTTTTCGGCGGTACGGTTCCCTTCGGGCCATTTCTTATCCTTGCCGCATATTTCGCTCTTTTTTTTGGAGATTCAGTAACAATTTTTATAACAAGAAGTTTCTTTTAAGACAGACAAGCCAAGTGGGTTTTACTCTTGTCGAACTTATCACTGCTATAGGAGTGCTAGCGATACTCGTGTCTACAGTTATTGCAGTTATTAATCCACTTGAGCAATTTAATAAAGCTCAGGATGCAAAGCGGAAGGCCGATTTGGCGCAAATACAACGCGCCCTTGAAGTTTACTACCAGGATTATCATAGATATCCTTACTCGATACAAAGTAAAATCTCGACAGATAATACACCAACCGGGGTTATTCAGTGGGGAACGACGTGGAGTCCTTATATGGACGTATTGCCTGTTGACCCCTCAAGCTCAAAGCGATATGTATATTGGTCGGATAATACCGGACAGTCGTATGCACTGTATATGGCTCTTGATAGGGGCAGCAAAGACCCACAGGCATGTAATGGTGGAAACGCTTGTGATAATGCATCTGCTAATGGATTAATTTGTGGTGGAACAAGCGTGCCTTGCACTTATGGAGTAACGAGTCCAAACATCTCACCATAAGAGTGTCTTCAGTAAAATTTTTTAGTATGATTAAAGTAATGAAAGAAAAGCAAACTGGGTTTACCCTCATCGAGCTTCTTGTTTCGATTTCGATTATTGCGATATTAACCGCACTTTTGACAGTTAATTTTATAGGAGCAAGGCAGCGCGGACGGGACGGTCAAAGGAAAGCAAATTTGTACCAAATCCAATCTGCTCTTGAGTTGTACCGCGCGGACAACGGGGATTATCCACTATCTGCCGCTTTGGCTGCATGCGGTAATGGCATCGCCTCGGCAGGAGGCACTATCTACATGACAAAAGTCCCGTGCGATCCTTTATCCGGGTCAGCATATCAATATACGTCTGTTGACGGACAGACGTATACGTTATTTGCATGCCTTGAGAATCAGGAGGATTCTGATAAAGACACCGATCCGGCAGATGCAAGCGCATGTGCCTCTCCTTACGTGCCGTTCAAGTTAACAAACCCGTAAGTGGTTTTTTGTATGTATGGCTTTAAAATTTTTCAAACAACACAACGAAGGTTTTACGCTCATTGAGATTCTTGTTGTTTTTAGTATAGTCGCGGTTTTGTCAGGGATAGGCATCGCTTCATTTGCATCTTACAGCAGAACTCAGCAGCTGAACCAAACCGCCAACAATATCAAGCTGCTCGTGAACGAAGCAAGGTTTAATGCCCTCTCCGCTGTTAAGACCAACAAAGATCAGAATGGGAGTGCCGTTACGTGCGGAAATGAATCCTTTGAAGGCTATAGCATAACCGTTATTGGAAATGATCAAGTAAGACTTTCTTTGCAGTGCGACAACATTGGTTCATTAACAACAAAAAATTTGACTATGCCAAAAGGGTATGCGATAGGAAATGGCACGACCTGCGTGGAGATTCACTTTGACTCACTATCATCAACAGGGAGTGGCATCCCATGTCAAATAGTTCTCACTGGATACAATCTGGAAAAAACCATATCGGTGGATGCGGCAGGAAATACGTCTGTTCAATAACATGAAGAATTCGCAAAGCGGGCAAACAATAATTGAGGCGATGGTTGCCCTAGTTACGATTTTATTGATAATAACGGCAATATCTGTGGTAATTGTCAATGGATTATATAATTCGCGATTTATTAAAAACCAGAATGAAGCGAACAAATATGCCCAGCAAGGAATGGAATTCGTCAGAAATATCCAGAAAAATGATCTCGCAACCTTCTCGCAGTACAGCCAAGCCGGTCAGACATATTGCATCGATTCTGTCAACAACATACTTACGACTATCGATTGTAGTGAAACAGGCGTGAATACCGGCACTTCATATAACAGAACCGTTTCTTTTGCGCCTGCAGGAGGGGAATGTCTTGATACGCCCAACAACAAGGAGACTAAAGCGACCGTTACGGTTAAATGGTCCTCTACAAAATGCCCGGCGACAAATACATTTTGTCACAAATCGGTCCTGACGGCTTGTTTGACATATATTTATCCTGAAAGCAGTCCATGAAAAAAAATATTCAACAAAAAGGATATACGTTGGTAGAGTTGCTCGCCGCAACTGCAATTATCGTTATCGTATCGGGACTTATTATCGGAGTCCTCTACTCTACTTTAAGAGGAGGCAACAAAACTAGGATAATAAACGAGGTTGCACAAAACGGAAATTATGCTCTCTCGGTTATTTCCAACACCGCTCTTCTTGCCAGCTCTGTTACTAAAGTTGGAGGGGTTGATGTGACTGACTGCTCGACTCCCAAAAGTGGTACGTCAATTGAATTTAAGAATGCTGACGGCTCTTTGGTGAGCTTTTCTTGCGATATCACAACGTCAAGTATCGCTTCCTCGAGCGCAAACACTACAACGTATCTTATCGACAACAGTTCGGTAAAAATTGACCCGGCAACGTGTGATTTTACGTGTAAGCAAACAAACAATAACCCATACGCAAACCCAATAATTAGCGCATCGTTTACGGTATCACAAAGAAATGCATCTTCACCTTTTGAAAATGCCGCGTCAAGTACTTTTAACACATCAGTAACAATCCGCAACTACAATCCGTAGGATTGAGTGATAATCCGTAGGATTGCGCGTTTTTCATTTATTTGTTTTTCAAACTCCAAATCATTACTTCCATAAGCTTGACAGGAGCTCATCTTTGACCGTATTATGAATAAGTATATGGCTTTTTTTCGAAGAAGTACTATTGCTAGTGGTCAAGGCGGACAAATACTCCTCATTGTCGTACTCACTATGATTGTTGCCCTTACCGTGGGTCTCTCAATTGCTGCCCGAATTGTAACGGAATTGAAATTGTCTAAGCAAAATGAAGAATCACAGAGAGCATTTCAGGCTGCCGAATCGGGGATACAGCAGACGCTTATCCGCCAGAATTCAATTAATGTTCCTATTGACCTTGGCAACAATGCTTCATTCTCAACTACCTATACCGCAGATAAAGGCACCGTAATTGTTATGAACAATGGGCAAGCGGTTGATCAGGTAACCGGAGGGGACGTATGGCTTTCCGATTATTCATCCGACCCTGCACTAATTTTCCAAAATCCTATGGGTACAGGGAATTCTGTTTCGATTATGATGTATTGGGGTTCTACAACGCAGAACTCTTGTGCTTCAAGCAGCGGTGATTCTGTTTCTCCCGCAATTGAGGTAGTACTTCTTTCAGGGACGGCTGCCAATCCTGTGGTTCAGAAAAGTATATTCGAATCCAATGGGTGCACAAGAATTGCAAATGCAGTAGCGGGGACAACTGCGGGAGGCCCATTTACTATTAATGGCGTAAAATTCCTCAACTCCGCACCTCTTACGTTTAACGGTAACCCGATGTCGAACGGACTTATTATGAAGATAATACCTATTTTTAACTCGAGTATCGTTGGATTTCAGTCGCAAGATACGGCTCCTGATCCTGCCGATCCCTACCCATTTCCGGCTCAAGGATCGGTAGTAACATCTACCGGTACGTCGGGTGATACCGTGAGAAAAGTTGTATATTACCAATCCTATCCTCAACTGCCACTGGAGATCTTTCCCTATTCTCTTTTGTCACAATGAGTGCAACATTCGGTCTTGATATTGGAACAACATCCATAAAGGCGCTTTCTATTAAGAAGAGCGGCAACATCTTGTCAATCGAATCCTTAGGTATTGGGCCGACGCCTACCAAAGGCATAATGTCCGAGTCACCTGAGGATTTGGCAAAATTCACCGATGCTATTAAGCAGGTAATAAGCAGCGCCGGCATTAAGCAGAAAGAAGTGAATATAGCGCTTCCCGAAAGTCAGGTCTATACCAAAATTATCGAGATGCCATCGCTTTCCGAGAAAGAATTGGCGGCGGCATTAAAATATGAGATGGAACAATATATTCCGCTTCCGCTTGACCAGGTAAAAACCGATTGGCAAATATTGGGACCTACGAGTACCCAGTCTAAAACCACCCGGGTTTTATTGGTTGCCGCTTCACTATCTCTTATAAAAAAATACGAGCAAATAGCTGAACAACTTGGTTTTGTGCCAGCAACAATCGAGACCGAAATGCTGTCGGTTCACCGTTCGGTCTTTCCTCTCGTTAACACTCAAAGTTCAAACATTATCGTGCATATGGGTGCGGCAACAACCAATATTGCGGTTGTAGAAAACGGCGAAATAGTAATGGTCTTTACTGTTGATAAAGGTGGTATTGCGATAACAAGAGCAATCTCGCTCGATTTGGGAATCGATATTTCGCAAGCAGATTCTTATAAAAAAGCATATGGACTGAGTAAAGATGCATTCGAAGGAAAAATTGGGAAATCGTTATTTCCAATTCTTGAATCGATACTTGGTGACATCAGGAAGACAATGCTGCTTTATAAAGAAAAGAATCCTAATCAACAGATAACCCAACTTATCCTTTCGGGAGGTTCTGCGCAATTGCCGGGGGTCGATATTTTTTTCACGAACCAACTAAATCTACAAGTGGTATTGGGAAGTGCATTTCAAATATATGATATTAAGAACATTCCTCAAGAACTCGTTTCTGACGCACTGAGTTTTAATGTGGTTGTTGGGCTCGCTCTTAAAGACGTGCTATAACAACCTGGGCGCCTGGATTTAGAAAAAATCACGGGATAATCCTTATAAAAAAAGTTTTTTTGAATTCTCATTGAAAAATCCGTATGAAAAAAGGGATAAACCTTACGTTAGGCAAAAAAAGCGTCGATAACGCATTGAGGAAGGTTTTTTTTGCGTCCGTTGCTTTATTTTGCTTTACTATTCTTATCTCCTTCTCGCTCATTGTATATCGCCTCTTCCTAAAAAATTCATTCGATGAGCTGGATAAAAAGGAGCAAAAGTTTAATCAGCAAATCCTTGGAATGGAGGACAAAAGAGATAAGTTGATTGACATGAAAGGAAGGCTGGACGACATTAGAAAAATTATATCGCGAAGATTACCGATGAATTCAAGAATTACCTCCCTCTCTGAAGTAATTCCCGAGGACGTAACAGTTAATAATATTAGCGGTACCGATGTTACCATCCAAATCTCACTTGAATCCGAAAACCTTTCGACTTTAAATGACTTGGTCGAACAAAAAATCGTCGCTTTAGCGCAGGACAAAAAGAAGAAAATAAAAAAGATACAGATGCAAACATTTGGTCTTAATCCGAAGACATTAAAATATTCGATAACTTTTTCCATAATATTCGGTTAGGTATGAAAGAACTTGATTTTATTTACAGGAAGCATAAAAAGAAGATTTTGCCTCTCATTTTTGGGTTTGTTTCGGTATTTGTCTTTTTTAGAATCATTATTCCTCAATGGTCGGACATCACGGATGTTCAGTCGTTATTAACAACAAAAAATAAGGTTGTAGAGGCAAAGAGTGCGACCGTTGATTTACTTAATTCACTATCCCAAGAAAATGTTGATAGTGATTATGAGCTCGCAACAACTGCACTACCTAATCAAAAGGATATTGTTCTCATTTTTTCCGAATTGAGCGATGCGGCGAGCAAATCGAATGTAAAATTGGGTGGTTTTAGTTTGAAAGTTGGAGGAATTTATACAATCACGAAAAACGCCAAATCGGCAGACAAGTCGATAAATGGAATACCTTATTTGAATATTTTGGTCAATGTAAGTGGGAAAAACGATAATCTAAGGAAATTCGCCGACGTTATATACAAAAGCATGCCGGTTGTAGAAATAAAAAGTATTGATATAACGAAAAGTGACGCTCGATATGATGTGAATTTCTATTTTAAACCGGTTGCACTTAAAGCACCCAATGCCGATTCGACGGCGCTCACAAGCCTTACTCCGCTTCAAGCCTCCCAGTTGAAGGAATTGAAGTCTTGGAAGCAAGGGAATTAGCCATTATCCTTTACCTCTTTTAGAAGTTCGGGCCTCCTCCTTTTTGTCATAATTTGTGACTGTTCTTTTTTAAACTTTTGAATTTTTACCGGGTCGCCAGAGATAAGAGCTGTTGGAACAGTTATGCCATTGTACGTTTCCGGCCGCGTGTATGTCGGTCCTTCGAGTATCCGCTTACCATCAACTAATGAATGCGATTCGGTTTTTGTTGCGGTTTCATCTTTGAGAACGCCGGGAATGAGACGAGTTACACTATCAATTACAGCCATTGCGGGAATTTCTCCTCCGGTCAAAACATAATCTCCAACCGATAGCTCCATATCGACAAGACTTCGTATTCTTTCGTCAAACCCTTCATAATGGCCACAAACTAGAATAAGGTGTGAAAGAGTTGAGAATTCTTCTGCCACTTCTTGTTTATAAACTTTACCCTGCGGGTCAAGAAGTACTACTTTTTCACCCTTAATTCCAGTGCGGGTTGATTTTATAACCTCATCCATAACATCAACGCGGAGAACCATTCCTGCCCCTCCTCCATACGGTTTGTCGTCTACTATTTTGTGTTTTCCTATCCCAAAATCACGGTGACTAACGATGTTGAATGCAACTTTGCCTTTCAATTGGGCGCGTTTTAGTATGGAGCTATTGAGAATAGGCTCAAAAACCTCAGGAAATAAAGTGATTACAGAAATCTTCATACTTTTAGTGTAGCGTACTTACGAAATATGTCGAGTGAGGTGTGGAATGAATGCTTAGCTATTTTTCTTCGACGTTAATTTCTACCCGTTTATTCTCTTTAATTGCTTGAATTTTTACGAGTTGTTTCATGGCGTTGATAACCTTGCCGCCCTTGCCGATAATTTTGCCGATTTCTTCCTGCGGAGCTTGTATGGTGAGAACTACATCTCCCTCTTCGCTTTCACTCTCGCTGACCATTATCTCAGGATTGGAAAAAGTGTGGTTTAGGATATATTCCAGAAGCTCGCGCATATTAGTTGGTTTTTGGTTGTTTTACCTTTTTGGGTCGAGTTACTCCTTCAATTGCGTCTTTTACCGCAGGTGTCATTTGAGCTCCTTTTGAAACCCAATACTTTATCTTGTCATTATCGAATTCCTTTGTAATTCCACTTGTCGTTTTTTCGTAAAAACCGAGCAAATCAACCGGTTTTCCATCCCGTCTTGACCGTTTTTCTTTAACGACAAGCCTGAATTTACGCTCACCGCGTTTTCCTGTTCTTGTAAATCGTATTACTAGCATAATTAAAAAAATAAATGGCTTTAAGCCAGTTGTGTTATTGTACTATTTTTGAGGCAAATTCGCAACATTGAATTACTGTGTTACGTTAAAAGCCTCGAGTGCCTTTTGGGCTGCGTCTTTTTCGGCTTCTTGTTTTGAGCGTCCGGTTCCACTGGCGACTTGTTCACCGTTCAGAAAAACACCCGCAGTGTATACCTTGTCGTGGTCAGGCCCCTGTTCGTCAAGAATTCTGTAGTCGGGAGAGACTTTATATTTTTCCTGCATAAACTCCTGAAGCATACTTTTGGCATCTTTCAGCCCTTGGCTTCCAACAAACTCATTTTGATTCTCAAGTATTGTTGCGGTTATAAAATCGCGTGCTTTTTCAATTCCTCCGTCAAGAAATAACCCGCCGACTACAGCCTCATAAGTGTTGGCAAGAATGGTTTTGTTGGTTCTACCCCCACCCTCTTCCTCGCCCTTACTCATTTTTAGCAATGCTCCAAGACCCAGGCTCTCGGATACTATGTAAAGGGTTTGGGTATTGGTAAGAACCGAGCGTAGGCTTGTCAATTCGCCCTCTTTGAGGTTGGGATATTGGGAATAGATTGAGGAAGACACAACAAACGAGAGGATGCTGTCTCCCAAGAATTCGAGTCGTTCATTCGACTCCTTTGCTTCTTTATTTTCGTTCAAAAACGACCGGTGGGTAAAAACGAGTGACTTTATCTCTTCGTTTGTAAATTCCGGCAATTTTATATTCATATTATTTTGTATCAGACTCTTTTATCAGTTTTCCAAGTGCCCCATTTACAAAGCCCGGAGATGCGTCTCCTCCGAATTCTTTCGCAAGCTCGATTGCTTCATCGATAATAACTTTTGGCGGTGCCTTCTTCTCAAATTGTAACTCATAAATTGCAAGTCTCAAAACAGCAAGGTCGACTTTGTTGATTTTATCGATAGGAAATTCGGGAGCTACTTCTTCGATTTTTGCGTCAATTGTATTTATATTCTCAATAACTAATTTTGCTTTTGCGTTCGGAATTTTTTGTTCGACAAAACTGTAGGAAAAAAGTAACTGGACAATATCTTGTCTTTGCTTGTGCCGGGGGTCAAGGGCCGTCTTCATGAAGCTATTTTGAGAGAACTTGCTTCCCCTTGTAGTATCCGCACGCGGAGCAAACCGTATGCGGAACAACGACTGAGCCGCAGTTCTTACAAATTGTAGATGCAGTGACAGCAAGCGAAATTGCACTTCGTCTCTTTCCCTTGCGTTGTCTTGAGTGTCTTCTTTTTGGTTCTTGTGGCATAAATAAAAGCGTCTTTTAGGCGCCTTGTAGGTATTATAGTAAATTTTACGCTCATTCGCAATACTTTCCTTAATCTGGATGAACGAGCTTAAGCGATACGCTTTCAACTTTTTTTAGAAGTACCTCGTTTTTCAAAAGGTCTGGAAAAAGAGTTTCCGCTTCTCTTTTGGCCAAGTCAACGAGCTCAAAATTTCGAAAGTCGGCTATCTTAAATCCCTTGTATCCATGCTGTCGTGTTCCAAACAAGTCTCCACCGCCGCGGAGTTTTAGATCAAGCTCCGCAAGTTCAAATCCACTGTGAGCTAATTCCATGTGTTTTAACCGTTCCAGTACCTGCTCTGTGTTGCTTTCTGTAAAGAGCAAGCAGTATGACTGCTTGTCTCCTCTTCCTACCCTTCCACGGAGTTGATGCAATTGGGCCAAGCCAAAACGGTCCGATGCCTCAATTACCATAATTGTTGCATCGGGAATATCAATTCCGACTTCAACAACGGGAGTTGAAACAAGCACATGATACTCCTTATTTTTGAATTTTTTCAGCACCTCCTCCTTCTCTTTTGCCTTCAATTTTCCGTGTAAAAGCCCGAGTTTTAATTCACTGAGATCTTCCTTTTTGAGCCTTTCAAATTCAACTTTTGCGGCTTTTATAGTATCCATACTCTCCGACTCTTCGATAAATGGACATACGATAAAAGCCTGGTCCGTATACCCGCTTTCAATTATTTGCTTTTTTATCCAGTCGTATGCACCGGTTCTTTTTGTTGGAGGAACAAGCCATGTTTTTATTTTCTGTCTTCCTTTTGGCATCTGCCTAAGCAAAGAAACGTCGAGGTCTTTGTACAGTGCAAGAAGAATGGTTCGTGGAATAGGCGTTGCTGTCATGGTCAAAAAGTGAGGATTGGTCCCTTTTTGCCTCAAAATTGCCCTTTGCTCTACTCCAAATCGTTGTTGCTCGTCTATTACAACAAGCCCCAATTTTTCAAAGTCGACACTTTTTTGGATGAGTGCATGAGTGCCAACGAGAATATCCCTACCCTCTTCTTTTTTTGATCCGGTCCGAAGGCCAACAGAGATTCCCAGCGGTTCAAACAAATTCCTTAAAGTCGTGTAATGCTGGTTGGCCAAAATTTCGGTGGGGGCCATCAGCACCGACTGATAGCCGTTGAGATGCGTTACATACATCGCAATTGCCGCCACAACCGTTTTTCCGCTTCCGACATCCCCTTCCAAAAGTCTGTTCATCGGAACGTCCTTTGCTAAATCATTTTCAATGTCTTTTATCGCCTGCAGCTGGCCGGGGGTAAGGGTAAATGGGAGTGATGTTACGAGTTCGATGACTTTCTCGTCAAATTCGGATATTTTGAAAGGAATGCCCCGGTTTTTGTGGTTCCACTCATCCCGTCTTTTGATGGCAGCCAGATGAGACAATAATAATTCATCAAATGAAAGCCTGTTGCGGGCAATTTCCGCTTCTTCTACGTTTTTTGGAAAATGGCATGCATAGAGCGATTCATATAAGGTTTTGTAGTGAAGTTTTGCAAGTTCCTTTTCGGGCAAAAATTCTGAAATATATTCTTTATTTTTTGTGAGTAAATCGAATATCCTGTTCCTGAGCCATTTTGAGGATAGTCCTCGGGTCTCATTATATATAGGAACAAGGCCTGTGGTGTGAATTCCATTTGACTGGGAAAGTACTTCGTATTCTTTTATCTGAAACGAGGGTTTTTTACCGAAAAATCCAAGTTTTCCAACAAGCCCAACCTCGTCTCCCGGGTGGATAATACGCGTTATATATGACTGGTTGAACCACGTTGCGCTAAGAGCTCCTGTGCCATCGGTAATGGTTGCTTTTTGGAGGACAAAACGGCGCCTTGTATATTCGTTTTTTATATCAATGACCGTTCCTCTTACGACCGATGTCTCCCCGATTTTCAAATTGCGGATACTAACACTATTGGTAAAATCTTCGTAGCGGAAAGGAAGATGAAAAAGGAGGTCTTCAACAGTAAATATATTAAGTCTTTGAAGAGCGGAATTTTTCAGGCGATATACGAGTCCCGCTTCTCCAATCGGAGTATTTAGGTCCATCTATTGAAGTATATACGGCAAAATGACGGTTGCAATCATCGCTAAGGTTGCAACGATAACAACGACTTTCATTATCCATTTTCTTTTTCTAATTTCTTCCATTATTTCTTTTTTATTCTAACATATTTTCTTTTACCGATTTTTAGAGTTGATTCTTTAGGTAAATCTTTTGTATTGAAAAAAGGACTCTCAATTCTCGTTTCATCAAAGGATACACCATGTTGTTCTACAAGTCTTTTCCATTCCGACATAGAGTCAACGAGTCCTTTTTGAAGAACCACTTTTGAGAGGGGTTGTCCGTTGGTGATAATAATTTCTTCGATGTCTAAAGGTACTTCTTTATTCTGCACAACATTTTGAAATGCTTCCTGTGCAAGCTCGGCATCCTTTTCCGTGTTAAGTTGTTTTACGATTTCGTACGCAAGCCGCTTCTTATATATAATAGGATTTTCTCCGTTTTTAAGTTTTGTCTCAATATCCTTAATTTCATCAAGCGGAACATCTGTAAGGTATTCCATTGCTTTGACAATTACATCGTCAGACAAATTCATTATTTTCCCGTAAAGGTTTTCGGGTCGGTCGGTAATACTTATTACATTTCCCTCGCTTTTTCCGATTTTTCGTCCCTGGCTATCCTCAAGAAGGGGGGTGGTCATGACGAATTTATCCTTTCCTCTCATCGATTTTATGAGCTGCCTTCCGACAAGCATGTTGAACGTTTGGTCGCTTCCTCCTAGCTCAAGGTCTACTTCCATCGCAACAGAGTCATAACCCTGAAGAAGCGGATACAAAAACTCCCGAAGATTTATCGGGGCATTATCTTTCAGCCGTTTCTGGAACATATCACGCTCAATTAGTTGCTGTACCGTAAAATTGCCGGCTATTTCAAGAATTTGTGACAGCGAAAGCTTATTGAGCCAATCGCCGTTGTAAAGGATTTCAACCGCGTTTTCTCCTTCAAAATTCAAGAGTTTTTTTGCTTGCATGACATAATCCTTTGCGTTTCTTTTTAATTCCTCTTCATTGAAAAACTTTTCTCTTGATGACAATTTTCCGGTGGGGTCACCTGCCTGTCCGGTGCCGGTTCCTATAAGAAAAATTACGTGATGTCCAAGCTTTTGCCATTGAGCAAGCTTCCGGAGCCCAATCATGTGCCCGATATGAAGTTCGGTACCCGTTGGGTCGAATCCTTGGTAAAGTTTCAATTTTTTCCCCGAGGCAAGAACTTTTTCAAGCGCATCGTATGAAGGATAAATTTTGTCTACCCCTCTTTTTAAAAGTTGCTCTATTTCATTCATATAATGATTATAGTGTGTCGGTGGTTACTGTTCAACTTAAATGTCTGCTATACTAGCAAAAATTATGAGAAAACCGGGCATTGATTTTATTGGCATCACTACCCCCTTCTACTGTGTTGACGGCCGTGGTCATCTTTTGATGCACAAAAGAAGTAAGAATTGCCGAGATGAAAAAGGCAAGTGGGATACGGGTGCCGGACAATTAGATTTTGGAGAGGACGTAGAAAAAGGAGTATTGAGGGAAGTAAAAGAGGAATATGGATGCAGCGGCATAATATTGGCACAAGTTCCTCCACATTCCGTTATCAGGGTGCAAAATGGGGTGAAAACACACTGGCTTGCGATACCCCACATCGTTCTTGTTGACCCCGAAAAAGTCAAAAACAATGAGCCTCACAAAATAGATGAACTGGGTTGGTTTTCTCTTGATGCTCTTCCCTCCCCCATTCATTCTGCGCTGCGGCGGTATATCTTCAAAACAGAGCGCGTTGAAGTGCTCAGAAAGTACATCGGTAAGTGAAAAATGATACAATGAATGCCATACCGCATTTCTCAATATGTATTACGGTTTTGCTAGATGCAAAACTGCAATACATTAATTAATTTACTTATGTATTACAGCAGGCTCAGAAGGACGTCTCAAAGACGACGGTCTTCATTCTTCTCCACCAAGGCAGCTTTTTTAGAAGCACGGCTTGCGAAATTTGCATTCTTCGGGCTGATTGGTGTTATTGTCTTGGGCTTTTTATATGTTCTATGGGTGAGCCGTGATTTGCCGACACCGGGAAGGCTCGCCAACGGCAACATAAAAGATTCGACACGGATTTTGGATAAGAATGGCAAGCTCCTCTACTCCTTTTATAAAGACTACAACCGTATTTATGTTCCCCTGGACCAAATTCCCCAAAATTTAAGAAACGGCACTATTGCCACCGAGGACAAAGACTTTTACCGCAATAAAGGATTTTCGTTGACGGGGATGTTTCGGGGAATTGTTCTTGACCCGCTTTTTAGAAAGCGCGCTACGGGAGGTTCTACCATTACTCAGCAATTAGTAAAAATTGCACTCCTCACTTCTGAAAGAAGCATTACCCGTAAGCTTAAAGAACTGATACTTGCAGTTCAGGTCGACAGCAGGTATTCAAAAGATCAGATACTCGAGATGTATCTGAACAACATACCGTATGGGGGAACCGCTGTTGGAATTGAAGCGGCGAGTAACTTGTACTTCAACAAGCACGCAAAAGATTTGACTCTTGCCGAAAGTGCATTTCTTGCAGGGCTTCCGCAGCTGCCGACGTATTATTCGCCTTATTCTAACCCTGACAAAACATACATTGGCCGTTCGGAGGATGTTTTAAGCCGGATGAAAAGCGAAGGATATATCTCTCAAAAACAAGTTGATGAAAGCCTTAAGGCGATTAAAGAATTCACTTTCAAAGAGCGCCGCACCGAAGCAATAAAAGCTCCCCATTTTGTGATGTATGTGAGGCAGCAGGTGGCAGATATGTTCGGGGAAAATTATGTAAACAATGGGAATCTTACCATTAAGACTACTCTTGATTCGGATATCCAAAGCGATGCGGAGGATATCGTCAGCAAAGAATTTGAGAACTTCAAAAATTACAAAGTAAAAAATGCGGCCGTTATGGTTTTGGATGTGAAGACCGGAGGTATTCTGGCAATGATAGGAAGCCGAGATTATTTTAATGAAGACATTGATGGTCAATTCAACGCAGCCACCTCCCTTCGTCAACCCGGTTCGTCTCTCAAGCCTATTATGTATGCCACTGCCTTTGAAAAAGGCTACACTCCCGCAACACTTGTCATGGATGTAAAAACCGACTTTCCGGTCAACGACGGGACAGGGAACAATAATGTCTATACACCCGTAAACTACGATGGAAAATACCGGGGGCCGGTACAGTTGCGGTTCGCTTTGGGAAATTCGCTCAACGTTCCGGCTGTTAAAATGCTTGCCAGGGTTGGTGTTAAGCCAGTCATGCAAAAGGCATATGACATGGGAATATCAAATTGGGAGCCAACGAATGACCACTTGAAGAATGTCGGACTTTCTCTGGTTCTTGGAGGACGAGAGGCTTCTTTGGTTCAGATAACCTCAGCATATTCGGTTTTTGCCAGGACAGGTCAAAAGAAAGAGACGTTCGGTATTGAGGAGGTAGACGATACGCATGGGAAAGTATTATACAAACATCAGGATAAAGGTGAGCAACAGGTCCTCTCGAAGGAAGTTTCATTTTTAATTTCTCACATTTTGCTTGACAATAATGCAAGAGTGGACGCATTCGGCTCAAGCTCGTGGCTTGTTGTGCCGGGAAGAACCGTTGCTGTTAAGACAGGAACAACCGACCAAAAACGTGATAACTGGACCATCGGATATACTCCTTCGTATGCTGTGGGGGTATGGGTGGGAAATAATGACAATACTCCACTCGACCCGCGAATAGCATCCGGTATTACGGGAGCGTCTCCCATATGGAATAAAGTTATGAGCAGGGTTTTGAAAGGAACCCCGAAAGAGGAATTCCAAAAACCCGATAATGTCATCGACAAACAAATCGACGCATTCTCCGGCGGCCTCCCCATAGACGGACAATCAACTCGTGTTGAGTATTTTGTAAAAGGAACCGAGCCTACAACAAAGTCCCCCGTTTATAAGACACTTAAGATGTCCAGACATGATGGCGGAAAGCTCGCTTCAGACGAAGAGATGTCAAGAAATGATTATGACACTATGGATGTAATCAATTTCATTGAGGATGACCCTGTTTCAACAGATGGAAAAAATAGATGGCAGGAGGCAATTGACGCGTGGGTCGCCGAGCATTATAAAGACGATGGGAAATACAAAAGGCCTACGGAAAAATCTAATTATCATTATGACAACAATAATAATCCGACGCCTACTCCTACCCCAACGGCAAGCCCCACCCCTACCCCAACTCCTTGACAGATGCACCTTCAATGGAGTTCACTTAAAGTATGGGGATGTTTGACTTCTTAGGTCTAAAACAGGAGAATCCTTCCGGGGAAAACACGGAAGAAGCCATTGATGTAGGGGGTAAAGTAAAAAGCGAAATATTCGTTCGCTTTGAAAAAAACCCTCTCATTTCGCCCGACCCGGATGTGTCATGGAAATCATTTGCAACATTTAATCCTGCCGCTATTTTTTTGGAAGGAAAGGTGCATCTCCTCTATCGTGCCCAAGGCGAAAATAAGGTTTCGACTTTTGGCTATGCTTCAAGTGATGACGGATTTACGTTCTCCGACTTCTCAAGTGAGCCTGTATATATTCCCCGAGCACCATTTGAGATGATGACGACGCCAGGTTGGAATTCGGGATGCGAGGACGCACGAATAACAAAAATAAACGGGAGGCTTTACCTAACGTATACCGCTTACGACGGGTCAAATCCGCCCCGAGTTGCTCTTTCATCGATATCCGTTTCAGATTTTTTGGATAAAAAATGGAATTGGACAATGCCCAAATTAATCTCACCGCCCGGTGTAGATGACAAAGACTGCTGCATTATTGAAAAAGCAAAAGGTGCGGGTCTCGTAGCCTTTCACAGGCTCGGAAATGTTATTTGGCTTGATAGCCTGAGGGATTTAAATTTTCCACGAGAGAAATATTTGACCGGGGGGATTATGGCACAGGCGAGGCCTGATTTTTGGGATAATGTAAAAATTGGCATTGCTTCTCCGCCTATCGAAACCCCCCGCGGTTGGCTTCTTTTCTATCATGCTGTTTCAAATCCGGGATTTGTTTACAAAATAGGGGCAATGCTTTTAGATTTTGATGACCCGAGAATTATTCTCATGCGAAGCACCCACCCATTGCTTGAGCCGCAAATGCAGTACGAGAAAGAAGGCCAAGTAGCAAACATTGTATTTTCTTGCGGGGCAGTTGTTCTGAACAATACTGTTTTTCTGTACTATGGAGGAGGAGACAAAGTTGTTTGTCTTGCGACAATGGGTCTTACCTCTGTCCTTGATTCTCTTGAAAGATTCCGCGCCTAGTCTTTTTTGCTCGCTTCAAAACAGTTAATTTGCTATAGTAATAGTATGTTACGAAAGGCTGTAGTCGTTCTATTTTTACTCTTATTTTTTCTTCCGTTACCTTCTCTTTATGCTCAGTCCCCAACTCCGCGTCAAGAAGTGGATGGCGCTGCGACTTTAGGTGTAGCCCATATGGTGGAAGTCGCCAAGAAGGACGTGCCGGATGGGAGCATCCTTTCTTCCGGTTCGAAAGGAGCGGTACAAACTGTTATTCCTTACGATTCACAGACGCTCGGTGTGGTGTCGCGAGACGCAGCAATAATTTTTAGTACCAAAAACGACGCAAATCAGGTTCCGGTTATTTCCACCGGCGCGGTTTATGTGCTCGTTTCTTCGAGAGATGGAAATATTAAGAAGGGAGATCTTCTTACATCCTCAACAATTCCCGGCGTTGCAGTGAAGGCCACCAAGGAAGGGTTTGTTTTAGGAAGCGCGATGGAAGATTACTCAAATACCGATAAGAAAAAAATAGATAAGATTGCGGTCAACCTTGACCTGCATTACTTTAATTCAAAACCAACATTTCCAGGTACGCTTTCCGACGTTTTTAAGCTGGTTTTGCTGCCAACAAAAGAAGGTCCGAATCCTGTTTTTAAATACATAATGGCGGGGCTCGTTGTGCTGGGTTCGATGATTCTTGCCTTCCTAAGCTTTGGACGGGCAGCAGCAAAAGGCGTGGAAGCGTTGGGACGCAATCCGGCAGCAAGCCGGATAATTCATTTGGGGATTATCTTCAACGTTACAATTGTTGTTGCTATAGCGGCAGCGGGCCTTGTTGTTGCTTTTTTAATACTTCGTTTGTAATGGCAAATGTTATGGGATGAAAGCTTTTTAAGAGCATGACTTACTACAGGCTTGTCAGCTTCAAATTAGTTTCTTGCCCCTTCACATTTGCCAAAAATTCCCCTACTATATATGTATATGCCTGCCCTGCTCTTTCAGGTTATAACTGTAGTGTTTGACCTCTCGGTCATAGTTTTCGTTGCAGTGTACGTAGTGGGTGTCAGGAAGAAGGAACGCGATGTTGATAGAAAAGAAGGAAAAATTGAACATGATTACCAAGCTGTTGTCGAACAAAGCAGAACAACAGAGCGGCAAATAATTGATAACGCCGTGTCTCAATCAAACCAAATGATGCAAGTTGCAACACATCAAGCAAATCAAATTCTCGCCGGCACTCAATTTATAACCCAGTCAACAAAAGCCACACTCGATGCGGCTTTGCAAAAAATGGTTGTTGAGGTGCAAAACACAGGCTCCAACTCAAAAATTGCACTTGAACAAAATCTCCAAAAAATTATTAACGATGTTCACAAGGAAGCATTCAACTCCGGAAACGAGGCGGCTTCCAATTATCAGGCATCATTGCGTCAAATAACTTCTGTTTCTTTAACCGGGTTTCAGAATGTTACAAACCAGCTTGAGTTGTCCCTCCAACAGCAAATAAAAGAATTTAGAACCACCCTTCTTTCAAATTTGGAAAAAGAGATGGAAAGTTATAAATTGTCAAAAATTCATAGGATTGACCAGGCTGCAAGCATAATTGTGCAACGAGTAGCTCAGGAAGTTCTGAATAAATCCTTGAGCCTAGAAGATCATCAAAACCTCGTAATCCAGTCTCTTGAAAAAGCAAAAAAGGAAGGAGTATTTGACTGAAATCCTTAAATTTGAGGATTATGGAATATGGAAACAATTGATTTGTCAGATCTATTTCACACCAAAGCTCAGGCGGATGATTTTTCCTTTAGGTTAGCTGAAATTGGGAAAAAGCTTTTTGAGACCAATTTTAATCCCGAGAGCGCTTTACTTGAACACTTTGGTATTAAGAAAAAAGATACATTCATGACACTTCTTCGTAATAATAACGTAAATCCCGAGTCCAGACTTGCAATTAAGGAGTTTATAGAAAAAATTCAGCAAAAAATATCCTCTCTGTCCGTTCTTTCAATCATTCTCGCTTTTGAACCGAATGAAGCAATTCTCAGGTCGTTATCCGCTTGGTTCGTGCTTAATACAAAAAAACAGGTTCTTTTTGATATTTCGGTTGATAAAGGGCTTATCGGGGGTGCTGCTATATACTCAAACGGAAAATATTTGGATTTTTCTATCCGTTCGGCTTTCTTTACCGCGGCAAACGAAATTTCGGTTATGAACGGCTTGGTTGGGTCCGGTGAACAAAACAAAACGGCGCTTTCCAAGGCAGTCAGCTCATCATGAATAACGAATTTCAGACACTTTTACAAAAAGCCGGTGAGTACGGCATTGTCTATCAAGTGAGCCATCCGATTGTTTTCATAGAGGGACTTCCCAAAGTGAGAACGCACGAGGTAATTATCTTTGAAACAGGACAAAAGGCTGAAGTATTTACTATCAACAGAGGAAAAATTGAGGCCCGTGTTTTTTCCCATGAGCCGATAAAAGTTGGAACGATGGTGACGCGTACCGGTGCTATTCTGGCCGTTCCGGTTGGACCTGAATTGTTGGGGCATACAATAGACCCGTTAGGAGATCCGCTCGACCCGACAGTAAAATATACAAAGCCGGCAACAAGTAGAGACATGGATGCAAAACCGGTTGGCATCTCCGGACGGCAAAAAATAACGAAGCATTTAGTGACAGGAATTTCACTTATCGATTTATTGGTGCCACTTGGGCGCGGGCAAAGGGAACTTATAATCGGGGATAGAAAAACGGGCAAGACTTCAGTCTTGATGACGACAATTAAAAGTCAAATTTTTGAAGGGAATATTGTTATTTATGCAGCAATAGCAAAAAAGAAAAGTGATATTAAAAGACTTCAAGAGTTTTTTGAGGCAGAAAAAATAATGGACAAAATTATAATTGTTGCGACGAGCTCCTACGACTCCCCTACTCTGATTTATCAAACACCTTATGCTGCAATGACTATAGCTGAGTATTTCCGCGACCAGGGAGTAAACACGATAGTGGTTCTTGATGACCTTTCGAATCACGCCAAGTTTTACCGCGAGCTGTCCCTTCTTGCCCGCCGTTTCCCTGGCCGCGATTCATATCCGGGTGATATTTTTTATGCTCATTCAAAACTCCTTGAGCGGGCGGGAAATTTCAAACACCCTAAAGTAGGCGAGGTTGCAATTACGTGTCTTCCGGTCATTGAGATTATCGAAGGAGACTTTACCGGGTATATTTCAACAAATGTCATGGGAATAACTGACGGACACATTTATCTTGACGCGAATATTTATTATCAAGGGATGCGGCCTGCTGTTAGTATTCCGCTTTCAGTGACAAGGGTAGGAAGACAAACACTCGATAAATTATCCAGGGATATCAACAAAGACTTGACAGCTTTTCTGACGGAATTTAATAGATTACAAAACATTTCCCATTTCGGACAGGAGTTAACGGATGACGTAAAAAAGAACTTGCGGCTTGGCGAACTTGTCAACAAATTTTTCAGTCAACCATATGAGGAAATAGTACCGCAGAAAGTGCAGGTTGTTATTATCTCTCTTATCCTTCAGAATGTAATTCAGACGAAAGAAGAGCTTGAGGAAACGAAGAAATTTCTTGTTGCTGTTTACTACGACCGGGCCAGGCAAAAAATACTGTATGATATTACCAACACGAATGATATAAAAGTCTTTCATGAGAATGTTATGAAGAACAAGGAACATCTTTTGCCGCAAAAACAAGCGGTGAAAAATTAACCATGCCGCAAAGAAAAATAAACGAAGTTTGTTTTTCTTTACTTGTGGCAGTTTAAAAGGTGTTATGTCACAACGAAAAATAAGCAAAGCTTGTTTTTCTTTACTTGTAATAATTAAAAAAGCCGTATGCCGCAAAGAAAAATAATTGCTGAAAATCTCGAAGCTTTAAATAGTTTAAAGGACTTGGCAGAAAGCTATGAAGAGATAGCCGTTATCAGGATGCAAAAAATTAAGGATTCGGTCCTTAAGACCCGTGACTTTTTGCAGGATTTATCTGATGTTTTTGTCGATTTAAAGTCTTCATACGACCGGGAAGTAAAGGAGCTTATTGCAAGAAGAAAAACAGGTGACAAGACAATTTTGCCGCTTCTTCAGAAAAATGGTAAAACGCTTCTTGTGTATCTTTCTTCAAACGGTAGACTTTACGGGTCTGTCACGCAAAAAACATACAAATTGTTCATTCAAGATCTTAAGAAGCCTGAAAATCAAAATGGTGACCTGCTTATTATAGGAAGTGCAGGCAAAGAAATGTATGAAAATTCCGGTGCCGCCAGGCCTTTTACGTACTTTGAGATACCAGATGTTGGAGTGGATTTGGCACACATCAAACAGCTCATGCAGAAATTTTTACAATACGAAAAAGTACATGTGTATTACGGGAAGTTTGATAACGTGGTAAACCAGACTCCCATCGGGACGAGCATAACAGGCGAGAACATCTTTGAATCGGAGGTTGTTGAAACAATCAGCCGCGACGACCGGTTCATTTTTGAACCTATTTTGGAAAAAATATTTTACTTTTTCGAAACACAAATCATTGCAAATCTTTTCTCCCAGACGCTTCTTGAGAACCAATTGGCCCGCCACGCATCCCGGGTGAATGCTATGGAGGAAGCGCTCATTCACATTGAGGAAGAATCAAAAAAGCTGATAAAGGCAAAGAACACTATCAAACACCAGTTGCAAAACAGAAAGCAACTCGAGACCATTGCCGGTCTTACGCTTTGGAGCTAAATCAATAGTTGATAGCTAATAGTCGATAATTGATAGCTAAAACATATACTTGGCTATTGGCTATTGGCTATTGGCTATTGGCTATTGGCTATTGGCTATTGGCTATTGGCT
>CAZMSF010000008.1:39509-47363 GCA_964568885.1 uncultured Gammaproteobacteria bacterium
ATTAATATATGATTATTGGAAAAGTAGTTTCCGTTAAAGGACAGATAATTGAGGCTGAATTTAGTGGCGAGAAGCCTAAAATATATGACGTTTTGGTGTATAAGGAAGACCCTGAGATAAAAATGGAGGTATACACCTCTGCCTCACCGAATTCATTCTATTGTCTCGCACTTACAACAGTTGACAAGCTGCATCATGGATCGGATGTAGTTGATACCGGTCAGCCCATTAAAATTCCTGTTGGGGCAGAACTTTTGGGTAGGGTCGTTGATTCATTGGGTAATCCGCAGGATGGGATGGGAGACTTAAAGGTAAAAGAATCACGGCCCATTATTGCAAAAGATGTGAGCTTTTCAGAGGTCAATATTCCAAGTGAACTTCTTGAAACCGGAATTAAAGCAATTGATTTTTTTACTCCAATTGTTAAGGGGGGAAAGGTCGGTCTTTTTGGAGGTGCGGGGGTAGGAAAGACGGTTATTATCTCCGAGGTTATCCACAATTTGGTTATCCTCAATCCTGAGAGAAATGTGACGGTATTTACCGGCGTTGGGGAGCGTACCCGTGAAGGTGAGGAGCTCTTTGCTACGCTTAAAGAAAGCAAAGTTATGCAAGGGGTTAGTCTTATTTACGGCTCAATGGGAGAAAATCCTGCACTAAGGTTCCGTACTGCCTTTACGGGTGTTACCCTTGCTGAATATTATAGAGATACGCTGGGCAAAGATGTACTGTTTTTTATCGACAACATTTTCCGTTTTGCACAAAGCGGTTATGAATTATCAACGCTTATTAATGGTATCCCTTCGGAGGGCGGATATCAGGCAACGCTTACTTCTGAAATGGCATCATTTCATGAACGACTTGTCTCAACGAGAAAAAATGCTATCACAACATTTGAGGCAATTTATGTGCCTGCAGACGACCTGACCGATAGCGGCGTTCAGGCGATATTTCCATACCTTGATTCGAGCATTGTTCTCTCCCGCTCCATATACCAGGAAGGAAGATTTCCTGCGATTGATCTTTTAAGCTCAACATCTTCTTCTCTTAATGCAGAGACATGCGGGGACCTTCATTATCAAACAGCACTCGACGCCCAAGCCCTTCTTAAAAAAGCCCTTGCTCTTGAAAGGATAGTATCTCTTATCGGTGAATCGGAACTTTCCGCAGAAGACCAAGTTGTATATAAGCGCTCTAAGATGTTGAAAAATTTTATGACGCAGAACTTTACAGTTGTTGAGACGCAAACAGAAAAAAAAGGAGTCTTTGTATCCGTAAAAGACACGGTTAAAGATGTGAGAGCAATACTTGACGGCAAGATAGATAGTCTTATGCCGGAGGATGTCTTGTATATAGGTACCCTAAAAGATATTGATGAAAAATTATCTGCAAAACTATCAGAACAGGCCAAGAAGACAGCACAATCAGGAATACCCGCAGCTCAAGCGGCCGCGGCTCCGCAGGGTGCAATACCTCCTTCCACGGCTCAACCATCAACAGCTAATTAAGAACGATTATGGCGGATAAGTTATTTCATGTAAAAGTCAGAGATACGGAAAGTCTGATTTTTGAAGGAGATGTTGAAAGAATAAGCTCCTTTAATGAAGTAGGACCCTTTGATATTTACCCCATGCATGCAAATTTTATTTCAATTCTGCATCAGGAATTGTCTCTTTACAAGAATGATCAAAAAGTAAAAGAATTAAAGTTTGAACAAGCAGTATTAAAAGTTAAACAGGATGTGGCGCATATCTTTTTAGGCATAGAGGTGCTTTTTGTTGAGAGTACTACCCCACCTAACTCACAAGTTTCTTCCTAGCTCATTTTAATTAAAAAAACCTCGATATTTGTGCCTATTGCACAATATAAATATCCATTAATAGAAATTTTGTTGATATAACAGTAAATATAGTGACACATGAATCAGATTAGCCTGAAATATGGGCATTTCACAAGATTTTTCATGGTTTGAAAAATAAATAGAATTTTTTTGTTAACAATTTTTTTTCTTTTCATAGAATAAAATATTTTTACCGTGAAAAGTCTGTGTACTATAAGACAATTTCACGACTGTTATTTTTGTTGTTTTTAAGAAATTATTTTATAAAAAACAAAGTGCATCAAACTATATAAAAGTGAGCACTCATTTTTTCATGTTCTTTCTCTCCCTAATGCAGGTTTAATTTTTTTCATAAAAATCAATATAGTTTGTTACACTTCTTTCCATTTCGTAGCGTTGACTATTTTTAGAGAAAAAAGTTACAGTAGATGTACACCCGTTTTAGCACTTGGTGATGACCCAAACTCATCAATGAAATTATTAACTTTAAAGCAGGCGGCCCGTATGCTGGGCGTCTCTCTTGAGACACTTCAGTATTTGGCCAACAGATATGGACTAAGCCCCGTAGTCAATGACAGGGGTGAATTTTATTACGAAGAGGACAAACTCCGGGCACTTCTTGAAACTGCAGAATCCACGTACCGCAAGTTCACCGAAAACAAAGCAACTATAGGTCAAAAAAAGAGCTTTTTCCAAAATCATGAAAAATCAAGTGATTCCCCAGCTTCAAAAAATGGATCACCTGTAAGGGAAACCAAATGGCAGCTCTTTGTAAAATTTGCCTATCTTCGGCCTGGAAAAAGAGCTATTGTTTTGGGGGTCATCACCTTAGCTCTCCTTTTCTCCCTGGGATACGCTCAAATGTCCCTCCTCAAGCTTAAGGCCCAAAAGGCAAATGATACATTCAACACGCTGGAAGAAACAAGCTCAAAAGTTCTCGGCGCTGCAACAAGCAAGCTGAAATTGACGGGGAATATACTCTTTAGCCTTCCGCTTGTTTCCAAGGAGAACGTTGCTATCGGCAAAGAGCTTGAGGTTACAGGTAAGAGTTTCTTTAAGGACGATATTACCGCGCCAAATATTGTGTACGGAATAACAGCAGGTGGTGGAATCACTATTACCGGAGATGCGCAAAATCCTGTTATTTCGGCTGTTCAAGGTGGTGTTACATCACTACAGGGTACCACCGGCGACCTCTCTTTAATTGCAGGGAGCGATATTTCGATTAGTGGACTGACAATAAGCAATACTTCAACCCTTTCCACGGTCGTTTCACGGGGTGATTGCACCGGATGTATTACCGATGCGGCGGTAGTGAATACTCTTACTATCGATTCAGGCGGACAAGTTGCAGCGGGCGCCATTAAGGGAACGCTCACAACGTCAGTCGGAGGTACAGGTCTTAGCACGTATGCAACAGGAGACTTAATATACGCTTCCGCAACCGATACTCTTGATTCGCTTCCAATCGGCGCTGCCGGTCAGTTCCTTACGGTTGACAACGGTCTACCCGCTTGGGCGTTTGTAAGTTCTTTTGCAGTTGCAAATGTAAAGCAAAATAACGTGATTGTTTCATCGCAGACCAATACACTCAATTTTGCAAATAGCGATTTCTCACTCAATGAAAGTCCGGCCGGCCAGGTCAACATCCAACTCTCCGCAGTTCCACCGTCCATTACAGGAGTACAGAATAATTTTGCTGTCGGAGGTAGTACTCTTACATTTGCAGCAGCCGGAACGGTAAGTTCGACGGGTGCAAATGCGTTGACAATTGATAGCGGCACGACAGGTCTTGTCAATCTTGGAACGGGCAATAATGCAAAAACCATCAACATTGCAACGGGTACTGCGGGTAATACTGTAAATATCGCAACCGACAACACAGCCGCTGACACTATTAACATCGGCTCTGCTCTTGACACCAACAACCTCAATTCGGGACTCATCTATGTTCCAAACGGCAGGGTCGGTATCAGGGCACTCCCCAATGACATTGACGCAGACACTAACCCTTTTGCTTTGGAGGTGGCAGGAAGCATCGGCCCGAATGTTGACGGTGTTTATGATTTGGGTTCTCCATCACTGAGGTACCGTAACTTGTATATAACGGGGGCTACAACTTCCAACGGTGATATCACCATTGCCAACACTTCTCCGAAGATTTATTTCATCGATACCGATGTGGGGCAGAACCAGTACCTGGTAAACGTGGACACCTCACAGTTCACGCTTAAAAATAACACCACGGGGGCTACGGCCCTCTTTGTCGATTCTAATGGGGATGTTTCATTGGCGGGAGGCTCCAGTTCAACCGGGTGTACAATAGCCGATGCGACGGGTAATTTAGTGTGCGCAGGAAGCATTACGACCACCAATACTTCAGGCACTGTCGGGTTTTTCTCGCGTAATAACGGGGCATCCACTATCTCTCCTGCTACCGCCGGTGACACTATTTCAACTTCAGGGAATATATTAACTACCGGCACAGGGACTATCACAGCGGCAGGACTCCTAACTGCCTCAAACGGTTTGACCGTTACGGCAGGTGGCATTAACGTTAATAGCACCGGCATTACAAATGCAGGGGATATTCTCGGAGCAGGTGCAATTTCCGCAAGTGCTGCATTGACGTTCACGGGTGCAGGCACCAACATTACAACGGTTTCAAATGCAGACTTGACAATTGGTGCCAACGGGAGCGGCCAGCTTGTCATATCAAGCAATGTTCTTCTTGGTACATTGCCGGCGGCAGGAGTATCGGCAACAACGCTTTGCCGCGATAACACAACTCATCAGATAACCCAGTGTCCGGCGAATGCTTCGAATGTATCATTGCAGGATGCTTATAATGCAGGCAACACCATTCAGACGTCGGACAACAGGGATATTGCATTCACCCTGACAGACACTGCAACCGATTCAAAGTTCACGCTTACCAATCAAGGAACGGCAACTGCTTTCACTATCAACGACACAAATGCAGCGGTTAACACGCTTCTTTCAATTCAGTCGAATGGAACACCCACCTTAACAATTGATGAAAATGGTACTCTTTCGACCAGCGGAAATATTTCCACAACCGGTACAGGAACGGTAACGTCAGCGGGTTTGCTCACAGCATCCAACGGGTTGACAGTTTCTGCCGGTGGAATATCTGCAAACGGCGGAATCAACAACAATAACGGAGGCATCACAAATGCAGGCGACATTTTGGGAGCAGGTGCAATTTCTGCAAGTGCTGCCCTTACTTTTACGGGATCAGGAACTAACATCACGACAGTTTCAAATGCCGATTTGACAATCGCTCCAAGTGGTTCTGGCCAAATAAATCTTTTGAATAACATTTTGCTTGGCACCCTTCCTGCAGCAGGAGTGTCTGCAACCACTCTTTGCCGCGATAACAATTCCAACCTAATAACACAATGTCCGGCAAATGCTGCTAATGTTTCGTTGCAGGATGCATATAATGCAGGCAACACCATTAATACATCTGACAACCGGGATATTGCCTTCACCCTGTCCGATACTGCAACCGACTCAAAGTTCACTTTGACCAATCAGGGAACGGCAACTGCTTTCACTATCAACGACACAAATGGTGCGGTTAATACACTGTTGTCCATACAATCCGGTGGAACTCCCACTCTTACTATTAATGAGAATGGAGTTCTTACAACATCGGGAAACATATCAACGACCGGTACGGGAAGCATCACGAGTGCTACATCTCTTAGTGCGCAATCAGCGACTAACCAACTTGTTTTGGGAAGCGGTAACACAACGACAATAAATTCATTGGCTCCTGCAAGTAGCAGGATTGCGACAATTCCGGGATTGAGCCTTGATGACACATTCCTTTTTGCAACCGAATCAGCGCTTGTATCCAATAAAACGTTCCGTGACAATTCAACAAATTTTCAAGACGAGTTGGATAACACGAAGCAATTCTCATTTGATGCAAGTCTTATTTCAACAGGGGTTACAAGAAAGATACAAATTCCGGATTATGACGGAACCGTTTGTTTGACAACCGGTAACTGCGCAGGATCTGGAGGAGTTGTCGGAGGAACGGGAACGCTCAATCATTTGGTGAAGTTTACTATTACCGGCTCAACTATCGGGGACACTAATGTTACCGATAACGGAACAGTTGTAACTGTTCTTTCAGGGCTTAATGTCGGCGATCAGACTGGGTCTGACTCTCTTTCTGTTCTTCGATTACTTGACGCAACGGGAGGGAGCCAAATTCAAAACTCAAATCTCCTGACACTTCAGGGAGCCTATTGGACCGGCGCAGTTTCCCAGAGTGTAGGGTTTTCATTGCAAAATGTTGTGACGGCAACGACACCAACGTATAAATTGGCATTCTTAAATGACGGAGGGTCAGAAGTTGCCAGTATTGCAAATAACGGCAATGTTGCATTGACAGGGACGGTAACGGGAGCTACCGGACTTACATCATCGGGCGCAATTACATTCTCCGGTCTTACGAATAACGGTCCGGTATACACAACCGCAGGGGGAGTTCTTAACTCCGAGACACTTCTCTCTCCAGTCAGGGGAGGCACAGGCGTTGATTCGTCGACTGCCGCAAATGGGGCAATTCTTATCGGCAACGGAACCGGGTTTACGCTTGCCACAATAACAGGTACGGCAAACCAAGTGAATGTTGCAAATGCGGCAGGAAGTATTACTCTTTCAACTCCCCAGGATATTGCAACCTCCTCTACTCCAACATTTGCGTCATTAACATTATCAAATGCAACCAATCAATTAGTATTGGGGACCGGTAACACGACGACCATAACCTCTCCCGCTCCGGGTGCGTCAAGAATTGCGACCATCCCGACGCTTGCAGGTAACGACACTTTTGTTTTCGAAGCACAGACACAAACTCTTACCAATAAAACCATCGGTTCAACAGGACTTGTTTTCTCAGGGGCTGCAACGGACCTTACGACCGTTTCAAACGAGGATTTGACATTGGCAGCTGATGGACTCGGCGAGATAGTGCTATCTAATGTGACACAAATTCCAAACCTGTCCGGAACCGTAGGTACCACCGTTGTCTGCCGGAACGCATCAAACGAGTTCTCTATTTGTTCATCCAATGCTCTTAATGTTACGCTCCAGCAGGCATATAACGCAGGCAACACCATTCTTGCAACTGATGAAAAAGGTAATATTGACTTTACTTTAGCTGACCTTTCCTCACGTTCTCTGACATTGACAAATGCCGGAACCGCATCATCGGCTCTTGTTATCAACGACACGAATGCATCAGTTCAGAATGCGTTGGAAGTACAATCAAGCGGCGCTGCAACACTTACCATAAATGAGAATGGAAATGTTGCGACTGTTGGAAATATTTCAACAACCGGAACGGGAACCATAACTTCAGCGGGACTTCTCACGGCATCAAATGGCTTAACAGTAACTGCAGGAGCAGTCAATATTGCAGGAACGGCCGGTAGCATCAATCTAACCGGATTGACAGCGCTGACGATTGATGCTGGAGTTAATGATCTGCTTTTCACAGGTGGTAATTTCAACACAACCGCTACGGGCATTAATGGAACGGCAATTGGTGCCACTACCCCATCAACCGGTAATTTTACCAATTTAACTACAACAGGCAACGCTTCTTTCTCGGGCAACTTGACTCTTGCAGGCGCCCCAAGAAGCATCCAGACGACCGAAAATAACACGTTGACCATTGGCGGTGATACAACGGGGAATATTGTTCTTGCGCCATTGAATGGAACAGGAATCCTTACTGTAAATGGCAATACAGTTAACGTAGGAACGTTTGATGTAAATGGCGTGTCAACGTTCAATAATAATCTAACCCAAACCGGAGCTTTCACATTTTCAACCGGAACAGGCGCGGTTTCTTTGAATGGCAACACTTCGGTAACAGGAACCAACACATTTACCGTTGCAGGAGGCGCAACATCTTTGGGTTCAACACTGGACGTTACGGGAATAACAACTTTGAAAAATGATGTGTTTGTAAC
>CAZMSF010000009.1:0-42344 GCA_964568885.1 uncultured Gammaproteobacteria bacterium
ATTCCATAAATACTACTCTTTGAACCAAAAAGTGTCAAGAACGAAGAAGATAAATATCAAGATGCCCAATTCTCATTAAGTAATCATAATTTTTTTTAACAAAGTTTCTAATGGGAAGATAATTCATTCCATTATGTTTCAGGAAGAGTATCCTAACTTTTTTTGCGACCAAATTTCCTAGAACTTCGGCATAGTATCTTTTTGGTGATTGTTCGGCAAAGCGATAAGTATTCTTTATTGGATCTCTTCTGTCCAGGACAAAATAGAGCATCGGCTCATACGAATTTATAAAAATATAGTCCTTCGGTACAGTATATTTTTTCGTAACGTTGATAATCTCAGTTAATTCACGCTCCGTTTTCTCGTCAACAAAAACATTCACTTTAGGATGTGGAAAGAAATTTAAATTTTCGGCAAGAGGAGTTATCGTATTATAGTATCCATAAAATAAACCGGTATAAAATCCGCCAAAAATGGTTATAAATGAAAACACTATCAGCAACAACCGGATGTTCGATGAGACATTATAACGAAGATAAAGCGCAAGAGAAATTCCCGATAGAGATATGAGAAGAACGGAATTTATATAGTCATGTGAAAGTACTGCTGTCATAAAAAAGAAAATCAAAAATGCAGGCAAAAACAATAAGTGAAATCTTCTCCTTATATAAAGCAAGACAAAAGATGCAACAGAGATTATAAACGACGTGTTGTAGAGAAGATTTTGGAAAACAGATTTCTGAAATAATCCAACGTCAAATGTAATAAGCGAATGAGAAAAATCACTGACAAATTGAGGAAACGATTGGTTGGCAAGAAGATAAATGCAGAATAAAATAAAGCTCCAAATATACCCATACAAAAAAAATGAAACAGAGGAAAATGAACGCGCGTGCTTGACTAAGAAAAAAATGGCAACCGGAAAAATGAAGGCGATGCCTATATGGCGATCTGAAAGAAGAACGAGAAAAGATGCAATTCCGGCGAAAAATAAATATCTTCCGGTCCTTTCTTGAATGAATTTCATAAGCAAATAGCAACACAAAATTGCGAAGGAAACTGCGTAAACCGAAGGATACGAAAAATTGACGTGCGATGGAGCCCAAGATACAAAAATCAACAATGAAATAATTGCATAAAAATTATTTTTTGTAGCAATAAAAACCGTTTTAAAAATTAGCAATGAAGAAATCAGATAGACGGCCAGGACAAGAAGTCTTGATGAAAGGATTGAAGATTTTAATAATAAAAATGAAATTGCGGTTAAAAAAAGCGAAAAAGGAGTTGTTGCGAAATGGAAATCCCTGTATGGCAGTTTTCCATCAAGAATCATTTGTGCAGAATGAAGGATATTCCCTTCATCAGATATAACCGCACCATGAGTTACAAAATAGAGAAGAATCGGCAGGATTAAAAGTAACAAAAATGATAAGTACGAAAATCTCATCCCAGCCTAAGATGACTTGATTATAACCGAATTTTGTATACTTTGATATATATGAAATGCTTTTAATAATGCTTATAATTGAAGCTTCAGTTAAGTTTTATTGAGATAACCATGATAAGAAAGCAACTAAAAAGACTCTCGGACAATCGTAATTTGGCAATCATTGCAATCATTGCCATTGTGAACGCTTTGGGATACGGAATCATAATTCCGATTATATTTGCATATTCACAAAAATTCGGCCTTACGGTATTTCAAAATGGTTTATTGTTTGCGCTTTTTTCCTTATGTTCATTTATATCCGCCCCCTTCATAGGAAGGCTTTCTGATAAATACGGAAGAAAACCATTGTTAGTATTATCAATCGCCGGTACTGCTCTATCGTTTTTCATTGCTGCCTTCGCCCCAAGCGCAATATTTCTATTCGTAGCAAGAGCGTTAGACGGTATTACAGCGGGAAATATCCCAGTCGCGTCAGCTGTAATTTCAGATACGACCGATGTAAAGAATAGGGCAAAAGGATTTGGAATAATCGGCGCTTCGTTTGGGTTCGGGTTTGTTTTTGGTCCAGCAATTTCGGCAGCAACAGCAGGCTTTGGTCTACACGTTCCATTTATTATTGCAGGCATTATCTCAATTATTGCCGTTATATTAACAGTTATATTTTTACCTGAAACTAATAAGCATATCGGTCAGGTACATGAAGGAAAGATTTTTGATGTCAAAAAACTTGTCTTGTCCGTATTTGACAAAAATGTAGGAATGACACTTCTTATATCTTTCATCTACAATCTCGCATGGGGCATGTTCATAGTTACCTATCAGCCTTTTTCAATCAACGTTATGCATTTTACGGCAAATCAGATTGCTATTATGTTCACTATTTTTGGTGTCGTGGGTCTTTTGATGCAGGCATTTGTTATCCACAGAATTGTCAAGAAATTTGGAGAAAAGAAAGCATTTATCGGGTCGCTGTTAATCGCTGCCGGTTCATATTTTTGCCTCTTTTTTGTAAGAAGTATCGAATTTTATATTTTGGTCGCACTTTTTTCGAGTGCTGCGAATTCCTTCTTCCTTCCACTTATTCAAACAATTTTGTCGAAAGAGGCGGATGAAAAGTCTCAAGGTTCGATATTGGGACTCAATGCATCGTATGTCAGTATTGGGAATATCTTGGGGCCAATAATTGCCGGTGTTTTATCGACAGCTTTTCTTCCGCTTCCATTTCTCATAGGGTCTTTCGTTATTTTGGGTTGCTTTGTCCTTGCATTCGGGATCAAAACTTCTCATATGGCGCGTCAACAAGCATTCTAGAACAATCCTATCTTACATAAAGATACACGTCATCTTTGCTTTTTTTTGGCTTCCAATTCTGAAATTTATAATGGTTTGAGACAACTTTTGCACCCGGTTTGAGTTCTTTATGCAGTTTTTTCTCTATGTTTTTTACCATATGATTTGTTCCCCAAATAGAAATGTAGTCATATTTATTGTATGAGTGCCTGAAACAATCACCGCATATGATATGAGCATTTCGTAGTTTACTTCTTTTTATTCTAAACCATGCGAATAGTGCGATTATGGGGTTTATCTCAATGCCATATGCGATAACTTTTTTTTTGGCTGCCGCAACTACTATCCTCCCATCTCCTGAGCCAATATCAATAAAATTCCCTTCTTTCATGTCCAGCAAATCTATCATGAGCATAAGCCTTTTTTTGCCAATAGGAGCAAATGGAGCTCCTCTTATTAAAGAATAGGAAAGAAGATACACAAAATAAGAAAGGATACTAAGAAGAAATAATTGTGAAATAAGAATTAGACCCGACATTCGCAGTTTTTTCCTTTCAAGATTCTTTTCTGTTCACGAGGATTATGGATATATATTTGCTGTAAAGGATTACCGGTTGCAAGCTTTGCATCAAGGGGGCTTTGATGGTTATAACCCCTCTTGCTCATTTCATCTACCAATTCATCGTGTCTATTATATAGGGCGTGGAGTTTGCCTAACCATCTTTTCGTTTCAGGATGGTTTACGTACCCTTTTTTACCTTCTGTGATTATTGTCCACAATGCATGAAGCTCGCGGTGTTCACCTAGTAAATGTTTCCTACACAAGATCGTAGGAGATACATCCCAAATTCTCATAACCTTTTTTATCCAATTTTCTTATCTTTTATCTTAACGTAAATGATTGATCCGATAAAAAAAAGAAAGGGTATCGAAATAAGGAGAAAATAAGCGGGCGTTCCATGAATATGTCTCATGACATTTTTTCCAACGCGCTCTCCTAGTGCTAAATAGAATGCTATCCAAAAAATAACAGAAATAAAGGTACTCATGATGAACGTTGGATAGGGAACTCCGGAAATTCCTGAGAATACGGTAATTGGAATCCTGAACCCCGGGATATGTCTTCCGAATATGATGAGAAATACTCCGTATTTTTTAAAATCTTTTTCGACTTCCGCAAGCTTCTTTTGATTCAGATGAAGATATATACCAAGTCTATCAACAAGAATCTTTCCCCATTTTGCCGAAATAAAATAAAGTATCGAGGATCCTCCAAGGACTGCAATAAGAAGCATTGCGAAGGCTCCCCAATAGGGTACTGCACCCTTTGATACTTGATATCCGGTGAAGGCAAGGTATACATCTCCCGGAATAGGAAGTGGGATGCCTGATTCTTCCAGGAATAGTAGTAAAAATGGTGCAACAACAACCTGGTGAGTTAAGAATGTGCCAATACTATCTTCGATAACCTCAAGTTGTGGGCTTTTAAAATAAGGAAATAGACGCTCAAACATAACTTATTGAGTATAACAGATGGAAAAAGAAGAACCGAGAGGAAATCAGAGCTTGAAAAATTCGTGAATCCGGAATACGACAAAAGCCGGCCAAACTATCGCTTTTAGAATTCCAAAGATGACGTCTCCAAATGTTGTCGCGTGTTGAAAATAGTAAACAAGAGCTCCAATAAGACCCAGTCCGTAGACCGCGGCGCCATGGCCACTGTTATCCCTGACATGTCTGTGCCATTTCTTTTTTTCTTGAACTGTTTCTTCTTTTGCCATATCTATTTTAATAATACTCTTTGCTTTCGACTTTGCAAGTCGTTAACGCGTGAGAGATATCATAAGAGCGATTGCCGCGAATGTGATTATCGAAAAATATATAAGCGTATAGGCAAGAAGAGAAAGTGCCTCCTTCTTTTTGCCATCGATGTAGAGAAGCATTGGTTTACCAAGCATGAGATATCCCGTAATCGAAGCGGAGCAAACAAGTAAGAGAAGTATAGTTATTGGAACAAGGAATGTATTTGCTCTCCCAATTTTTGCCTGCCCTCCAAAATAGAGGATGGTTCCAATGGCGACTACGTAAAGCGCTGTGAGTAAAGAATTTTTTAATGCTGTCTTATTAATCTTTACCATAACTATATTCTACACCTTTCAAGCAAATGTTGGCTATTTTATGGCTAATTTAGTAAAATAAGAGACTCGAAAGTTTAAATATTGCTGAGTCGTCTAATGGTAGGACAACGGAATCTGGATCCGTTTATTGGGGTTCGAATCCCTGCTCAGCAGCACATCCCGCGTCTTCTTGTACTCCACAACCGCAACAAACAGCTCCCTGAAGCTATTTTGCACTGTCCTGTCGCGCAGGGAGAGGTTTGAAAATGCGAAATTCAGCAAGTATCTCTTTTCATCTTGGTTTCGAACCTCATAGATTTTCGAGGCTAATAGCGCGACATCCAGGATAAGACATCCAAAGTCTACATATTTCTTGTCGGCAACTTTATGCTGATTGATTTGCTCATGTAAATTATCCTGTTCTTTCAAAAATTCTTTACGTTTTCTAATAAATGTATCCCCATCAATAAAACCTTTTAGCTTGTCGTCATATATTTCATCAAGATTGTTACGTATTTGAAGAAGTCTATTGTTGATGTCACTCAATGCTTTTTCTCGAAATTGTACATGGTGAAAGTGACTTTCTCTTAGTTTTTCTTTAAGCATCTCTGTGGTTTCGTCGTCCATTAAAAGGGATTCAAATAATTCTGTGATTTGATTTTGAATACTGTCTTCTCTAACAACTCCCTTTTGTGAGCATTCCTTAAAGTGCGTACAGTGGTAGTAAATCCATTCATGTACTTTGCCATTTCCTTTATTCGTCTTTGTCCTGCGTTCTCCTGTTATCTGACAACCGCATTCTCCACAACGCATAACGCGCTGATATGTAAAGATATGTTTCCCATATACAGGTATTATTTCTCCATTCTTTGTGCGTCTGAGCATTGCTTGGACTTGATGATATAACGATTCTTCTATCAGTGGAGGGAATGACCCAGGATAGAGTTTGCTATTCCAGGGAATCATGCCGTAGTAGATAGGATTATTGAAAATCCTGTGGTAATTACTTTTGGTTAGTGGTTTGCCATTATATGATTTGAACCCTTCGTCATCCATTTTCTTTTTGAGGGTTTTGAGAGAGTACTTACCCGAAGCGTAGAGTTGAAAGGCCTTTTGAACAAAAGGAGCGGTTACATCATCTGGTACAAGAACTTTGTTCACTTTTTTGTATCCTGTTGGAGTAGAGCCACCAGGCCATTTACCTTCTTCAAGCATACCTCTCTGACCCTTTTTGACTTCATCACTTAGGTTATCAATGTAGTTTTTGGCAAGAATTGCTTTTATATCAAATTGAAATTTTGCGTGAGAATTTGAATCCTTACTGAGTACAAAATTATCGCGGGAGAAAATAAATACCTTGTCATAGTTATTGACCAAGTCATACGTCAGAACGATATCTTTGAGGTTTCTTGTTAAGCGGTCTGGTTTTTCGATATATGCGTACTTTACATGCGGATGTTTCTTGAGATATTCAATGACTTCGTTAAACTCATCTCTTTTTTCGCTTGCTTTTGCAGATTCAACGATATTAAATTCCTTAACAATTGTTCTCCCATCCTTTGTAGCAATTTCTCGGTTGAGTTTCGCTTGTTGGGGAAGTGAATATCCTTCGTCTTGCTGTTTTGAACTTATACGATTAATACTAATTGCATCCTCTTGTCTCATCCTTGTCCCATTGTCGGATAATCAGTTGTTGGAGTCAATACGGCGTCAGGGACCGACTTTCAAACCTCTCAGTTATTATTGATAATCTTTTGCTGAAGGGATTACTCCTTTATATCCAGCTTCAAATTGAACTGTTTCTGCTTGATTACAGGCATCGTATATACTTTCTTGAACTGCTTTTGCTGCTGCATTTCCTATAACATCTACTGTAAATAATGGCCAATCGGGTGTTTCAAAGAATTTCCCAAAGGAATTAAGTGGTTCTTTTATTTCTTCAGTAGAAAAAGCAAATACTGTATCTCCATCAACTGAGGTATGTACAGGATTTAATGCTCTTACTTGTCCAAGAGAGCCGAAATGAGCAAGACGCTCATAATTTTCTCTCGTTTTCAAATCTACATTCGTTCCGACAATTGATATTGTAGTATTCATCTTATCTGAAGTAACAAATTCAGTAGTATCCTCAAAAGTCTTAAACTTCTTTTGCTCGTCACGATTGCCAGCAAGGATAGAACCGTCAGGCTTTACCACATTTCCTAATGCATTCACAACAGATAATGCACAAACGATAATTCCATTTCCCAAATCAATTCTTGAACATCCTACACCTGATTTCATTCCTCCATTTTTTGTACCCTTTTCAACATATTGAAATTTGCCAACTGCTGTGCCCGTTCCTGCTCCTACATTTCCTCTTAAAACTGGTTCGTTGGTAGCATTATCGAATGCTTCTCGTCCGTATTTTGGGTCATACTGTCCAATCCGAGTACCTAAATCAAAAACAATGGCACCTGTGATATTTGGATTTACTATTTTTTCGTCATGTGAACCAATTCCTTTGTCAATCATGCCTTGCATAATCTCTGAGGCTGACATTAGTCCTGTTAAGCTACCTCCTGCGATGAAGATACCATCTCTGTAGTAAAAGGACTTTCCATTTGAGGAGATGTCAGTATTGAATGTTCCAGGGGCACCGCCGTATGCTTTGTATGCAAGTGGATATGGTTTATCAAAGACAACTGCCGTGCATCCTGTTAATTTATCGAGATGTGTTGCATGTCCAACTTTTACACCTTTTAATGCTGTTAGTGTTGAGTTCATATTGTAATAGTAGCATTTATACTTTTAAGACTCAACGATTATTGCTTTTCATATATAATTATGAGTATGGTAGTGCATAAAAACATCAAATTACTAACTTGGTTTAATTTTTTTACTGATTTCAAGCTGTATGCGCCTATTGCGATAATTTACTTCGCAAACGTTACAGGTTCATTTGCCTTGGGAATGAGTATCTTTTCCGTTGCAATGATTTCCTCAGCTTTGCTTGAAATCCCAACTGGTGTTTTGTCAGATTATGTGGGACGAAGAAAAACTGTAATCCTTGGTGCAGCAGCAGCAGTTTTGTACTCAATTTTTTACGCAATAGGTCAGACCTTTTGGATATTAGTCATTGGGGCAATCTTTGAAGGGCTTTCACGCTCATTCTATAGCGGAAATAATGACGCATTACTTCATGACACATTAGCTGAGACAGGAAACGAACATGAATATGATGAGTTTCTAGGTCGAACAAGTGCAATGTTTCAAGCAGCACTAGCGATATCGGCTTTATTAGGTGGATTCTTAGCTACCTGGTCTTTTCCTCTTATTATGTGGCTCTCTGTTATTCCTCAGTTGCTATGCCTTTTTATATCACTTTTCCTAATCGAATCAAAGGTACACACAAATCAAAGCGGAAATATCTACCTCCATCTGAAAGATGCGTATACAAAGTTTGTAAGCAACAAAAAACTTCGACTTTTAAGTATTGCCTCCATTTCGGGATATGCTTTTGGTGAAGCTGGCTATCAATTCCAATCAGCCTTTTATAATACTTTATGGCCTGTTTGGGCAATCGGTATTGCTAAAACACTTTCCAATGTGGGAGCAACAGCAAGTTTCCATTTCAGCGGAAGACTAATTAGAAAATACAATGCTTTGAAAATTCTGATTGTTGATAATGTTTATAACCGCATTATTAATATCTTTTCTACTGCCTTTCCTACAGTTTTATCTCCACTGCTTATGTCATCAACATCGGTCTTTTTTGGCGTGACTAGTGTCGCAAAAAATTCGTTAATGATGAAAGAGTTTACCAATGAGCAACGCGCGACCATGGGTTCGCTTAACTCATTTGCTGGAAGTATTGCCTTTGGTATTCTTGCCTTTTTCCTTGGATTTTTAGCAGATAAAATCTCTCCTGCGCGTGCTTTACTAATTCTTCAGATATTTCAAATAGGAAATCTGTTCTTATACTGGAAGCTCTTTAAGCATGATAGAGCAACGAACTAGCGGTATTTTCAAACCTCTCCCTGCGCGACAGGACAGTGCAAAATAGCTTCAGGGAGCTGTTTGTTGCGGTTGTGGAGTACAAGAAGACGCGGGATGTGCTGGCATTCACGAACAGGTTTCAAACCTATGATTGGGTTGCTCCATACGAGCCACTCGATGAAACCATGGCCATGATGCAACAGATATTATACCCCCAGGCCTACCTCACTGCATAGTACTGCTCACCAACGAGACAGTAACAGAAGCGACCCCCTCTACAGCAAAAAGGGTTAAAGGGGATGACCTGAGTGGAAGGTAGAGGACGGCTAAGCGGTTAGTCCCAAGGACCATAATGACGGGTCACAAGACATTGAGCAACCATCTCAGAAACAGTGTATTTTTTTAATTCTTTTTCATTAATTTGTCCTACTTGGTAATAAACATCTTTTGGAACTCTTTTGGGATTCTCAGGATTAATACTTGGGTCTATAACAGTGCCACCCATTTCAATCCAAGCATGTTCATCGCGAGCCCCTTTCATATGGCCAGAATTCATAAGCACAGTACCATGGACTAAAAAAGCTTTTCTTGCTTCAATTTCGTCCATGTCCATTAAGTATCTGTATGCGTTTGGATAACACATTCCTAGTTGATGGGTTTGTTGTGAGTTTTTGTTTTTTCTCATTTTAGTTTATTGTTGTATTACATTTCCCTGAAAAGCACTAGGATTGTATACCCTATCTCTAGGTGTACATTCATTCTGTTTGTCGGTTATATCTCCGCAGAATTTAGCCAACTTCCTATCTCAAAACTGGTGCAATGACCAGAAAGGGACTAGTCGCGAAGTACGTCACTGTTCCTACTAGTCGCAATATACAGAATTAAACTGTACTCGTTTTTTAAAAACAACTCTCGTTGCATTTCCCTGCGTCTGTTGATTCCGTCTTTCGACTTTCTGGACGCCCAGAAATTGAGTGTTGCGGTCTGATTCGTTTCAAGGCATCGTACCTCTGTCGGTGTGTATCAGACTCTTATATTCCACTTCTCACCGCCGATTAATTACGGTCACTGTCTCTTACTTGAATTTTTGTCACAAAAAAACTCGTCCTTAGCTCTAGCAAGTGTGTCGCTCACTTTTTGGCAAATGGTTACTTGCCAGAACTAAAAACGAGTATTTTATGAGCGACTTACAGTTTGCCAAAACCATAAATAATGTATCAAAATAGCCTCGGAAAGTCAATAGTACTATAAGTCTATGTATGCAGTTGCATATATCTATTTCGCAATACTTGCAGTCAAAATAGCGATACATTTTTCAAAAAAACTTATATGAAACGCTCTTTTGATGAAGATATTAGAAGATTTGTGCGTAAACCATAACCTTTTACTCACTAATGAAATTATGGTATCCACCAATTGCCATTAATCTGTCCCACCAGTCTGTTTTCTTACTTTTTTGCATTTTCTCGATAGCTATCTCAATAAATCTGCCATATGTAAAACCCTTTTGTTCCAAATATGCTCGTACACGAGGAGTTGATTTTTTAAGATACTTACTTCCAAGTGCTTGTGCGCTTTCTCTTGATTTGCAGTTAAAAACTTTCATAGCAGCAGCAGTTCCGTTTCCACCATTTTTGAGATACTCAATAATAAATTGTTCCCACCTCGGTAAAAGGAGATTAGAAATTTCTTCAGTCATGTCAATCATTCTATCAGGTTAATTTATTTATTGCCCAATTATTCTTGTCGTAGTAAAATCAAAATACAATTAATTGCCTAAACGCGTTAGAAATAGCGCGCATGGCATAGAAAACCGTTGAAAGTAATAAGCTCGTCGTCGAGTGCTTTCAACGGTCGTGCAGGGAAACTTGCATGGAGGAGCAATCCTCACTGGCGGCGGGCTTTTTGTATGAAAGTTGATAAATACGCACACATCAAAGCAGGAGCACTCTTTATTGCTGGAATCGGTATATTGTTCTATGAAACATGGAAAACAGGTGATTATGTAATAGTCCTTGTTGGAGCAATCCTCTTATTGGGCGCAGGGAAAGTTTTTGGAGAGCATGAAGGAAAAGAAAGTTTATCAAACTACATTGACCATCTGAAAGATGAAAAAGCGAATTAATAAACAGTACTTATTCTCAGTGATATTTTTCCTTTTGGGCGCAGTTCTTATGTACGCCTTTACAAGAGCTGAAATCCATAAAAATAAGGAAATAACAGCAAGAATAATCAAAACATCTATCTCTAGCCTACAATCTTCACAAAGCCTTGCAGACTCATGCTCAGAGGCGTACACGACAGTTACTAAATGTGTATCAAATATCAATTCCTGCAATATCCATGAGGAAGCGCAAAAACTGGATTCCTTTGAATTGCAAAAAGAACAAGCAAACGAACAAATAAAAAGCACAAATCGTGAGCTACGGACAATAATTAAGGATTACTGGCCAAACAACTAGTGAAGTATGAAATATAGTGACCCTATTTTTGATGAAGTAGTGGAAGAAATAATCAAATGTGAACGCGTCTCAATACCATTTCTTCAAAGACGTTTTGCCATCGGCTATACTCGTGCGGAACGTCTATTAACCCAACTAGTGCAATTTGGATACGTTGAAAAAGGGAAAAATTATACACCCCGAAAAGTAATAAAAAATAAGTTGCTCCAGTAAGCAATTCTCGCTTCGGATGATATAATTGCTCAAACATGAGCACGCAGGCAAATAAAGTATTTACTAGCAAAATAAAAGACTACAAAAGGGATAAAAAAACTCTTACTCCACCATTTGGACAGTTGAAGATGATACAGGTCATGTGGCATAAAGATATGCTTCCTGATTTTTTATGGATTGATTCACTTATTGCTTTTTATGGAGAAATGGGTGCCCCAATCTATTACAATCATCTACTTGATGTTCTTGATAAATACCACAGTGGAGAGCCAATCCTAACTGGAATGATTAGTGAATTTTCTTTGATTCCAGAAAAAGATAGGGAAGAAATCATAAGTAAGAATAAATTCTTAATTGAGGACACGATAATAAATCCGTTCAGCCACATTATCAGGCTATATCCAGAGTGTCCAATGAGTTGGCTGCTTGACGGCGCTGACCTAACCCCGCAGGATAATGGTGATGCAATAGAAGATGCAAAAAGAGCAGTTAAGCGACTCTTTCCAGCTAAAGACAGTCATGGTGGTTTTGTTAGGGCTTTACCACTGAGCAGATTTTTTAAGCACAACAAAGTATTCATTACCTCAAAACTTACTGAACTCGTTAAAAGTATTGAGGAGTATCCCAACGGAGACAGGCATCACGCAGAGTCTTTTGCGCGAACCACGCATAATATGTATTACGGTCAAGAGCGAAGCAAAAATCCAGATTTGGCAAAGTGGAGTGAATACTTTTGGAAGATAAACTATACTATCTCAAAATGCGAAACATGAAGAAAAAAGAAAAGAAACATATAAATTTTATTGATGAATTTAGGAGCTGTGGTAGAGATACCGCTGATAAGCTAATCGAGGTTTTAGAAAAGCAGCAAGAAGAAATTGCGCTTGATACATTTTCACCAGAAAAAGATGAGGTGATAAACGGCCTATTTTTTCGTATTTTCAGATTCTTCCATAGTTTTCGTATCAGTTTTCATTTTTGGGCTGCCGATATTGCTGAGATGACTTACCGTACTATGCTTGAAAGTCTTTTCTATTTAAGATTTTTAACAAAGGAAAATAATGATGAGCTGTATAAGGAATTCATTAAGTATGGTATTGGACAAGAAAAGTTATTTAAGGCTCACTTGGCGACACTTCTTGACGAGAAGAAGATAGAGAGCACGCCTGAACTAATCGAATATATCAATTCAAGTGGCGATGAGATTTGGGACGAGCTTGTTTCAATAAAATTGGCCAATTTTGAAAATCTTAACAAGCTTGCAGAAAAAAGTGATTCAAAATATGACTATGCCGTTCATTACCAACCTTATTCAATTACAGAACATGGTCAGTGGCCAGCTCTTAAAAGATATTACTTAAAAAGATGTAAAAATCCATTACATAGGTATCACTTTGTTGGAAATGCCCGTTTACCGTATATGGATTTGAGCTTCTTGCTTTCAACTACCGACTTATTTTACGAGGCATATTTAATTTGGATAAAAATGTACAATTTGAAAGATGAGGTTAAGCCAATACTAGAGGAGTATGCTAAATGTATCGGTGAAATAAAAAAGCCAAAAATGGAAGACTAACCGCTTAGCCGTCCTCTACCTTCCACTCAGGTCATCCCCTTTAACCCTTTTTGCTGTAGAGGGGGTCGCTTCTGTTACTGTCTCGTTGGTGAGCAGTACTATGCAGTGAGGTAGGCCTGGGGGTATAATATCTGTTGCATCATGGCCATGGTTTCATCGAGTGGCTCGTATGGAGCAACCCAATCATAGGTTTGAAACCTGTTCGTGAATGCCAGCACAACTGTTTTATATTCTATCAAAAATAACCTATAGTTTGTGTTCGTAACTATTCTATGCTATAATGCATAGATTCGCAGACTGTATGCAAATACATCTGCTTAAAGGCAAGGCCTTCAAGCTTTGCTTAATATTTTAGTTTTTTAATTTAGGATAAAGATACCACTTCTGACTTCGTATCTTACCTCATAAAACTCTTCAATTTTGAGCAGAATTATTTGCATATTGCGAGGTTAACTTTATGTACAACTCAAACAACAACAATTACAGAAGCAACAGAAACCGTCCACAGGGCAGTAATTTCAACCGTCGTGGTGGAGGACGTGGAGTCGGGCGACCGCTCGACCCAAATCTATTCATCAAAAAAGCAGCTGAAACTAGTGAAATTGAGGAATTTATTCCACAACACGAATTTTCCGACTACGCGATTGTCGATAAATTGAAACGCAACATCGCGGATCACGGATACACTTCTCCAACCGCAATTCAGGATCAGGCGATTCCACACATTCTCGAGGGACGCGACCTTATTGGCATCGCTAATACCGGTACAGGAAAAACCGCAGCTTTTCTTATTTCCCTTATCAATAAATGTGTTTTGGACCGTAATCAACGAGTTCTTATAGTCGTTCCAACTCGGGAACTGGCTGTTCAAATCGGAGACGAATTCAAAATTTTCGCCAGGGGCATGGATCTTGATATGGTAACTGCCATCGGAGGAGCAAATATAAAAAGACAAACGCAAGCTTTAAGACATAGCCCACATTTTGTTATTGGAACTCCCGGAAGACTCAAAGATCTTATCCAAAGACGGAATCTCAACTTGGCGCTATTTCAGAACATCGTTCTTGACGAGGTTGATAGGATGGTTGATATAGGATTTATCCATGACATCAAATTCCTTATCTCGTTGCTTCCAAGAAAACGCCAGTCGCTTTTCTTCTCGGCAACGGTTGATGGAAAGACAGACGAAATCTTAAGAAGTTTTGTAACGAATGCAGTTACCGTTTCTGTTAAAAAGCAAAACACCGCAGAAAATGTTGACCAGGATATCATCCGGTTATCCGGAGGCAGACAAAAGATAGATGTGCTTCATGACCTTCTTATACAGCCTGAATTCAATAAGGTTATTATTTTCGGGAGAACAAAATGGGGAATGGAAAAACTCTCAAAAGCTCTTTTGAGTCGTGGGTTTCGTACCATGGCAATACATGGGAATAAAACTCAAAGTCAAAGGCAACGTGCAATTACCGAATTTAAGAATCACAACCTGCAGGTTCTGATTGCAACCGACGTTGCTTCACGCGGACTTGATATCGATGATGTGACGCACGTTATTAATTACGATGCACCGACTTCGTATGATGACTATGTCCATAGAATCGGACGTACCGGCAGAGCCGGAAAAAGAGGAGTCGCTCTTACATTTGTCGAATAGAATAAATCAAGGTTTATAATTAGTCCATGATCACCTGTACTTTCGAAAATGAGAAAAAGGCTAACTTGCGACATGTAGTTACTCATGTTCTGGCTATAAAGGGGAGCAAGATACTGCTCGTCAAAAGAGCAGAAGGTATTCTGGAGGCAGGCAAATGGGGTTTTCCCGGAGGCTTTTTGGATCAGGGAGAAACTCTGGAGCAGTGCGTTGCGAGGGAGCTGATGGAAGAGACAGGCTACGAAGGGAAGGTCGTCGGCCTATTTAGAATAAACTCAATGACTCCGAGAAGAAATGACCAAGGAAGAAACAACGTAGCGCACGAATTTTTGGTTGAGGTAGGTAAAAAAACAGGAGAACCCGATTGGGAGCAAACAAGTGTTGAATGGAAAGAACTTGAGTCTTTGACGGAAGAGATGATGGCTTTTGACCATTTCCAGACCATCATTCATCTAAAAAAATTCTTAAAAACTCCTTTTCCGCTTCCTATTATCGTATGAACATTTCATACTCTTTTTTGTAGTGATTTAAATGATTGTAAGTTACTCTGGGAGAGTGCATTGACAAGTTTTTCGATGTGCGCTATGCTGTTTTTATCCCATCCTGAATTAATCTCACATAATTGACAATTAGCAATTAATCTGTTAAACTGCTAAAGTTTTTAGCGTTCTAAATATGTCTGAAGTCTACGATAATTACACTGAAAAATTAGTTCCCATTATCCCAATCCGCGACGGAATCGTGTTCCCTCACACCGAATCCATTTTAACCTTTGGTAGACCGCGAAGTTTGGCTGCTTTAGAGCAGGCTTTCGCCGGAGAAAGGGTCGTATGCTTTGTTCTTCAGAAAAATCCACGCCAAGAAGACCCTGAAATTTCAGACCTGTATCAAATGGGGACAATTGCCCACATCGAGCGCATGATACGCTCAGACGGGGAAGTGAACGCGCTCGTAAAAGGTCTCTCCAGAGCGCAAATCGTTAATTTTTCGGAACAATCACAATATCTACAGGCAGTAGTTCATGAAATTGATGATTTCGAACCTGAAAATCCTGAAACCAAAGCGCTTATGAATCATCTTATAGCTTCATTCAAGAAGGCCCTCAGTCTTGGGAAGCAGGCTGATTTTTTGGTCTTTATGAATATCATGTCCGAAATTTCCGCGTCAGAACTCGCCGACCAAATCGCCTCAACGCTAGACATTAAGGGGAGTGAAAGACAGGAAATTTTGGAAACCGTTGATGTCAGAAAAAGGCTTGAGAAAGTAAGCGAATATTTGGACAAAGAAGTTAAGGTATTAGAACTTGAGCGTAAAATCGCTTCAAAAACCCAGGAGCAATTGGAAAAATCTACAAAGGATGCGATATTGCGTGAAAGACTTAAGACTATCGAAAAAGAATTAGGTGAGGCTGATGACGGGGGAGAGATAAAGGAGCTTGCCGACAAGATAAAGAAAGCGGGAATGCCGAAAGATATCGAGGAAAAAATGATAAAAGAGCTTAAGAAGCTTCAGCAGCTAACTCCTTACAACCCAGAATCGGGGTACCTTCGAAATTACCTTGAGTGGATGGTTGCTCTTCCATGGAGCAAAAAATCCGAAGGTAAAATCAACCTCAAAGATGCTGAGAAAATTCTTGATGAAGGTCACTTCGGGCTTCAAAAAGTCAAAGAGAGGGTTATCGAGTATTTGGCTGTCCATCAACTTTCAGGAAAAATGAAGGGCCCGATATTATGTTTTGCAGGACCTCCCGGAGTTGGAAAAACATCTATCGGTAAAAGTATCGCAAAAGCATTGGGCCGTGAATTTGTAAAAGTATCTCTTGGTGGAATCAGAGACGAAGCTGAAATAAGAGGACACAGAAGGACATACGTTGGAGCGCTTCCCGGAAGAATTATTCAAGGGATAAAAGATGCGGGTACAAAAAATCCGGTCTTTATGCTCGATGAAATCGATAAGGTAGGTGCCGATTTTCGAGGGGATCCGTCAAGTGCCCTTCTTGAGGCGTTGGATCCGGAGCAAAACGGAGGATTTTCCGACCATTATCTTGAGGTTCCTTTTGACCTTTCAGATGTTATGTTCATAACAACTGCAAATATGCTCGATACTATCCCGCCTGCTTTAAGAGACAGATTGGAAATAATCAATTTTGCAGGATACACGCAGGATGAGAAATTCCATATAGGTAAGGATTTTCTCCTTAAAAAACAACTGCAAACACATGGACTAAAAGCGTCCAATGTAAAAATCTCCGATGAGGCATTGGAATATACCATAAACCGCTATACCAGAGAATCCGGAGTAAGGAGTCTTGAAAGGCAAATTGCGACAATATTTAGAAAAGTTGCACGCAAAGTCGCCGAGGGTGAGAAAGAAAAAGTAATTGTTACGAAGAAAAATGTTACAAAATTCTTGGGGCCTGAAAAAGTGGCAACGCTTTTAGTCGAGAAAAAAGATGAAGTCGGAATCGCGACGGGACTTTTCTACACGCCTGCAGGGGGAGGAATACTTTCAATTGAGGTAGCTCTAATGCCCGGCAAAGGGCAGCTCATTTTGACCGGACAATTAGGAGATGTGATGAAGGAATCCGCCCAAGCTGCAATGACGTATGTAAGGGCCAGGGCCAAGAAATTTGGACTCGATGAAGACTTTTATAAGAAAATTGACGTGCATATTCATGTTCCGGAGGGTGCGGTACCAAAGGACGGACCGTCGGCGGGAGATGCAATTACGACGGCACTTGTGTCGGCACTTACAAAAATTCCGGTCAGACATCTGGTTGGTATGACTGGAGAAGTCACAATCCGAGGCAAAGTACTTGAAATCGGAGGCATTAAAGAAAAGGCCATTGGAGCACATCGTGCAGGAATCCGAACAATAATTTTGCCGAAAGAGAACAGGAAGGACCTTGAAGAGATTCCAAAGGAAGTCGCGAAAGATATACGATTTGTTTTCGTTTCGCATATGGACGAGGTGTTGAAGGTGGCGCTCTCGAAGCCACTCCCCGGATTTAAGGAAATAAAAGGTGAAAAGGAAAAAAACCACAACCTAACGGCACCCACACCAACACTCGCCGATTAGGTTAGACTCTGGGTTCTTGTCTTTTTATTCTCCTTGATAGTTCACCTCTTAAGAGCATTCTGATTGATTGGTACGCTTTTTCTTTTTGGTCGTCATCCTTTATGTAGATATGAATCATTTGATTGATGTCTATCTTTCCGGTCGATGCAATCTCCTTGTATAAGAGTGCGCTTTTTCGGAGTTCTCGCTCTCCCGTAACGGGATCGACGGCCAAAAGCCCGAATTTCTTCGAATATCCTTCTATCCATTCAATATTGTCAACAGATGACCAATGAAAGTAATGATGGATAGGAATGCCTTCATGTAAAGCCCGCCAAACTGCCACAAGATGAGTCAGTATATAAAATGCACGGAATTTGTCATGACTGTCGGCAATTCCATTTTCCGTAATAATGATAGGAAGTTTGTAATTTTTATGAAGAACATGAAGTGCATTGAGTAAAAAATCGGGGACGATAGGCCATCGATATTCCGATTCATATGCATCCGGAGTTTTTACCTCGCCAAAAAGAAGGACTTCCGGGAGCCGTCTGTTTGTAAGGCTTATTGATACCCTCCATTTCAATAAGTTTAAGTTGAGGAAGTACCCTGTGTAAAAATTACAACCGATAAAATCCGACGTCTTTGCCATGGCATCCACATAACTTAATTCCGAAAGATAATTAACAAATGAGGTATAAGCTCTCTCGAGTGGATCTTTTGAGTTTGCAGCCCTGTCCCAGCGAAATGCAAAGCATGCCCCGGCTTTTGCATTCGGATTTTTATCTTTTATTTTATGATAAGCTCGCCGGTGAGCCATAATCATGTTGTGTCTGGCCTTAATAGCTGATTTGAGGTTTCCTTTGTGGGGAGGGAAGTAGCGGGTAAAATACCCCATAACAACCATGATGTTGGGTTCATTTATTGTCACCCAGTGGGTTACCTCGGGAAATTCCGACAGCATCAGCTCAGTATATCTCTCAAAGTATAATGCGATATGTGGTGCCTCCCAGCTTCCTTCTTTAACTACCCAAGAGGGGAGCGTAAAGTGATTGAGGGTTACCATCGGGCTCATTCCGATATCAAATATATGTTTTACGATTTCTTTATAACGCTCTATAGCTGTGTAGTTGATAACGCCTTTTTCGGGCTCAATCCGTCCCCATTCAAAACTTATGCGCTGCACCTTCAGTCCAAGGTCTGCCATTTGAGTGAGATCATGTTCTGCCTTTCCTCGTTTCCACCATTCCGGCCCTTTTTCATCGGGACGGACAATATTTGAATTAGCCTTTAGAAATTCGTCCCAGTCCGTTTGACGTTCGCCGGAATTTCCTTCTACTTGAAAAGCGGCGACCGATGAGCCAAATTTAAAGTTTGTCGGGAACACCAATATCTCATTGTCTTCCATACTTTATTTTGAACATGAAAAGAATTGAATGTAAAGTGCAAAAAATTGTGATTTCTATCCTTGCTATTTTTGTAAAAATTCGTATATCATGAATATATGGACGAGAAAGCCCAACGATTTATTTTGTGGTTTGACGAGATTGGAAAAGACGATATTCCTCTTGTTGGAGGCAAAAATGCCAATCTTGGCGAACTCTATCAAACTCTTACAAAGTCTCAGAACGATCTCTTTCCCGATGAGCAAATTCGCGTTCCATATGGATTTTCGGTTACCGCATATTCCTACCGGTATTTTATCGAGAAAGCTAATTTGGAGACAAAGATACGGGAAACTCTTGAGGGGCTTGATACACAGAACATTAAGCAGCTTGAGGCTGTTGGTAATACAATTCGCCTATTGATTACGTCGGCAAAATTCCCTGACGAAATGGATCAGGCGATCCGAAATGCCTATAAAACTCTTGCCGATAAGATGGGGACCGACATCGCGAGTTTAGACGTTGCAGTCCGCTCATCGGCAACGGCCGAGGATTTACCTGACGCTTCATTTGCGGGTCAGCAGGAATCATATCTTAATATTAAAGGAGAACACCAGTTGCTTGAGGCAATAAAGAAAGCTTTTGCATCACTTTTCACCAACCGTGCAATTTCGTATCGGGTCGATCAAAATTTCGATCATTTTAAAGTTGCACTTTCGGTTGGTGTACAGAAAATGGTCAGGTCAGATAGAGGAGCAAGCGGTGTCATGTTTACACTTGATACCGAGTCAGGATTTAGAAATATGGTCCTTATCAATGGCTCTTGGGGACTTGGAGAATATATCGTCAAGGGAATTGTTACTCCTGATGAATTCATGGTTTTCAAACCGACCCTTCAAAACGGGTACTCTGCAATTATCAGCAAAAAACTTGGGAGCAAGGAGAAAAAACTCATTTATGCATCCGAAGGAACCTCCACAACACGAGAGGTTTCCGTTACTTTATCTGACCGGCAATCATTTGTTCTCAGAGACGAACAAGTTCTACAATTGGCCCGCTGGGGAATGATCATTGAAAATCACTACAAAAAACCGATGGATATCGAGTGGGCATATGATCCTCAAGATGAGTCGCTCTATATCGTTCAAGCGCGTCCCGAAACAGTACAGGCAAAGAAAAATCTTGCCGTTATTGAGGATTACAAATTACTTGAAGAAGGAAAGCTCATTACTCAAGGAGCTGCAGTCGGAAGAAAAATAGGTCAGGGAAGGGCGCGGTTCATTAAAGATCCGAGCACTCTCAATGAATTTCAGAAGGGTGAAGTGTTGATAGCCGAAATTACCGATCCTGACTGGGAGCCTATCATGAAAATCGCAAGCGCAATAGTTACCAATTCCGGCGGTAGGACATCTCACGCCGCGATAGTATCTCGGGAATTAGGAATTCCTGCTGTTGTTGGATGTGGAAATGCAACTTCTCTTATCAGTACAGGAGAAGATATTACCGTAAGTTGCGCCGAAGGTGATGCAGGAAAAGTATATGAGGGGCTTCTGAAATTTACCGTCAATACTACAGACCTTGAGAATATTAGTTTACCAAAAACGCACGTTAAGATGATTGTTGCCAATCCCGATATTGTTTTTGGATACTCCTTTATCCCCAACAAAGGAGTGGGTCTTGCGCGTGAGGAATTTATCATTTCAAATTACATTAAAGTCCATCCGAACGCCCTTTTATACTATGATTCACTCAAAGATCCGGAGACCAAAAGACTTATCGCTGAGCTTACAGTCGGGTTTGCCGACAAAGCAGCATATTACGTCGAGAAACTTTCGTATGGTATTGCGATGATTGCCTCTGCATTTTATCCCAATGAAGTTCTTCTACGATTTTCGGATTTCAAATCGAATGAATATGCCGGGCTTGTCGGGGGGTCTGAATTCGAACCGCATGAAGAAAATCCAATGCTTGGATTCAGGGGCGCAAGCAGATACACCGATCCGCATTTTTCCAAGGCGTTTGCATTGGAGTGTCAAGCTGTAAAAAAGGTTAGAGAGGAGATGGGACTTTTCAATTTGCAAGTCATGATTCCGTTTTGCAGAACGCCCGAGGAGGGAAGACGGGTTATTGAGGAGATGGCTGCCAACGGATTGGTCCACAACAAGGAGCAGAACTTGTCATCGGGCAACCAGGAGCTTGATAGAAATTTGCACGTTTGGGTGATGGCCGAACTCCCCTCAAATATTCTTCAGGTAGATGAGTTTGCCGATATTTTTGACGGATTTTCAATAGGGTCCAATGATTTGACGCAGCTGACTGTTGGTATCGACAGGGACTCGAAATTGGTCGCAGGAATTGCAAATGAGAATAATAAATCGGTGTATAAACTCATTCATGAATTGATTACAAAAGCCCACGAGAGGGGGCTTAAAGTTGGTATTTGTGGACAAGGTCCGTCTGACTTCCCTGAATTTGCGGAATTTTTAGTAAGAGAGGGAATTGATTCTATTTCTCTGAGTCCCGATTCGGTTCTCAAGACAATTCTAAAAATAAGGGAAATTGAAGACAGCATGGGAACAACGGAATCCCACGAAGAAGCTCCTCATGAACAAAACGGAGTTCAAGAACAGAATAATTATAATCAGGGCTAATTATTCCTCCAAAAGCGTAACTTTTCTTCTTGAGACTTTTATTTTCCCTTCTTTCTCAAGACGCGTTAGCACTTCCGTAATGCGTGAACGTGTTCCCCATATCAGGTCGTCTAATTGTTCTTGGGAAAGTGTAATTTCTTTGTTAGGGAAATAACTTCCTAAATGTTGAAGCATATACCATGTTCTTTCATAGAGATTGTGGGATAAAAGGTGTTCAAGGAATGAGTCAAAGTTCCTAATTCTTGTTGAAAATACTTTTAAGAGTTTTAGGGCAATAGTTGGATTGACGTTGATAAGCTCGCGAAAGTCGTATTGAGTAAGAACTAAGGCATAGGTTTCCTCGATAGCCATTGCATTGACCGGGCTTGGGTTAGAATCAATAAGACTTAGTTCTCCTACAACTTCGGGAGCGCCCTCTAAATCTATATTGATAATTTTCCCTTCTTGAGTCATGCGGAAAATACTTACGGCGCCTTTATAAATAAAGTAGGCTTCGCTGGTTGCCAACCCCTCTTCCACAAAAATTTCCATTGGTCTGAATACTTTGGGGTACATTTTCTCGGCGAATTTTCGTATCTCCTCAACGGAAATCCCCTCAAAAATAATAAACTGAGATAATATTTTTGCCTTCTCCTCAACTGTTAAATGCAGCGTCGTAAGAGGCAGCATATAATTTCTTTTTGTTTTCATGGGCTTATTATCTCATATTTTTCACAAAAATCAGTTCTCCTGGAAACAAAATACACATGTTTTTATATGAAAACGCCCCCGGGGGTACCGGAGGCGAGTGTGATTGACTGCGACTCGTGCTATTTACACTTGTCGTTGGTGCCATTAAGACACCCTGCTTCGCTGGTGGGCTTGGAGCCCACGTCGTAGAAGACGACCGGTTGGACGTTGACCTTGAGAGGCGCGTCTAGGTATAGGTACTTGAGGCTCGTTGAGACATAGACTCCTTCGGTCGTGAAGAAGAAGATGCCGTCTTCATTGGTCCCGTTGGACCCGTCGTCGGAAGGCGACGGGATGCCGAAGACCTGGCAGCCCTCCTTGCCGTCATCACAGTAGGAGATGATCTGGTAGACGGAGGTGAGCTGCGATTGGTTGGATGAGACCTTGCCCTTGACGGTGAAGTACGAGACTATAGCACCCGTGTCGGACAAAAGGTAGACGTAGCCGACCTTGTTAGGGTCGTTGAAGCGCAACAGCTTTTCGGTCAGCTGTTTTCGCTCAAGACTGTCGTTCATCTGGTCGACGGGGTAGGGACGGCGGTCCCGCAGCTTGGCGTAGTAGGAAGCGACCGTTTGGTCGTCCTTTGCCTGGGTTGCGGTCGTGTCGGTGGACTTTCCACCGCAGGCGCTGGTCAGGATGGCCATTACCACGATGAGAAGTAGAACCATGGACGCTACGTGCTTACGACGCGTGTTCACCTGGATGAGTCCTCCTTGCAGTCGACGGCCGGATTGTTGGTGGGGATGACCTGTGGAAGGTCTTCCGAACGCCAATCACGGCTCGTTATCTTCGTCGCTTCCGCGTTGTAGTCGGCGACGGTCTGTGCGCACTGGTTCTTGAGTCCTGTCAGGACTTGGGAGAGGCGCGAATCTTCGTTGGCGATTGAGCCGATGGCGTTGTCGGTCTTGCCGGCATTGGTAGCACGGAAGTCTGACAGAGTCTTGGCGGCGTTGTTGATCTGGATGTCGAACGCCTTGATGTCCTGGTAGGTCTGCTCGAAGTATTCCTGCTTGGCAGTCCGGTTGTTGACCGAATTGTTGCGCTGGATTTGCTCGGCGCGACCCTTGATGCCGGAGAATCCGGTTTCGATACCCAGAACAGTGCCGTTGATGGCAAGGGTGAGGGCACCCGCAAGGATGGTGATAAGGACCAGAACCCCGAAGAGGTAGAAGATGAGCTTCCCCATTTTCAGGTTGTCGGTGTTCTCGTCGTAGTATGAGCCGGGACGCATGACTTTTGCCTTTCTGCCCTGCTGGGCCAGACTAGGTGGCGGTGAATAAGTAGTAGTTTGTTTACCTCTCTGCCTTATCCAAGGCGGTCCGGGAACTATTTGTAATTCCAAGACTGCCTTGGACAAAATTGAAAGCCATGCTATGGGCTTATTAGCAAAAAGGTTTCGCAGTCAATTGTTAATGTGCTAGATTTAGGTTTTAACTATGCTTATAAGTTATTATTAAATCTCACAAGGCAATTGTAAGAAATAACTACAGGACTATCAGTTCTCTGGAGCAGGAAATTTTGTGCTCTAAGATACAGAAATGCGATGGTATAATCATTTGGTGAAACAAGAAAAAATCGGAGTTTGTGTCCTCGTCTTTAATAAGGAAAAAGAAATTCTTTTGGGTGAGAGACTCAATAGTTATAAGGCAGGCCATTTTGGTGTCCCTGGAGGAAGACTTGAATTGAATGAAAGCCTTTTGGGATGCGCGAAGCGTGAAATCATGGAAGAAACCGGACTCGTAATTGACGCTCTTGAGTATGTTGGAGTAGTAAGAGAATTACAGGAAGATTCAAATTTCATTCACTTCGCTTTTGTCGCAAAAGATGTTGAAGAACAACCCCAAAATAAGGAACCACATAAATGCAAAGGGTGGGATTGGTATCCGTTTGACAAATTACCACACGATATAATGCCCGGGCATCTAGCAGCGTTAACGATGTTTGAAAAGGGGACGACACTCACTGATATAAATAAATCATGATAAAACAAGAAACAATTTCGACAATTCAAAAATTCGTGAAAGGAAAAATGGAAGGGGAAGGGACGGGACATGATTGGTTTCATGTTGAAAGGGTTGTTGCAACTGCAAAACGGATTTGTGTGAAGGAAAAAAATGCGGATAAATTTCTGGTGGAGGCCGCTGCACTCCTTCATGATATTGGAGACTGGAAATTGAATTCGTCAGGGAGAACCGAGGAGGAGATATTAAGAAGTGTTTGTAAAAAACTCGCGCTAGAAAACGAAGACTCAAAAAAAATCATCGGAATAATAATCAATATGTCTTTCAGTGCTAATATCGGGAAAAAGAAACAACTGTCTTTGGAGGGTCAAATAGTCCAGGATGCAGACAGACTTGATGCATTGGGAGCAATTGGCATTGCAAGAGCATTTGCGTATGGAGGAAAAAAGGGAAGGGAACTCTATAACCCATCAAAGAAACCCAAGAAGTTTTCCTCAACACACTCGTATAGGAATTCCGATGGGCCAACAGTCAACCATTTTTACGAAAAATTATTTTTAATAAAAAAACAGCTTAATACAAAAGAAGCGGTAAAAATTGCAACCAAAAGAGAAGCCTTCATGAAAGAGTTTCTAAAAGAATTTTACGCTGAATGGGACGGTAGGCGGTAAATTATGCTTTGCCGACAGTCTCATAAGTGAGCGTTCCTTCCAGAAGTTTTCTGATAGTTGTTTCCGCCTTTTCCTTATGTTCTCCGGTAAGATACGCGTCCATTAACCTTTTTAAATCAATTCCACCGGAAGATGCAATGTCTTTATAAAGTTCTGCGCTGTGTCTCATGTTTCGTTCTCCTGTCACTGGGTTACAGGAAAGCAAGCCAAACTTTTTGGAGTACCCTTCGGTCCATTCAAGATTGTCTACAACCGACCAATACAGATAATGTTTTACGTCAACGCCTTCTTGAATTGCCCGCCACACGGCAACAAGATGTGTAAGGATATAAAATGCGCGGTCATGGTCTTTGTGATCGGCTATTCCGTTTTCGGTGATGATGATAGGTTTGTTGTAATACCTTTTTAGGTATCTCAATAAATTTAGCAAGAAATCGGGGACAATGGGCCATCCATAGTCGGTTATATATGCATTTGGTGCTCTCATCTCACCAAAAAGTATTGTCTGGGGGATTCGTTTTTTCGTAGGTCCAAGGTTTATCTTTATTTTGCGAAGGTCCAAATTGAGAAAGTACCCTGTGTAATAATTGACCGCAATAAAATCCTGAGTCTTTATTGTGTCCCATACATATACAAGCTCACTGTAATAATTCACCAATTTTGTATACCACTTTTCAAAAAAATCATTCGGATTCTCCGGCCTGTCCCATCTGAAGGCAATTGCCATACTTACCTGATTTTTTGAGTCGATATCTTTTATTGTGTGATATGCCCTTTTGTGAGCTGCAATCATATTTTTATATCCTATTAGAGCAGCAAAAATATTGTTTGCCTGAGGTGGGGTATAGTGCGATAAATAGCCGACTATAAGTTGGATATTCGGTTCGTTGAGTGTCAGCCAATATTTCACTTCAGGAAATTGCTGGACAATGAATTTTACGTAATGGTTGAAATACCCGACTGTTTTTCTGCTCTTCCAGCTGCCTTGCCGTGCTACCCATTCGGGAAGAACATAGTGGTTGATGGTGACCATGGGAATCATGCCAAGCTCCATTATTTCCCCGACAATTTCTTTGTAACGAGTTAATGCTTCCTGATTGATGTACCCTTTTTCAGGCTCTATACGTCCCCACTCAAAACTTATCCGCTGCATCTTAAGACCTAGCTTTGCCATTTTTTCCAAATCCTCTTCGGCTTTTCCTTTCTCCCACCACAATGGACCTCTTTGTCCGGGTTTTATTATATGAGGGTTTTGCCGCATGAAAATGTCCCAGTCGGTTCGTCTCTCACCGGTATCCCCCTCTACTTGAAAAGCAGCAGAAGAACTCCCAAAGAGAAATCCCTCAGGAAATTTCAAAATGTTTTCTTCCATTCTACAATTGTATAGATAACTGTAAGAAAAAGGGAAGAGGGAAAGTTTAGAAAGTAAGAAGCTTTAGTCCTATCTCATCATCCATAAATCTGGTCAATTTTGTGTCAACGGTTTGCATAAATATCTCTAAGGTAGCACCGACTACCGCTTCTTTTAAGTGTCCTCCGGCCGTCTGAAAATTTTCATACGCCAAGACGGTGTGTATGTGTAAAAAAGGTTCACCATCGACTTGCGAAACATTTCCGGTGAGTGATACAACTTCCATTGCCGTATCGAATTTTTTCCAGGAATATTCTTTTTGATCTAAACGGTAATAACCAAGCTCGGCATTTTGAACTGCCCCTATTCCATTAAAATATGCAGAAGTTATGGTATAGGTTTTGCAAAAATCTTTAATGGCTTGAATGATTTGTTCGCCCTTTTCAAGGCGGATGATATACCCTTGAGAGCACTTTGTATATTTCACATATACATACTACCATGTTCATTTTCTGTTTGTATACATGACGATATCGTGAAGTAGGGCTCCCGTGCGGTTTTTATTGGGGCCCGTCAAAATATAAATGTCTCCCGGTTGTGAAAGGAGAATGTTGCAATTGGTATTCACCTCTCCGGCAAGGTGACTAGCTACATCATGTACCAGAACTTTTTCGTTGACATTTGGGCCAATGGTTGCCGAGCCACGTTTTCCTACTATCATTTTTCTTGAAGACTTATATCCGCGGGGTTTTACTTTTGGAGAGAGCTCGTATTCCCCGGGAGGTGTAATTTGAAACTCACTACGGTGTTTTACCATATATAAATTCACTTCCATGGGTTCTTCGAATGGTTGGCCTTGTGGTATATGAAGCCACTCTATTGTCATAGATTAATTAAAAAAAACGAAGATAGGTTAGAGGTAAGAAAGGCGCATGAATAAGGAAAGTAATGGGCGTCCTCGGAGAGTGCGGCTCCCCGAGAACGCCCCGGTACCACTGATGGAGTCAGCCTGGCACAATACCTGCCTTTATATGATGAGTATGCGTTGAAGCAAAAAAATTCATATAAGCTTTTGAAATTATTAGTAAATTTATCTTTTTTTGATATAATATGATACAATTAATTTGAACTCATTATTTTTTTTGACGCTCATTTTCACTTTTAATTTATGAAGCTACTAAAAAGGTCTACATCAAATAATTTGGAGTTATTTTCCGAAAAGGAAATTAATGAAAGAGGATACGGATTTAGGTACAAAAAAAATGAATACATAACATTTTCCGAGTTTCCATTGAATGAATCTGCTTTCTTGAGTTTTTCAAGAAAACATAAGTATGCAATTTTTACTTTTTTGCTTCTGTTTATTTTTTCTCTGATATTTAATGCTCATTTGACAATACTGGCATTAGTTTTTCTCCTGACAGTGATATATTTTAGTGATTTATTGTTTAATTTATTGCTCGTTTACCGTGCTTCAAATGGACATTACGAATTGAATATAACAAAGGATGAAATAAATAGACATGATGATAAATGGCCTATATACACGATTTATTGCCCTCTCTATAAAGAAGCCCATATACTGCCGCAATTTGTAAATGCAATAAAAAGATTGGATTATCCAAAAGACAGAATGCAAGTAATGCTTTTACTTGAAGAAGATGACACAACCTCAGTAGAAGCAGCGAATAAAATGAATTTACCTTCTTATTTTGAAGTTCATGCTATTCCTCATGCATATCCAAAAACAAAACCGAAGGCATTAAATTTTGGTTTGACTAAGTCAAAGGGTGAATTTGCCGTTATTTATGATGCAGAAGATATTCCGGAAAAGGACCAATTAAAAAAAGCGGTTATTGCATTTGAAAAGTCAGACGAAAAAGTCATTTGTATACAAGCAAAACTGGATTTCTACAATCCGCATCAAAATATATTAACAAAAGTATTTACTGCTGAGTATTCTTTATGGTTCAGTTTGGTTCTTACGGGACTTATGTCTATAGATGCACCTATTCCGTTGGGTGGTACTTCAAATCACTTCCGACTTGATAAATTACGTATTTTGAACGGATGGGATCCTTTTAATGTTACGGAGGACTGTGATTTAGGAATTAGATTATATAAGAGAGGATACCGGACGCAGATTATAAATTCACATACATTTGAAGAGGCAAATAGTGGTTATCTTAATTGGATTAAACAACGTTCAAGATGGATTAAAGGTTATATGCAGACGTATTTTGTGCATATGAGAAATCCTGCAGCTTTCAGAAAAGATTGGAAGGATCCTCATATTCTAACTTTCCAGTTAATAGTAGGAGGAAAAGTTTCATCAATTTTAATAAATCCAATAATGTGGTTGCTAACAATTTGTTATTTTGCTTTTAGACCATTTATAGGTCCAACGGTGGAATCGTTTTTCCCTGGCCCCGTTTTATATATGGCAATTGCATCTTTAGTGGTGGGTAATTTTTTATATACCTACTACTATATGATTGGTTGCGCAAGAAAAGAGTATGACGAATTACTAAAATATGTATTTTTAGTTCCTTTGTATTGGCTTTCGATGAGTATTGCAGCATGGCTTGCAATTTTCCAATTATTTTTAAAACCTCATTATTGGTTCAAAACAAGTCATGGATTTCATTTGAAAGATGATAAGGTACTATATCAAATTTCATCTCTTCAATGAAAAAGTTCTTATCTCAAAATTTATTTTTTTCTATTTTTTTAGTTTCGCTATTTATTATTGTTAGCTTCAGTCTCTACTATTTTTCACATGGATTAAATGTAATGTATGGAGATGCAAGAGCACATCTCAATATTGCAAGAAGAGTTATGGACAGCACTAATCCAGGCATGGCACAATTAGGGGGGATTTGGTTGCCATTGCTACACTTCTTAATGCTTCCAACGATAGGCATAGATTTTTTCTGGCATAGTGGTCTTTCGGGTGCAATAGTAAATATCTCAGCATTCTTGGTTTCTGTTTATTTCATTTATAAAATTGGCCGACTTTTTTTCGACAACAAAATTATTATTCTTATCGTCCCTTTTTTCTATTTAACAAATCCAAATTTAATATATATGTCCACGACTCCTATGACCGAATCCCTGTTTATCGCAACAATTACAGGTGCATATTATTACTTATTAAAATGGTTAAAAGATGAAGATGTGCCAACGCTCATTAAGGCTGCATTATTTTTTTTGCTATCTTCCATAAATAGATATGAGGGGTGGACGCTTGCTTTTGCTGCTTTCATAATTGTAGGAATTGCTACTTTTATCAGAAAAAAGAGTGCAAAAAAAATTGAAAGTAATTTAATTCTTTTTGGGTCTCTCGCATTCATAGGTATTTTCTTATGGCTTATATGGCAAATAACAATTTTCGGTGACCCGCTTTACTTTATGAAAAGTATGTATTCCTCAAAACTTCAAACCACAGCAGGATTTCAAGTAGAAAATAGCCAAAGCGCAATTTTGGCCAATAATTTTCCGCTGTCCGCTTTAGCAAATTTCTACTCTATTCTTGAAAATGATGGGGGGGGGTTAATAGTTGTAGGTCTGGTTGGTATACTTGTGGGAGTAGTTGAACTAATAAAATCATTCAAAAATAAAAGGAAGCTTTACGCATTAATAGTCCCAGTAATTTTAACTCCGTATTTATTTTTAACCTATGCTGTATATAAAGGACAGGTGCCTTTGTTAGTTCCTCAGATAAATCACGGCACGTTTAATATCAGATATGGATTGTATTTATTGCCCTCGTTAACAATTTTATCTCTAATTCTTGTTAGAAGTATAAGCAAGAAACCTGCAATGAGGATTCTTCTTCTATCAACAATTATTCTAACTCAGCTATTTTTATTTTTGCCTTCGTTTTTAAATCCGATTACATTGCAAGCAGGTAATGAAGGAATTGAATTGAAAGTGCAAGCAGCGCATTGGATAGGGAGAAATTATAAAAACGGCAATGTCCTTGCATCATCCGCTACAGGAGATCCTTTGTTGTTTGATTCCGGTCTTCATTTAAAAGAATTTATTACCGACGGATCAAATACCGTTATCCAGTCAGCTCTCGCTCAGCCTGAAAAATACGCAAAATATGTCGTTATTAGCCGGGAGTTCGTTGATAGTAAAAGAGATATTGTTAATCTAAGAATTAATCGAGATAGTCTAAAAAATAATTACTCTTTGAAGTTCAGAAATAAAGTCTTTGATATCTATGTACGCAATAAATAAATTTAAAATAATAAATCCTTCGTTTTTTGTAGTAGTAATTGCTTCTGTCTTTAGTCTGGTTTCATTATTTTACCTGTATTCTCATAATTTGGTACTTTCAATTGATGACGGCAGATCACACCTTGATGTTGCGCGAAGAGTATTCGACTCACTATCACCAGGATTAGTGCAATTGGGGGGAATATGGTTGCCTTTGCCGCATTTATTGATGTTGCCATTAATTTGGAATGACTATCTGTGGCATACAGGTTTGGCAGGAGTTATACCTAATGTATTTTGCTATATAGGATCTTGCTTGGTTGTTTTTTTACTTGTAAAAAATATCTCAAAATCTGTATTTGCCGCTTTTATTGCTTTTCTAATTATTGCAACCAATCCAAGCCTCCTATTTCTTCAAGGAACACCAATGACAGAACCACCGTCTATGTTTGCTACTCTATTAACTTCTTACTTTTTCTGGAGATGGTTAGTTGAGGACAATTACAACATGCTTGTTGCTTCAGCGATTTTTAGCCTATTTGCAACTCTAACTCGTTATGAAGCGTGGATTATTCCTATTGTTATTTGTTTTGCAATTATCATGACTGGAATTAATAAAAGATGGAAGAGGTCAAAAATTGAAAGTAGGGTCATCTTATTTGGAACAGTCGCTTTTATTGGTATTGCTTTTTGGTCAATTTATTGCTGGGCAATTTTTGGAGATCCTCTTTATTATCTTAATGGAGAAGGTTCTGCTAGCTGGTTTGCGCTCTATGAGGCTGGAAAAACAGGTCTTCCTACAAAAGGAAATATACTTCAAACTTTAGGTATATACACCGCCAATACTATCGCAACCTCAGGCTTTATATTATTATTTCTATCTGTTATATGTCTAATCTTTATTATTTTTAAGTTAAAAAAACGAGAATTTAAATTAGATTTTATAATTCTTATAAGTATTTTGTTTTCTCCCATATTTTTTAATATTTATTCACTTTTCTCGGGCCATTCAGTTATGTGGAGCGACTGGTTTTATCCATATAAAATATATAATGTAAGATATACTCTTTTGGCGTTGCCTCTTATTGCATTACTGATAGGTGTAGGAGCTAAATACTTCAACATAATCTTTAAGATAGGCTTGTTGATATTAATAACCCTGCAATTATTTGTATTTTATAAAACGGCACCTATAGCTTTATACAAAGATATTACACAAACTAAAGGATCTAATAGAGAAATAACCGGAAAATGGTTGAAGGAACACCCGACAAATGGTTTGACATTAATTAGTGCAGGAGCGAATGAAATTATTATTTTCGATTCGGGAAAACCTATAAAAGATTTTATATACGAGGGGAATAAATTGCTCTGGAAGGCATCACTTAAAAATCCCAGCATCTATGCATCAAGAATAGTAATGGGATCTGTTTTTGGTGCTCAAACCGACAAAGTTTATTCCTCTCTAATCAATAATCCCCAATTAAAAGAAAATTATAGACTTGTTTATGATAAAGGCAGCTATCAAGTGTACGACAGAATAGATATTTTGAATAAAAACAATATTAAATTTAAAGTTATTGACACAATGAAGGAGTCACGTGACAGGGCAAAAACGATTAAATTCAAAGAAATTGACGAAGAAGTCGCAAGCTTAAGTGCAATAAAAAGCAATTATATTACAGTTGATACGCCTTATGATGAGGAATTTTACCCAATACTTAAGCATTGGGCCGATAGTATCCATAAAATTAATAAAAATGTTTGGTTCAGAGGAAACTGGTCTGGCTGGGAAGGTTGGTTTAAGTACCCTAAAACTCTTACCAGGAAAAAACATATTGATTTGACCGAATCATTTATCCTCAAGCATCCTGAATTATTTGAAGACGGTGATGCTTTTACAGCTTGTCCGGAATGTGAATACGGGGGGCCGGGGAATCCAATGACAACACATGACGCTGCAGGGTTTAGAAACTTTTTAATAAGTGAAAAGGATGTAGTAGACAAAGCATTGTCAAAAATTAACAAAAAAGTATTTTCAAACTGGCAGTCAATGAACCCGGACGTAGCAAAATATATCTATAACACAGAATTACTTAATAAATTCGATGGTTTAATGACGCTAGATTATTATGCAAAGGATACTAGCGTTTTTGACAAGGGGCTAAGCTATTTTCAACATCTTTATCCTAATGCCAAATTTTTTATTGGTGAATTTGGAGCACCTATACCGGATATTAATGGTTACATGACCGAGGCTCAGCAAGAAAATTATATAAATAATTCAATGAGCTATTTCATAAATCGTGGAGATATAATAGGTGTAAATTACTGGACATGCTGTAATGGTACAACCGCAGTATTAAGGGATGATTTGTCTTTAAAATCAGGTGCAATTATTTTAGCTAATTATTTTCAAGGCAGGAGAATCTCCGGTAAGGTATTTGACTCTCATAATAAACCACTTTCATTTGCAATTATATTTACATCAGATAACAAATTCATGACAGCTGCCAATAAAAATGGTGAATTTTTATTAGATATTCCATATTCATATTCAACAATTAATGTATATGCAGTTAATTATAAAAAAGCTGAACTGGTTCTTCCCAAAGATAAACTTATGACAAGTAGAAGGATTATGTTAAAAGAAGAATAATGAAAGAGGAATGACTTCCGCCTTTTTTCCTAAAAGGATTTTACCCTCACTGTTTTGGATAATTACCCCAATTTATACTTTGGGTCAGTCCATATTAAACCTTGATGTCCATCGATTGCAATTCATACTCCAATTGCCTTGCGTTTTCAAAAATAATTGTTGAGATGCCTAATTGTTCTGCTGCCTAAGTGTTCACATAATAGTCGTCAATAAAAAGGCATTCCTGTGGGGAGGCTCCTAGCTTTTCAAGTATCATTTCAAATGCGCGAGGGTCGGGCTTACTAACTCCTGCCTCGAATGAATAAAGACGGGAATGAAAAAGTTTGTGAAAATCGAATTGACTTTCGGCATGGTCTATCCACTCTTTTGCATGAATAGAAAGAAGGCCCAATTTGTATCCATTTTTGTGTAAGCGTTCCATAATATCCCGCGTCCCCTCAACTTCTGTCATTTGACTTCTGACCAATTTTTTTAGTGTCGGAATATCGATGTTCCAGCTGTGATTTTCGATAAGGCCTTTCCAAAATTCCTCTTCTGTTATTTTTCCATGGAAAAAATCATGTGTCACATCAAGCCTGTGGATATAGTCATTGGGAACCTCCTGCCCCGAATGAAGGGCAATTTTTTCTTCAATGCCATACATACCGCCAAGATACACTTCTGAAAGGTCGAAAATAATAGTTGTTATCATGACAGTATTATACTTAATTTGATACACTGTTTTCGTGGAACCAGAGTTAGGAATAGACGGCCAACCCAGAAGAATTGTCAGAAGAACTCAATCTTCCAGGTCAGATTTTGTTCCGGCAGAGCCCAGACCTGCAAGTCCTCCCGCAAAATCGCCAAGTTTTGCTACTAAAGCGCTAGTCGGAGCAACTGCTGCAGGATTACTCATGGGTGGTGCGAAAGTTATTGATAACACTACTAGTGCTGAAGCAGAAGGCAATCAAGCTCATGTAACTACCGTTCCGGAATCTGAAGTTCAAAAAGCAATGGTTCAGGAGGCATCAGTTGAGGCAGGTGAATATTTCGATGAAATTTTTCATGATCTGAGTCCTTCCCAAAAACAGCAAGCTCAAGCAGAAGTTGCAAAATTTAAAGAAAGAATTTTAGATAAACCAGGTTATCAAGAGGAACACCTTGATATCCCATTTCAATACAAAGACATCATCGAGCAAACAGCTACGGCTTATGGCATTTCACCTGACACCCTCATGGGACTTATCGGTACTGAAAATGGGGGAGGAACTGACAAGATAAACTCAAATTCTGGAGCAAGAGGTGTTGCACAATTTATGCCACATACAGCCGGGGATTATGGTTTGAAAATAGGTGGTGGTATTGATCAACGGGCAGATCCGGTTTTAAGTATTGATGCGGCAGGGCGATATCTACGGAACATGAAAGCTCTTTTTGGAGGAGACGAAGGTATGGCCTTATGGTCTTATCATGCCGGCCCAGGGAATGTTTTTACAGCATTGGAAATTTATTTTAAAGATGTAGACCATTATGATATCGGAAATTATGGGGAGGCATTACAAAACAATGATGCGGCAAAACTGCAAAAAATTGAGAGGGAAGTAAAGGAGAGAATTACCAATCACAAGTTAGATATATCAAAATTACTCTCAAATCCTAAAGTCATGGAGTTTACGGCAACACTCCATGATTATTCAGAAACCTATCCTGCAACTGTTGTTGCGATGGGCCAAATCATAAAAGAACAAGGGAATTCCTCTCCGGTACACGATTTAGGTGGTGGGCTTAAAGTTTCGATATCTGACAAACCTGGCTCAAATCCGTTCTCTAGGTGACCCTCAGTACAGTCCATTCGAACGAATTTTATCCTTTTGGGATCATCTAAGACAAGTATATCAAAGCGAGGAGGAAGAAATATGATAGACTTTTCCTCTTTGTTTAATGAGAATACTTTCTATAAATCTTTCCTTAATGACCTGAAAAAATGTAATGAAGAAGTTATTATCGAAAGTCCGTTTATAACTTCTGAAAGAGTGAGGACATTTACCCCTATTTTTGAAGAACTACTCAAAAGAAATGTCAAAATCTATGTTATTACACGCGATCCGAAAGAACACAATGAGTACATGGAGATTCAATCGGAAGAGGAAATATCAATGTTTGAAATTATAGGAGTGCAAACTCTACTTTGTTCGGGTAATCATCATAGAAAACTTGCAATAATCGATAGAAAAATTTTGTGGGAAGGAAGTCTGAATATACTGTCCCAAAACAATAGTCGTGAGATTATGAGAAGAATTGAAGATGAAGATATGGCAATCCAAATGTTTAATTTTTTGGAGTTTGGAAAATATTTTTAGGCTATAATATAAAGAAAGGAGGATTATGGATAAAGACAAGGTATCGAAGGAATGGCTCAAAAAACATGGGCATAAATTAAAGACAATTTACAGCTACGCTGTCGTTAATGATTTAGATATAAAGTCGGAAAAAGATGTTTTGAAAATTTTGACTATTGTTGATCCCGAAAATGCCAACAGCAAGTCCGCAAAAGTATTCTCTAAAATGCTTCAGCTTTTTGAAATGAAATTCAGAGAAACATTAAAGAAGAAGGTCTAGATTATTTTTTCTTCAGGACTAATTGAAGCCCCACAACATCAAGAATTTTGTTGAGTTTGGCAATAGAGGGATTTACCTCTCCACGCTCAATCATCGCAAAGTAGGTTGTTGTCATTCCCGCTTTTTTTGCAACCTCATCTTGGGTTAGCCCTTTTTTCTCCCGAGCTTCTTTGATTTGTTTAACAAGTTCTTTATCAATATTGTCTGACATAAATATATTTACAGATTATACTACTTTTGGGGTTAATATATGAATTTTATGGATTTCCTGTTAGAAAAGTCTTCGGGTTTACAGGTATTCCAATAGAATCAAAGTTACACGCTCTGTGTGATTTCAATCATTTCTATCCAACTATTAGGATTATTTAATTCGAAACATTTAGCTTGTTTGTCCTTGCTGTTGAGAGGGATTTGGTGGGTTGTTTGATTGTTCGCTACCGACGTTTGAATCTACTACTGGTTGTTCCCCTTGTATTGCTGGCTCAACTTTATCAGCCATTTCCAAGATCTTGTCCATATTTCGATTGCGATCCTGAGGAAATGCTCTGTTTAGTACATCTTTTAACACTTCAGACATATTGGTGTTTGACATATGCTTTCTATATTCTGTATCCATGACTTTACTTTGAAGTAGTAACCCAAACTCTCCCGTATATGGATCTGGATTTTTATCCTTAAATATATGTTGGCCTATAGATGCTAACAAAAGATCTTGGGCCATATTTCTATATTGAGAGAGCTGTGCTTCCTGTAAATTGGCTGGTAATTGATCAAGATTTGCAAACATTTCATCAATTGTATCTTGTATTTGTTGTCGTTCAGCCATTGTTACTTCATTAAAACTTAAACCTTCATCCTTATCGACTGGATGTTGATCCTCGCTAGTTTCAGACCGATTCGGAGTAGCTTCATTTATTTGTGGTGTTTTAGCAAGGGCTTCTTGTGGCGATTGGCTATTATCAAGTCCTTCTGGGTTATCAGGCATTCCTTCCATATTGACTTTATTTTGCTACAAATCTAAATCAATAGCAAGTCATCTTCTAAATTATGGATTTCCGGTTAGAAAAGTTCTCGGGTTAACCGGTATTCCAAAAACTCTTGTTTCAAAATGCACATGGGGTCCGGTTGACCAGCCCGTACTTCCTTCAAGACCTATCACCTGGTCTGTTGTTTTTATCTCCTCCCCCGGAATTACCATAATCTTATCTAAATGCCCGTATAAAGAGGTAATATTGTTCCCATGGTCGATGATTATGTGTTTTCCGTATCCCCAAAATATCTCTCCGGCATAGACAACCTTACCGGGCATAAAGGAAGTAAGTGGATCTCCGATTTTACTGTTAGGAGTTGCTATATCAATTCCCGTGTGAAGAGGTTGGTAGGGAAGGTCTATGGCCCCAAATTCAAGAGTCACTACTCCATGAACAGGCCAAACCATTAATCCGCTTACTTCTGCAATTACTTTTCCTGTTGCAGGGTCATGAATCTGGACTTTGTTGGTTTGGGTATCAACAGTTGCCAGGTGGTCTGAGACAATATCAATTCCTGTTTGGGTAAGAATTATTACGGCGATAAATGGCAATAGCGCTACGCCTAAAAAAGTTAATAAAACGTACTTTAATTCTCTTCTTAAAGAAAAGGCTGTTATTAATGCTTTTATAAAAAGTGGGTTCACTTGCTTTTAATACGCTCCGAGGGTGTTGTTGAGATGAGTGGATGTTCTTTCTCGGATGCCACAACTTTAATAGCAACATGGTTTTGATCGGCAATAATTAATGCTTCCCCCCTGTCGCATCCTAACAAAAACTTTTGCTCGTATTCGCTTAGTTTAAATTCTCTAGCAACCCCTCTAATTGTGGTCGTATCTTGACGCATTAAAATCCTTAACGAAGCTTGCGAAGCAATTGCTTTTCCATATTCACTATTTAAGAAGTCATTTGCCTGTTGGGAAATAATCGATACCCCTAAAAAGTATTTCCTTGCGCGTCTAGTTAGTCCTGACACAAACTTAGCGCTTTCTTCGTGCTGAAGAAGCATCCATCCTTCATCGATAACCAAAAGTCTTTTTTGTAAATTGCTTTTTACCTGGTTATAGACAAAGTTTGAAATAACCATCATCATTATCTGCCTTAATGATTCAGAAAGGTCTTTAATATCAAACACAACCAGCCTGTTATCAAGCTTTATGTTAGTTTGTGAGTCAAAAACTGATGACAGGGATCCTGTGACATACTTTTCAAGCCGGGTCGCCAATTTTCTTTCCTTCATCTGCTTAAGCGTTTTATAAAGGTCTTTAAGAAGCGGATATTCCTGTTCTTTTTTCGGCCTTCCCCTGTGGGGTTTTGATGAATGTTTTATGTGTTTTCCTTTTAACGTAAATCCAAATAACTTGTAGGTTTGAATTATTGCTTTATCAACTACAGCCTGTTCCTCAGGAGTTAAACCGTCAACCATTAAAGAAATAAGTTCAGTTAGATCTTGAATGTGCTCCGATAAATTCCCTTCATCACTATACGAGCTTAAGGCAAAATCGAAGGGGTTTATTTTTCCTTTGGACTTTACGGAAAACTTAATGTAGGTGCCCGCTACAGAGCTAGTTAGCTGTTTATATTCGCGCTCAGGATCGATAACAATAACTTTTGTCCCCTGCATTAGTTGCCTTAGTATTTCTACTTTTGCGGTATATGACTTTCCGCTTCCCGATTGTGCGAATATTATGCTGTTTGCGTTATTTAATGAAAACCGATCTATCATTACAAGTGAGTTACTTGATTTATTGATTCCATACAAAATTCCCGATTCTGAAACTAACTCAGAAGATATAAATGGAAACGTTAAAGCCGTCGATGAGCTGTCCAGATTTCTTTTTTGTGCCAGTTTGTTTTCTCCCCGCGGAAGGACCGATTGCAAAGCCTCTAACTGTTGGAATGTTGCGGTTTTTGCATAAAAAAGCCTTGTTGATAATACGGTTTCTAAAAGTGTTGTTATTTTGTTAAGCTCGATAAGAGAGTTTGCCGTCAGAGTTACATAAATTGATATTTGGAATAACTTTTCCTGCCCCCTTTGGATTTTGTTTTTAAGTTCAATTGCAGATTCTAAGGGGTCTAAAATTTCAGAACCGATTATTTTACCGGTTTGCTGCATAGAGCGTTTAGTTGATTCAAGCTCTGTAATTTTTCTATTGAGCTTTGGAAGCGCAAGGTATGGGTCAATTTGTTCGATGTGATATGAAATATCTATATCATGGTTAAAGTTAATAAGCATGTTGAGCCATCCGGTTGAAGCAACATAAGGATATCCGGAGATAAATAGTGAACGAACATTTTTATTCTCCATCTGAAGGTATGTAGACTGTTCCTCAAGTCCCGAGTAAGAAATAAGATCAATTTGATCCTGCTCGCCAAAGTTAAAATTTAAACTGTTTTTAATTTTCTTAGCCTTTTTCTTTTTATTATCAAAATATTTAAGATTAAATAGCATATTGGTTGTTAAATAAAACTTTTAAAGTCTCGCTTGTTAATTCCTGCGACTTTATCTGGTCTGGGTTATAGAATTTATAGAAAAGTTCTAATAGTTCAAGATTGTTTAACGGTCTTGTTTTCATTCCTAGTTTTTCTAAGCCTTTTGAAACAATATCTTGGTTTAAAAGAATTTGCTCTTTAACCATTGAAAAGTCTGTAGATTTGTCTGCTGGTTTGTAGGGAATTACGATATAAAACTTACGGGAGAGAATCTTATTTCCAGAAACAAGATTTTGGATAAATTCACAGTAGTTTTTGATCTGCTCCTGGTAAACTTTTTCAGTTTCTCCGCTTAAGTTTTTTGAGAATTCCTCCAAGTACCTATCAATATCAACTTCCCTGACTCTAATTAGAATCTGTAGAGGGCTTGGGAGTGAATTTAGAAAGTTTTGGTAGTTATCGATTAAAGCATCCTGTTCATCCTCGCTTTTAAGCTCAAAATTTATTGAAGAAGACTCAAGAATAGTTCTATAATTGTTGTTAGGCAAAACTAAAACACTATCTCTTACTTCTTGTATCTGTATTTGCTGTCTTGATGATACTTTAGACTTCTTGAACATATACATTTACTCCTCCCTTCTTAAAACTAATCTTTGCATTAGGGTTGTTTAAAATATTCTCAGCTATCATTTGCTCTGCAAGTTTTATTTTTTTAACAACTTTTGTTTCTTTTGCATGGGCTATAGCTTTTGTTTTCTTCTTAGTTTGAAAGACTGGCATAGTAACATTTCGTAAAGTAATGTTATTTTTGTTAAAAACGTAATACCTCGGGCGAAAATAATAAGTAGATAAGACAAACAACCAATTCAAAACAACTCTACCTTTAATCCTTAATGAAAGAGTGATAAATATAATGAAGTTAATAATAAACAACGGGTATTTATAGAAAGTTAAAGATAACCCGTGGGGGAAAACGGCATAGATAAAGGTTGCAACGAAAAGGGAAGCAAGTAATAGAATAATTTGCGTTAGATTTAGGTTCGCCGCAATCCTATCCTCAACTGTTGTTATTTGTGCCGGTATTACCGTTGTTCTCATGCCATCCTCCTTCTTGGTGTCAACTTTGTTCCTGCTGCAGTTTTTGTAGCAGTTGCCGTTGCTTCACCTGCGCTTGATATAACATTCATTACCTGTCCTCCTATTTTTTTAATAACCTGCCTTCCACCGCTGTACATAACAAGCTGCATCATAATTGACGGAGTTTTAAGAAGCGTAAATAAAAGCCCTATCCCAACAAGAATTGACAATAATGAGTTTGTTCCGGATTGTCCGGGAACGGCAAGAAAAGCGGAAGCAAGTTGAATAAGAACTACATGCACAAAGACCGAGAAGACTGCTGTAATGTAGGTTTTTGCCGATATTTCTGCATAATCTGCAAATTTAGGGACTGACCAGAGCAAGAATATTAAAGGAGATAAAACCGCTCCCAATGCAATAATAATAAGGCGGGAAATATAAAACAACAGTAAAACTACTGCCAGAATTACAAACAGGATCATAAATATGAGAGTTATCAGGTTTGTTGATCCCGCAACTAATGATGATGGGTCGAAGGCATTTAAAACCCAAGCGCTACTTATTCCACCTGTTGCGTTTAGAACCGCTTTCACCATTGAGTTGCATGCAAGAACTATCCAGTCAACCAAAAATATTGATATGTTTGCTCCAAGAAAGGCAAGTCCTACACGAGGCATAAGATGCTTAAATTCAATTTCATCAAACCCGAAAGTTGACGCACTCATGATATGAAACCCAAGTAGCGCAACCATTAAAGCAAACAAAGAATTTGCAATTCCTAAAATAACAAGCCAAAAGTTAAAGATAACGGAGTTTGTCACTATTGAAGGAGTAGTAGTCAGAAAGGAAATTATCCCATCCGTCAATGGTTTAGTCGCCGACTGGATAATGTTTTGCAAAAAACCCGCGATTGCATCAATTAATACTTGTGTTAACCCTCCCTGGGGAGTTGCCGGGGCGATCGGTGTAAGGTTGATTTGTGAAGAAGTTGAAGTGACGGTTGGGTTGCTGAAGGCATTTTGAAAAATTGATGAGACGGTTCCCGCTCCAAGTACCAATATCAGGCCAATAAGAGCGTTTCTAATAGTTTTTTTTGCCTCTTCCACCGAATCGGGATTACCTGAGGACATAATATATAGGTAACCACCACGAATGAGAAAGAATACCGAAGCAAGAGTTGCGATAACAAATAGAGACGAAAGGGTTTGGTTTGTGAAGGAGGAGACATCATTATTCTGCGCGGCAAACACCAGATTTGGCCACGCCAGGAAGGCAAGTGAAAAAAACAATATTTTTAATAATTTCATGTTTTTTAATGCGCACCGAATGCGCCTGTTGCTGTCTGTGTCACAATATTGCTTAGGACAAATGCTCCTAAAGTTATTGCAAGCCCGACTGCCGAGAACATAATTGTTTTCTTTGCTCCCTCAAGTGCTTCAGGGTTACCGGAGGAAGTTATATACCTTACACCTCCCCATACAAAAAAGCCGGACGCTAAAAGTCCGGCTAAGGTGGTTAGAATTTGGATAATGTTTTCTATAAAACTTTGGACTTTTGAGACATCTGCAGATTGCGCAAACACAGGAGTAGCAACTATTAAAGAAGTTACAATTATTGACTCAAGTATTATTAGTTTTTTCATGCCTTCACCCCCTTTCAAAAAGAGTAAATTTTTATACAAAAAAACTGCCCCGAAGAGCAGTTTCGATAGAAATGAACAACTAAATTAAATGTATCAATTTATATCAAACTATTACTTTGAAGTCAATAAGCTGAACAGGAT
>CAZMSF010000010.1:0-17696 GCA_964568885.1 uncultured Gammaproteobacteria bacterium
ATGACTCTAAAACCGCTCTTGCCATTGGCCAAGATTTTGAGGCCTCAAGCATTTCACTTACCAAAAAGTCTTTTTTATCGGCGGCGCTAAAGGCTTCTCTACCAACCGTTACCTCCCTGCCCCCTCTTCCCCGAGTTGTGTCAGGAACAGCAGCTGTGTCCTGCAAGCCGTCGTATCCTTTTTCAAGTAATTCTTGAGAAAGAGATGCGAATTTGTCTGCTCTTTTTCGGAAAGCTATTGACCGCTCGTTTTGTGTATACTCCCGTTCTCCCGCATTGGGAACGTCCCCACCCCTGCGCCTCATACCAATATTTTCAGCGTTAACATGATTTACTCTTGCTTCGGTGGGTGGGGGGCTGGGAACAAAACTTTCGGCAATAGACTGCTCGCTTACATTCTGAGCCCTTCTGTTTCTTATCCTTTGCCCGGCCTCCCACAACTCGCGTCTTCTCCCCGCCATTCTTCCTGCCCTATCGGGACCGAACATCGCTTCAGCCGCTGCCCGTGGTTGTTCTACTGTTGTTGGTTCCGCCATATAAATTAACTTGTTGTGGCTGATTTTACGAGCGCCAGTGCCTCGTCTACTTTTCCGTGCTGAAGAAGCATCGATGCTCCCTCCGACACTTCGTTTTCGACCATTTCGTGAGCCTTACCATCTTCCTCGTCTAATAACGAATTAAAAATTGGCCATTTATCCGCAAGCTCCTGGTAAAAAATTGGTAGGTCTCCATCCCCATTAAGTTCACCGACCCTCTTTAATGTATATGATGCTATGTCAGAAAGCTCGTACTCTTCAAGGGCACCTGCATCAATCCCCATAAGGACAATGTCATTAATTTTCTTAAAAACATCTTCTCTTTGTTCGTTGGAAAGCGCCATAACACCATAGTAATACTATTTCTGAATTGAAGTCAATAAATTTTTTGACACCCTTTTCACAGCAGCCTCAAAATTGTATGTCTTTTGACCCAGTTTGAACGCGTTGCATCCCAAATTTTCACGTTATACGCTAGATAGCAGCACATCGATACGGTGTGTTTGTATTTATTGTCGAGTGAATCATTTCTATTCATGAGACAACAAATAAAAAAGGGCTATTGCCCGTATTTAATTTATAATGGAAAATCACCCTATCCCCCAGGACGTTACTGGATTTAAATTCAAACTCATCGGAAGCGTCACCATCAAACAATTTTTATACATATTGGGTGGTGGAATCTTGGCTGGAGTGTGTTTTATTCTACCCGTTTCAGGATTCGTAAAAGTTCCCTTGGCGATGCTTTTTGGAGGCCTTGGCGCTGCCATTGCTTTTATTCCAATTGAAGGAAGACCTATGGATGTTATGTTGAAAAACTTTCTAAAAGCACTCCCTGCTGAAAACCAATACATTTTTCGAAAAAAAGGGGCCGAGGCACTGATATTTGAGTACTTTACCCCACAGCAGCAAGCTGCCGTACAGGTACAACAAACCAAAACGACTACGGATAATGACCAGGACACACGGCGTGCACTTTTATACAAGACGCTTAAAAGTGCATATAGGCCCGATGAGAAAGAGCAGGCGGTTCTTACCAATATTAACACGTATCTACACGAATCCTCTCACTCGGCAAGCCCTTCCGTTCAGAGAGTCGATGAGGCACCAAAAGAAATTCCACCCGCCCTTCAAATAGTAACCCCCTCGGTCACTATTGCTACAAAAGAGGTAAAGGAAGTGGCGCCCTCACCCCAGCCTGTCCCCGCGCAGAATACAACTCCGGACCCTCAGGTAGTAGTAAGCGTTGCACAAAAAATACAATCTCTCGATATGAACGCCTCGACAAAACTGGTCACACCCCAAGCTCCGGTAAAGCAACAGACGGCTGAATCTGCAGCCACCACGCCTTCTCCCCAGGAGCAACAAAAGGCGGAAATCGTAACGCATGTTTCAAAACCCCAAGAAACAAACCCACTTCCCGAGGCAGCCCCTCTTCAGGCGGCAGCACAGGCAGCACCGGTTGCGACTGTCACGCCGGGAGAAAACTCAAACGTTACAACTGTTACCCCCGAAGCGAGTCTCAAAGCCGGTTTTCCACAGCTGCCCGACACCCCTAACATAGTGCTTGGAATAATCAGAGACCCCCGTGGAAAAGTACTCCCCAACATTCTTGTTGAGATAATGAATGAGCAAAATGTACCCGTAAGGGCTTTTAAAACAAACGCTCTTGGACAATTTGCTGCCGCCACTCCTCTTCCCAACGGAAACTACATTGTCATACTTGAAGACCCCCGGAAACAAAACGAATTTGAGCAAATTCAAATAGCCCTCGAAGGCAAGATATTTAACCCTCTTGAAATCTTCTCAACAGATCAGCGTGAAAAACTAAGAAGAGAACTATTTGGTTCGGCAAGCGCTCCACAGCAGGTTGCTGTCGGCGCATAATGGTATGGCAAAAAAAGACAAAATACATTCAACGACACAAGATTTTACTGAAATCGTAGACATCATAGAGGACGTTGTTTTGTTCAAGGGCAAAAACGCGTGCTCTGTTTTGGAGGTTTCGTCGGTCAATTTTTTCCTTTTATCGGCCGACGAGCAAAACGCCAGAATTTACGGGTACATGTCCCTTATCAACTCTCTTTCTTTTGCAATTCAAATTCTTATCGTCTCAAAGAGGGTTGATATGGGTAATTACCTGAAAGTGTTAGACAAAAAAATAGAGGATTTACAAAACCCGCACATGAAAGAGCACCTTACGATGTACAGGCAATTCATCGACGAGCTTGTTAAAAACGAGGGGCTTTTGGATAAAAAAATCTATATAGTGGTGCCCTATTCGTATCTTGAAGGAAGTCTGGGGACGAATCCCACGCAGCCTGCTCAAAAGCCGCAGCAGCCCGTAAAGGCAGGGACTTTTGCCGACCAGGCAAAAAACGCCCTCGTCTCAAAAAGGTCCGTCATCCAAGCGCAGGTTGAAAGAATGGGACTCGCCGCACGTCCCTTACAACACGAAGAGTTGATAAAGCTTTTCTATGAAATTCTCAACAACGACACGATAACCGTTGACTTTAATTCACAGGATGTACAAAACGTAATCTTGTAAGCACAGCTTGCACCTACTTGCAGGTATAAAAAATATATGTTTGGAAAAAAGAAACAGCCAACACAACAACCACAAGCGCCGGCCGCTACTTCTGTGGCTCCACCAACACAGGGACAAACACCTCCCCCGGCTCAACCCACAGCAGCAGCACCGGCCACGAGCACAAAACCACCGGTCAATGCCAAAACGACCGAAGCCCTCAAACAAGGCTCCGTCTCAATAGTCGACATCATTGCGCCCTCGTCTGTTGAAGTAGACTTCAAACATATACGCGTTGGGGACACGTACTACCGCACCTTCTTTGTCGTTGATTATCCGCGGCAGGTTTCTCCCAATTGGCTTTCTATTCTTATCGATTACAAGGAAACGATGAACATCTCGATGTTCATCTACCCCGTCGAGTCAAAAGACGTGCTTTCAAATTTGAGGAGAAAGATTGCCGAAATGGAAGCAACTATAGAATCCGATACGCAGCAAGGGCTCGAGCCCGACCCCAAAATCCGCGCCCAGCTCGAAGACGCAATTGCCCTCCGGGAAGAGTTGGCGCGGGGCCTTGAACGGTTTTATCAATTCGGGCTGTATGTTACCCTTGCCTCCCAGGACGTTGACGACCTCAACCTTCGCTCAAAGGAATTAATGTCACTTCTCTCCTCAAACCTTCTTATCCTAAAACCGGCCACTCTTCAAATGGAGGACGGGTTCAAAACAACCCTTCCGACAGGAGTAGACAAATTATTCTCCACCCGCAATATGGATACGACCTCGGTTGCCTCCACGTTCCCATTCACCTCCTATGAAATTTCTCATCCAAACGGCATTTTATATGGCGTGAATACCCTCAACAATTCTCTTGTTATTGTCGACCGGTTCTCTTTTGAGAATGCCAATTCGGTGGTGTTTGGAAAATCCGGTTCGGGAAAATCATTTCTGGTCAAGCTCGAGGTTTTACGGCAGATGATGTTTGATACGGAAGTCTTAATTATTGACCCCGAAGACGAATACAAAGTGCTCTGTCAGTCCCTAGAGGGAGAATACATCTCTTTCTCAAAAGATTCGGAGATAAAAATCAATCCCTTCGCACTTCTTCCCGATGACCAATCCGAAGCACAACTTGGAGTAAAAATTCTCTCTGTCCACGGACTTCTAAAAACCATGATGGGGGAAATGAGCGCAACCCAGGAAGCGATATTAGACCGGGCAATTGTCCTTGCTTACAAACAAAAAGGGATTTCACCGGACCCGACGACCTACAAAAATGAACCCCCAATTCTTGAAGATTTATACAAAACACTCCTCAATATGGAAGAGGCAGACGCAAAAGAGTTGGCATTTCGGCTCGAAAAATACGTCAAGGGCGGATTTTCGGGGCTCTTTAACCACCAGACAAATTACGACGTGAGAAACCAACTCACCGTTTTTTCCCTCAGGCAGCTTGAAGATGTCTTGCGACCAATTGCGATGCACGTCATTCTGGACTTCATATGGACACGGGTAAGAACAAAAATGAAAAAAAGAATTCTTATTGTGGATGAGGCGTGGTATATGATGCGCTATCCGGATTCGGCGGCATTCCTACAGGGAATAGCAAAAAGGTGCCGCAAATATTATCTGGGGCTCACTACCCTTACCCAAGACATTGAAGACTTCCTCTCTTCAGATTACGGGAAGGCAATTCTCTCAAGCTCTTCGGTACAAATTCTTTTGAAACAGGGCTCCTCCGAGGTTGAAGCTCTTGCCAAAACCCTTAACCTTTCCGAGGGAGAAAAACAATACCTTCTGACGGCACAGGTCGGAGAGGGCCTGCTTTTTGCCGGACAAAACCATGTCACCGCACAGTTTGTTGCGTCGCAATTCGAATACGACCTAGTCACTTCGCGCCCACAAGACACGATACAAAACGAGCCCCAAAGCCCACCGCCAACAGAACCTCCCATCACACCACAAGACCCGTTGACCGGTCTTGCCACACAGCCCCAGCAAGCACCGTCAGCACCACCCGCATCTCCGCAGCCACCGGTTACACCACAACCTCCCTTTCCGATAAGTTCTCAGCCATTAGCCCAAAGCGCAACCCCGGGAATAATTCCTCCCGCTCAACAGCCGGCACCAACTGTGGCAGCCGGCCCGCTTGCCTCAATTCCTCCCGCCCCTCAGGTCACAACACCAACCATCAACCCGACGTCACCGCGCACGTAATGTATGGCAAACGAAGCAGCCCTCAAGTGGCAAGGACCACAACCACAGCAAAACCAGAAAGAAAATGATGAAAAAAAACCCGGGGGAGGAAACGCCTTTGAGGGAGCCAAAAAAGCAACAGGTACCATTCAAGACGTTGTCGGCAACGCCAAAAAAATATTCGATACCGCCAAGAAGGTAAGGACGGCAGCATCCGCTCTTAACCCATGGATGCTGCTTGCCGTTATTGTCGCTGTCTTTTTATTTTTTATCTACATGTACTTTTTTTCCGGGCATACATCGATAGAAGATACAGACACACAAAGTACGGCTCTTCCCTCAACAACGGGGGGAGGCAAGTTGCCCGCAATCACCATTCCCGGCCTTACCATTACCCTCAGTGGGCCCACTACTGTTAACAACGGGGAAGATATCGAATACACCGTGAGCTACACATATGATTCGTCTGTAGGAAAAGTTCCGGTAGAAAACATAGTACTTTTTGACAAAATACCGGATAACGCAAAATTTGTTAAGACAGATGGCGTACAAGCATCGGACTCAACCTCTACCCTCGTTACGTGGTCCCTAGAAGAGCCCTCCAACCAAAAGCCGTTTAAAATAATCCTCCATCCGGCAGCGGACGACATCTACGTCAACAATGTTGTTTCGGCAAGGCTTGCAGTAGGGAGTGGCACCGGAAGCGCCACAGGAGACCCCCCTGAGTTTCTTGCCCTTGTTGTCGGACAAGGAAGAAATATCGGTGTTTTGGGCGACAGGGCAACGTTTATCACAACCGTCATTGCTAATTCTTCAGGACTTCCCCTTGCGGGGAAAGAGACATATTTAGGCCAAATATATGACGCGGGAACTCAATACAATGTGAACCCTCTCATTCTTGCATCTATCTGGGGGACGGAGTCGGGGTTTGACCCCTCAGCGACCTACCCGTTCGGCTGCCTTAACCCCTCAGATGCGGGCTTTGCCGAAAACGTAACGTGCGCTGCAGGAAGCCTTAACCAGCTAATGGGGACGTTTGAGTCCCACAACACGGGTGGTTCACTTGAAATTCCAAGCAGCATGGGAAATACTTGTATCTACACCGACGCATTTGTGTACGCTTACGAGATGTATGCGCCGATATGCCACGTAAACGACCACAACGACCCGGCCAGAGGCAATTTTACGAGTTTTTACAAGAAGTTTAAGGGAATATGAAACAACCACTTTTAAAAAAATTAATGTATGCTGCGGGAGTTTTTGTATCTTTGATTGTTCTGACCGTTCTTTTCCTCTTTGTTTCTTCCCTTAAAAAATCGCCCCCAAAACCCCAGCCATCCGTGCAAAAAGTCCCAAGAGATACAACCACAAAACTGATAAAAGAGGTAGCCCCGGACCCCTTTCAGGCGCTTACTCCTTCACAAAATCAGACGTTCACAGTCACCCTCGACCCGGCACTTGACTCCAGCAAGATACAAACAAAGCTCACCCTCTCTCCCCCCTCAAATGCTGCCGAAAAAATAGAAATACCGCTAGTAGTCAACAGGCAGGAAAACAAACTCATTCTTACTACAACGACCCCAATAGAACCCGTTTCCACCTACACCCTCACGCTCCTTCTTCGGGGACAAGTAATTCTTCAACAGTCTTTCTTGAGCGCAGCCGCCTCACCCACACCTCTTCCGGTCAACAACACCGCTCTTTCCCAGCATCTTCCGCACGAAACACACATTTATCTTCTAGAATACGACCGCGACGAAAACATTTATCTTATGCATTTTAAGTACGATGCCGCTTCCCCCGACAGCTTTACGGACCAATTTGAGAAAGCCAAAAAAAGCACAAATGAGTACATTGCGGGGAAAAACATAGACACATCAACGGTAACAATCAAATATCTCTATAAATAATGAAACGGTTATTTTTATTGCTTATTTTATATTTATTTTTCCTGTCTTATGGCGTCGGAGTTTTTGCACAGACAAGCACAGTAAGAACAAAGGTGGGAAATCCAAAAGGGGGAGACGGCGGTTGGCCGACGACCGGAATAATAACGCAAGGGCCGCTTGGCGCCTATGACCACGGACCCCTTCACCTAAACGCACTTGATATCGCAAACGCCTCTTCTCCTCCGGTCGTAAGTGCGTTTGACGGTACGGTTGCCGCCATTCACGACTGCTCCCTAGCAGGAGACTGTTCGAGGGGTTGGGGAGGATATGGTAATTCTGTTGAAATAAAAAATGGCGACGGGGTAAGCGCCCTCTATGGCCATTTGTCGGTAATAGAGGTCTCGGCGGGACAGACCGTTGCCAAAGGGGAGGAAATCGGAATCATGGGAACAACAGGCGTATCAACCGGAACCCACCTGCATTTTGAATTAAGAGGAGCACCCCTCTCCCCCCCCTACATACCAACAGAAGTAACGCCCCCAAATTGCGACACCCCAAATATCCCCTGTAGTCCGGGCTCAATTTAATATGCAAAACGAGGAATGGTCAATTAAAAAAAGGGTAATTATTGTTCTTGTTTTTTTGGTTTTTTTACTTGTGCTTCTTTTTATAAGTCTCTTTGCCAAAAAACCTCAGAAAAAAAATAGCCCCCCAACAGTCGGTCCCACCTTGGTACCCATAGGAGCACCCTCGAACACCCCTGTTTCTCTAAAAAGCATACAGATAGAAAATTCTCCGGCCACCCAAAACAATTCACTAGGAGAAGTTTCATTCAATTACCAAACGAAGAATATTCCTACCTCAGGCGTTGTTTTTACCCAGGCACCCACCAGCATCCCTGCAGACACTATTTCAAAAATACAGGAAAAGCTCATAGCGGGAGGCACCGAGCGCATCATAAACACCCCTGGAGGTCAAGTTATTTTTATGCAAAAAGACACGAAAACCCTTACCATTTACCTCTATTCAAGAACAATATCCTACTCCGACGACTCTACAGACAAAACTCCCCAAGACAACACCCCGCTCACCTCAAAGGCAGCCGAGTTCATCAAGTCTCTCGCTCTTCCTTTCGATGACACCCGGCCCACCACAAAATACTTCACAGATAGAACAGGAGATCTCACCCAAACATCGAACCCCGCTTCCGCCGACCTTATCGACGTTTCTTTTAAAGAATTGGTGCAAGGGTTAACGGTTTTTCGGCAGTTCGGAAGCGATGCGGCAACCCATGTTTGGTTTTCAAAAGAAGGAAGAATAAAAAAGTTTACCTATTTTTACACCCCCCAGTACGTTCCCCAACAATCAATCCTCCTCCCAACTCTCACAGAAACCGAAAGCAAGGTGAAAGAAAATAAGGGAATTATTGTAAGCATGGGAGACGAATACCAACAGCCTGCTCTTCAAAATCCGTCAAAAACCACATTCACCGCTGTTGAGGTTGGATATTTTAATAGCGGAAAAGACGACCTTCTGTTCCCAATATACGTCTTTAAAGGAGTTTCAATTGTTGGAGGTGAGTCTGTGCCTACAACCCTCTATCTTCCACCCAACTAATCAACCTGAATAGGCATAATAACGTGAGAAAAATCTTTTTCGCTTGTCATAAATACGGCAGGCTCGGTCGGTGAATTAAGACCCAAAGTTAACTCGGCTGCGGTTTGATTTTTTAAAACATCGAGAAGATACCGGATATTAAATGCTATCTTGTTGTCCCCTCCTGTTTTTGTGCACTCAACAATAATTTCCCCCTCCCCGACACCTTGGGTACGGGTAGTAATCTTCATTCTTCCACCCGAAATCTCAAGATTTGCGATATTACTGCTCTCTTTTGCAAAAATTGACGCCAGCCTGGTGTTCTGCAGCAACTCATCCCTGTCAAAAACGACAGTCGTTGCAAACTCATTAGGCAAAACCCTCTCATAGTCGGGAAATGCCCCCTCAATCATCCTGCCGACAATAATAGCCTCTCCCATTTCCAAAATTACCTGATTCTCCGTTTTATTCACATACAAAACAATGCCCCCTTCGGTCTTAAGGGCAATAGCCTCGTTGATAAGACCGACCGGCACAATGAGATTCCCGCGTTCTCCCATTTTTCTTCCAACTTTCCTGACAGACATCCGATATCCATCTGTCGATACGAAATTTGTGTAGTTACTTTTTCCATCAACATACACCCCTCCAAGCTGTGGACGGGCCTCCTCAAGAGAAACGGAAAAAGTGAGGCAGGAAAAAATGTCAAGAAACTCCTTGCGGGTAAACACATCCACCTCCACCCCTTTTTCTTTAAAGAGCTGAGGGAATTCGTCTTTCGAAATAGTATTGAAAGAAATTTTGCTGCCCCTACATATGACAGTTAAAACATCTTTGTTGAGGGTAATTTCTATCTTGTCTTTTGGGAGAGAAGAAATGGTTTCCAAAAATTCCTTACCAGGAATGGTCACAGCTCCCTCTTCCTCAATTTTAGCTGAAATCTTTACCTGAACGCCCATCTCCAAATCGGTAGCTTTTATAAAAAATCCTTCCTTTGTTGCCTCAAGGAGTATGTTTGAAAGTATGGGGAGTTGGGAGTGGGAAGGAAGAATTTTGCTTACGAGTGGAATAAATGATGAAATATTTTCCGGAAGTAATTGTACTTTCATATTAAATAGTAGCAGTAGTAGTATAGGTGGATAAGTGTATAAAAGCAAACGCCTGTGCGTAAATAATTGTGGATAACCCTATGACAACTTTGTGGATAATTTGTGCATAGTTGTTGCTTTTTATTTAAGCGCGGGATAACCCCAAAAACCCCTTATTATTACCCACTTCTTGTCCACAAAAAAAGATTTGGGTTATCCACATTTTTTATTACACCTCTTGAAGCATTGATTTAATAGCGTTGACTTCTTGTTGTAATTGAGGGTTTAACTCTTTAAGCTCTCTAATTTTCTCAACCCCATGCATAATGGTAGTGTGATCGCGCCCGCCCAGGAGGTTCCCGATTTCAACGAGAGTAATTTTCAGGTCTTCTTTGAGAAGATACATGCAAATTTGCCGAGGTTTTACAAAAAGCGCGTCTCGACGGGCCCCTCTCAATTGCGTCGGCTTCACATTGTAGAAATCGCAAACCGTGCGCAAAACATCATCGGGATGAATCGACGGCCTCTCTTCTCGGGCGTTACCCAATGCTTTGTCTATTATTCTTTCGGTTATTTCGCCCGCTCCCTCCATAGACAGGAAAGTGATAAGTTTTAGGAGGAATCCTTCCAATGCCCGGGGTTCTGTAATTTTTTCAGCCACCCTTTTTGCCAAATCGGGCGTGAGTTCGAGGTTATGCTTCCTGCTTTTTATTAAGAGTATTGCCGTTCTTAGTTCGAAATCGGGAGGTTCAATGTCTATCGTCAGTCCGGACTCAAATCGGGAGGCAAGTCTGGCTTCTATTTTTTTTATTTCATGCGGAGGTCTGTCGGAGGAAAAAATTACTTGTCCGTGGTTATCGATAAGGGTATTAAACGTGTGAAACAATTCCTCTTGAATTTTTTCTTTACCGCTTAAGAACTGAATATCGTCAAGAAGTAAAAGATCTGTGTTCCGGAATTTTCGGCGTAATTTTGAAGTGCTTTTTGTTTGTATTGCCTCGACCATCTCGTTTGTGAATTCTTCGGTCGTAAGGTATGACACCTTCGCATCGGGGTTTTTTTCAAAAACCGTATTTGCAATAGCATGCATAAGATGTGTTTTTCCTACCCCCACGCTTCCATATAAAAAGAGGGGGTTGTATTTCCCTCCGGGGTCTGTGGCAACCGCATATGCGGCGGTGTATGCGAGTTGGTTGCTGTCGGAAACGGCAAAAGTGTCAAAAGTATAATCTTCCCGTATCCGCGGAAGCCGTTTTGCTGCAACAGGGGTTTCGGAAAAAAGGGGTCCGCTGTCTTTTTTTACACTCTCCTCGACTCGTTTGATGGTAAAAATCAGGCTTACGTTGTCTCCTGTTTTTTTGTCAAGAACATTTTTGATAAGGGAGTAATAATTTTTTTCAAGAAGGTCGGCGGTCATTGGGTTGGGGGCGGCAATTGTGGCGACAGAGTTTTCAAGGGTCAACAAATGGGTGGCCTTAAAAAAGGCAATGAAGCGAGGTTGGGACACCTCCACCTGAATTTCAGACAATGTTTGCTTCCAGAGCTCATCCATAATTAAAAAGTGCGCTGACTGGGGCTTCGGGCCGCGAGCAGAGGGCTTTCAGTAAGACCGCTTCGTGTTTGGATACCCAGTATGAAATGTGGATAACTCCTTGTCAAGAGGCCAATTTAATATGGGACAACTCTGCGGCCTATCCGGTTAAGTCGTCGAAGTTTTTTGCCAGAAGAACGAGGAGAGAAATAAAGGGAACAGACAACAGTGCGCCCGGAATTCCAAGCAGCCGGTCTCCCACAATAACACCGATAATAACAATGACAGGATTAAGCCCCACAGCTCTTTGCATAATGCGGGGTACGAGGAGGTGGTTTTCAATCATCTGTATGACGATATATGCCGCCACGATAATAAAAGCCATATTGGGGGATATGGTGAGCGCCACAACAACGGCGGGTACAGCAGAAATAATTGGTCCAATGGTGGGAACTATTTCAAAAAGCCCTGCCAATACGGCAAGGGGAAGCGCAAACGGCATGCCAAGCACGGTGAGGGTTGCCCACGTAAGAAGAGCAATGGAGACAGATAGTAGGAATTGTCCCTGAAGCCAGGCTCCCAACTTGTCGTTTATTTGCTCGATGACGTTGATGGCTTTTTCCCTGCTTTTTGTCGTAAAGAGATTTGCTACCCCGCTCTTCGCTTTTTCGTATGAGAGAAGAAGATAAAAGCTTATGGCAATAGTTGTGACGAGCGCAAAGAACCCACCAAAGACCCCGCCCGCGAGGGCAAAAGCGTTTTGTCCCAGCTGTTGCGGGGTAAACACTTGGCCCAACTCTTTTGCGTCAAGCTGCATGCCGATTGCGCCTGCCGCTTGGTGAAGGTATTGGGGAAAACTTTTGGTGAGCTGTTGGATTTGCGCTGCCAAAAAAGGAACAAGGGGAGCTATGAGAAGAACAAATAAGAGAAGTGTCGTAAAAAACGTAATTAAAACGGCAAGGGTTCGGGGAATGCCCTTTTTTTTCAGGTATTCAACCACCGGCGTAAGCGCTGCTACTATTATGTATGCGATAAATACAATAAGAAGAATCTCTTTCAGCTGATAAAGCAGCACAAGCCCTGCCAAAAAGAGAATTCCGACGACAAATTGGTTTTTTGCAAGATACGAAAGGAGTGTTTTTATCATGCGCTGAGCCTATTGTAGCGTATAGGAGGCGAATTTCCTACCCTTACAGTGTATACTGTGTTGTATGAGTTCTCCTTTCGAAACAGCAACTCTGGCCGGCGGGTGCTTTTGGTGCACCGAGGCAATATTTAAGAGGTTAAAAGGGGTTGAAGATGTTGTTTCCGGCTACTCGGGCGGGGTTCGGGAAAACCCCAGTTATGAGCAGGTCTCATCGGAGGCAACCGGCCACGCAGAGGCAATACAGGTTGAATTTGACCCTCATATTATCTCTTTTGAAAAAATTCTTGAAATTTTTTTTCACCTTCATGACCCCACGACCCTTAACCGTCAGGGAAATGATGTTGGCTCGCAGTACCGCTCTGTTGTTTTTTATCACAACGAGAAGCAAAAAGAAGAGGCATTAAGAGTAAGAGATGCCATAGCGGAAGAAGGCACATATAAAAACCCTATTGTTACCGAAATAGTGCCGTTTGAAGCTTTTTATACGGCCGAGGAATATCACCAGAATTACTATGACAATAATAAAAACCAAGGGTACTGTTCATACGTTATAGGCCCTAAAATTCACAAGCTGTTGAGGGAGTATTCCAAAGAGGTGAAAGAGGAATATAGGGCCGAATGACGCTTTCTCTAATTGGTATGCTCTTCAATTTTTTGAATCAACTCCTCCATTTCAAAAGGTTTTTCAATAAAGTCGCTTGCCCCCGCTTCAATTGTCGTGTCTTTTATTTCCCTGCTGGCAGAGAACATGATGATAGGAATACGCTTCGTGTCGGTTCTTTTTTTAAGACTCCTGCAAACGTCGCGTCCGTCATTTCCCGACAGCCATACGTCGAGAAGCATCAGGTCCGGTAGGTTGTCTTTTAGTTGGAGGACTTGTTGGGCATCCCCCAGAGAGCTTACGTCATAACCATACTCAGTCAGCATAAAAACAACAACATCGGCAATTGCCGGATCGTCATCAACAACCAGTATCCTTTTTGTCATAACAGAAAATATTTTAAAGCTTATTTGGTAAGAATTGGGAAAGAATTACCCTTTTTATTGTATGGGGAGCCTAAAACAGAAGGTTGAACCCCTACCGGGCACGCTTTCCACCCAAATAGTTCCTCCAAGCCTCTTTATTATCTCGCTTGAGACATACAGTCCGAGTCCAAGGCCGGGAAATGTATTTTCGCCCTGCCTGCTTGCGCGGAAAAAACGTTCAAAAACTTTTTCCTGCTTTTCTTTTTCTATTCCAATACCGAAATCTTGCACGCAGAGCTGAACCATTTTTCCGTCGCTTGAAAGTTTGACAAGAACTTTCTCTTCTCCCGGCGAGTATTTTGTCGCATTTGTAACGAGGTTTGTGATTACTTGTCCAACCCTCTCGCGGTCTGCATAAATCGTTTTCCCCGTAGTTCCTTTTCTGATGATGCTATGCCTCTCCGTTATTCTTTGAAGCTCCTCAATGAGTTCATCTACCAAAACATCGAAATCGAAATGTGCCTGATTGTACTGCATTTTTCCTGCCGAGATTTTTGTCACATCCAAAAGGTCTTCGATGAGGCTTGTCAATTTGTTAATTTGTGCATCCAGTTTTGCAAGCAGATCTGCTGCTTGGGAATTGCCCTCTTTGGAAAAACGGAGGCGCAACACCTGCGCGAACGATTTAATGCTTGTGACGGGGGTTTTGAGTTCGTGAGACGCAACACCGATAAACTCATCCTTCTGTTTTTCCAATTGTTTTCGCCGCTCGATTTCTTCCTGCGCCTGCTTGTAGAGGTTGGCGTTTTCAATTGCAAGGGACGCTCTGGATGAAACCTCCTGGGCCATAGAAAGGTCTGGCGTGTTGTAGCGTCTGCCGGAATCGGTAGCAATAAAAGAAATAGCGCCTATCGTTTTTTTGTGAAGAACTATTGGTACAATCATGGCAGACACTAACTTGAGTTTTCGTGCGAGCATAAGCTCTTTTCTGTTTTTTGCGGCAGCGATAATCATCTCGTCATTTATCTCCGGATATAAAAGCGGCTTCCCGGTTTTTATCACATAAGAGAGTCCTAATTCTCCTTTCATGTCCGGGGGGTTATTTTTTCGATATTCTTTTGCCCATATGATTTTTTTTGGGTCCCGGTGCGCAACCGCAACCTGAACAAGGCGTCCGTCCGCTCCCGCCATGTCTATCCCGCACCAATCCGCGATGTGTGGAATTGCTATGGTCGCGACGCTTCGAAGGGTTGTTTCGTAGTCAAGTGACGATGAAAGAATTCTGTTTGCATCAGAGAGAAACCTTAAGTTTTCCTCGGTTCTTTTTTGGCGCGTAATGTCTCGTGCAATTTTAGAGGCTCCAATTATTATTCCCTGCTCGTTTTTAATGGGAGAAATTGTAAGAGAAACTTGAATTTTCGACCCGTTTTTGGCCACCCTTACCGTTTCGTAGTGGTCAATGCTGTGTCCCAGTTTTATTTGCTGTATTATTTTTTCCTCTTCCTCTTTGAGATTTTTCGGGATGATAAGGGTAATAGATTCTCCTATTGCCTCGCGCTCTTTGTACCCAAACATCTTCTCCGCCGCCCTATTCCAGCTGGTGATAACACTATTCAAATTTTTGCTGATTATTGCGTCGTCCGAGAAAGTAACTATCGCCTTGTAATATTTTTCTATCTCGTTAAGTTTTTTTTGTTTTGTAATATCTTTTGAAAAAACAATGATTCCATCGGGTGTTGGATAATATGTTGTTTCGTACCATTTGTCTTGGGGCGGATAATGTGCCTCAATTTGTTTTGAGACCCCTTTTCCCAATGTTTCTTTAACCACCCGATAAAATGCGGTGTTCTTAGCTCCCGGCGAGACCTCAAGCCACTGTTTCCCTATCACCTCGGCCTTAGACAAGCCGGACTGTTTTTCTGCCGCCCTGTTGACATAAACATACCGTTCGTTGTTGTCGAGAATATAGATTGCGTCGGTGAATTGTTCGTATATGTTTTCTGTTGTTTTGGAGTACTGTTTGTTTACCTGCTCTGCTTTTTCGCGTCCGCTGTGTTCTTTTAACTCCTTCTCTTTTCGACCCGTTATGTCTATGGAGATATTCATAACGGTTTCGATTTGACCTTTTTGGTCCCTTTCAAAAACTATCCCGTCCGTCTTAACCCACCTCCATGAGCCATTCTTATGTTTTATCCGGTATTCGAAATCTACGATTTTGTGGGCTTCCTTGTTTTTATTTGCTTTTGAGAGAGCCGCCGCGTTCTTTTTCATAAGCGGACCGAGGTCATCGGGGTGCACGAGAGAAGTAATGAAAGGCAATCCTTTTTTATACCATTCGGCTTTGCTGTATCCGAGCATCCTTTTAAGGGTATCGTTTATGTAGAGATAGCTGCCGGTGTGGATGTTGTAAATACAAACAAGGCCCGGAATCGTTTCGAGCACTTTTTCTGTGAATGTAAGCTCTTGCGGCGAGCGCATGGGTATAGCAGGATGATAACTGTTCTTCTCTACTGCTAATAATTTCATCGAGAATGGGAATATGTTAGCACACTTTTGTAAAGCACAGGTAAGAAAATGTAGCCTCAGGCATGAGGTTTGTCAGTAATCCCTTTATGTTGTCGGTTGTAATTCCTGGTATTATTAAATTGGCGTATGAAAAAAGTTGAGATATTTTTCCCCATCATTGTCCTTTTGGCGCTATTTCTTTTTCTGGTGATATATTCAAGAGAGCGTCTCGTTTTGCTCTTTCCGGCAGGAACAATAGCGCGTCAACAAGGAAGTCTTATTGTGACGGTGGTTTTGTTGGCGCTTTCTATTATCGTGCCGGTCGTTATTGCGTTGTTTGTTGTTGCCCTAAAGTACCGTTCCGGTAAAAAAGACAGGGAACATAGCGATGCTTACAAAAAGATAAAAGGGATAGAATTGTTCTGGTGGATTGCCCCCTCCGCTATCATTCTGATAATAGCGGTAATTACATGGAATAAAACGCACGCGCTCGATCCGTATAACTCACTTGAATCCAATGACGCTCCCGTAAGAGTTCAGGTTGTAGCTCTCCAATGGAAATGGTTATTCCTTTATCCCGAATATAATGTTGCCTCCGTTAATTATTTACAGCTTCCCGAAAATACACCGGTTAATTTTGAGTTGACTTCTGATGGTCCCATGAACTCTTTTTGGATTCCCGCTCTCTCTGGGCAAATATACGCCATGAGCGGCATGAGCACAAAGCTACATGTAGAGGCAAATAGGCAGGGAGAATTTGACGGCTTAGCAGCGGAGATTAATGGGCGTGGATTTTCAGGTATGAAGTTTGTGGCGCACGTTGGCACGAGGGGAGATTTTGAAAAGTGGCTGGGCGCTATCAAGAGCGAGAGGGTTCTTGATATGTACGAATATGAAAAACTGGCGTCTCCCAGCGAAAACACTCCGGTCACACTTTACGGGTCATATGACAAGGACCTTTATAATAAGATAATGAAGAAATATCAGCAGCCGATGAGTATAGAAAGAGAATAATTACACAATGGAATTTCTGTTTGGAAGACTGACTCTTAATGCACTGCCCCACGAGTGGTTTACTATTGGGGGAACAATTGCAATGACTGGAATGCTAATTCTTGTTGCAGCAATTGTTGCTAAATTGAGACGGTGGAAATGGTTGTGGACAGAATGGCTCACCTCGGTTGATCCAAAGAAAATCGGCATAATGTACATTATCGTTGCGACGCTTATGCTTCTGAGGGGTGGCCTTGATGCTGGCATGATTTGGCTTCAGCAGTCAATGGCATCGGGAGCCTCGCACGGATACCTGGATGCACAGCATTTTCAAGAAATCTTTACGGCGCACGGCGTTATTATGGTGTTTTTTGTCGCGTCTGGCTTTATTTTTGGTCTTATGAATATCATAATTCCCCTTCAAATCGGCGCACGCGACCTTGCATCTCCTCTTTTAAACACACTTGGGTTTTGGCTATATGTTGCGGGAGCAATTCTTATCAACCTGTTTTTTGTCTTTGGTGGGCACTTCGCAGGTGCCGGTTGGCTTGCTATTGCCCCTCTTTCCGGAAACGAATTCAGCCCTGGAGTCGGAATGGATTATTGGATGTGGAGCCTTCAGATATCCGGGATTGGTACGACTATTGGCGGTATTAATTTTATCGTGACAATTCTTAAAATGAGAGCGCCCGGAATGACTCTTATGCGTATGCCCATGTTCAC
>CAZMSF010000010.1:17796-40699 GCA_964568885.1 uncultured Gammaproteobacteria bacterium
CAATTCTTAAAATGAGAGCGCCCGGAATGACTCTTATGCGTATGCCCATGTTCACTTGGACGTCTTTGTGCAGCATGATTTTGGTAGTCACCGTCTTTCCGATTTTGACTGCGACCATTACCCTACTCAATCTGGATAGATTGTTTGGAATGCATTTTTTCACGACAAGTGCCGGGGGAAATGCGATGATGTACACTAACCTTATTTGGATGTGGGGGCATCCCGAGGTATACATTCTCATTCTTCCTGCATTTGGCATATATTCGGAGGTCGTTTCAACTTTCTCTCAAAAAAAGCTCTATAGCTATGTGACGGGCGTTGTTGCTGCTATTTTGGTCACCGCGCTTTCGGTTCTCGTGTGGCTGCACCACTTCTTTACGATGGGTGCGGGAGCAAATGTGAATGCATTTTTCGGAATCATGACCATGCTTATTGCAATTCCTACGGGGGCACAATTTTTCAATTGGATTTTCACGATGTACAAGGGGCATATACAATTTTCAACTCCAATGCTTTGGTTTTTCGGTTTTGTTGCAACGTTCACAATTGGGGGTTTGACCGGAGTTTTGCTTGCTGCTCCTCCCGCTGATTTTCAGCTTCACAACAGTCTTTTTCTTGTTGCCCATTTCCACACGCAGGTTATTGGCGGTGTCGTTTTTGGAGTTCTTGCGGGGTTTACTTACTGGTTCCCGAAAGTGACGGGTATCAGGCTTCATGAGAGACTTGGAAAATACACATTTTTGTTCTGGTTTGTCGGATTCTGGGTTTCTTTCGGCCCCCTCTATGTTTTGGGGCTTATGGGGGCAACAAGAAGACTTGACCATTATAGTAACGCCTCGTTCCAGCCCCTTTTTATGCTTTCATTTGCCGGTTTTCTTCTAATTGCGGTGGGGACTATTCTCCTTGTGGTTCAGGTGTTTTACAGCATATGGAACAGAAAAAAACTCAAAGATACAACGGGTGATCCGTGGAATGGAAGGACGCTAGAGTGGGCGACTGTCTCCCCTGCTCCTTTTTATAATTTCGCCCACATTCCCAAAGTAACAGGACGCGACGCTTTTTGGGAAATGAAGTTCGGTAAAGACCAAGGCAAACACCACGAAAAATACGAAGATATTGAAATGCCAAAACCGACCGCAATAGGAATTTCAATTGCCGGTTTTGCCCTCATTCTTGGATTTGCTATGGTGTGGCATGTGTTTTGGCTTGCAATACTAAGCGGAGTTGGAATTGTAATATGTCTTGTCAAAAGGACGTTTGATGACGAGACGGAATATGTGGTCCCAGCATCAACCATCGCAAAGCTGGAGCGGAAATAACTATGCATAAAGAAAAGAACGAACGAATGTATTTGGGGTTTTGGATATATCTTATGACCGACCTTCTAATGTTTTCGGTCCTTTTTGCAGTGTATTCAGTGTTGAGGGATGCGACTGCGGGAGGCGTTACAATTGAGAAGATAGTGAATTTCCCTTTTGTTCTCAACGAAACCCTCATTCTTCTTTCAAGTAGTTTTGTTGTGGGAGTTGCCGTCTTGTTTGCCCGGGTTTTTGATAAAACAAAAACCATACTCCTGCTTCTTCTAACCGCTGTTCTTGGAGCAACTTTTCTTGGGATGGAGCTTTACGAGTTTTCAAACCTTTTTTCCGAAGGACATACATATATGCAAAGCGCTTTTCTCTCTTCATTTTTTACTCTTGTCGGCTTTCATGGTCTTCATATTTTGACGGGAGTGACCTGGATTTTATTACTCCTTGTGTACATATCAAAAAAAGGGCTCACCGATTCGATGGTAAGAAAAATTACATTGCTTAGTATTTTTTGGCACTTTCTTGATATAGTTTGGATTTTTATTTTTACCATTGTTTACCTTTTTGGAGGAATTTTATGAGCAGACAAAAAAATATGAAAGGGACACTGTTGTCTTACATGTGGGGTTTTCTTATTTCTTTGCTCTTAACGTTCGCTGCGTATATTCCAACGTTTATGCATTTTACGTCAAAGCACGCTGTTTTTTCCCACGAATTATTAATTCCTTTCGTTCTTATATTAGCCATTATTCAGCTTTTTGTTCAGTCACTTTTCTTCCTTCATATTTTCTTCGAACCGACCCCCCGTTTCCGTTTGATATTTTTCATCTCGACCATCGGAATTGTTATTATGGTTATTGGGGGAAGCATGTGGATTATGAACAACCTAAATCATAGAATGACTCCTCAGGGTGTTGAAAATCACATCATGCGAGACGAAGGGATATATAGCCACTAACTTGATAAAAGAATATTTTATCCTTACAAAACCCGGAATTATTATTGGAAACCTTCTTGCAACCGTGGGAGGTTTTTTGCTTGCTTCCCGTGGGGTAATTGATGCCCTTCTTTTCACGGCAACAGTTAGTGGAATTGCTTTGGTTATTGCTTCAGGGTGCGTATTCAACAACTACATGGATAGAAGAATAGATGCTCTTATGTCTCGAACAAAAAACCGGTCACTTGTCGTTGGGTCAATTTCCCTTCGAAGTGCTCTTTCCTTCGGATCTTTTTTGGGCGGAATGGGATTTCTCGTTTTATACTTTGGAACAAATACGACAACTACTCTTCTTGCTTTAATTGGATTTATTTTTTACGTTTTTATATACGGATATTTCAAAAGAAAATCTTCATACAGTACTATTGTTGGAAGCATTCCCGGCGCGATACCTCTTGTTGTCGGATATTGCGCCGTGACAAATGCGTTTGACATTGGGGCTACCATTTTGTTTTTGACAATGGCTGTTTGGCAGATGCCTCACTTTTACGCGATTTCAATTTTTAGACATAACGACTACAAGAATGCAGGGCTTCCCGTCTTGTCGGTTGCAAAAGGAATTGGGAAGACCAAAAGGCACATACTCTTTTTTGTTTTTCTCTACGGACTCATGATTTTGGCGCTTGTTGTAAGTGGTACCGTCGGATATGTTTTTGCCGCTGTTATGCTTCTTCTTACCTGCTACTGGGCATGGAGGGGTGTTAATGGGTTCAAGACTCTGAATAGCGTGAGATGGGCACGAAAGATGTTTGGGTTCTCTCTTATTGTTCTACTCTCTTTTTCTTTAATGCTTTCTCTTGATATGCTGCTTCATTAGAGTATATACTTTTACTATGTTATTAATTCACATTGTGATTGCCATCTCAAGTGTTGGGTTTACCGGATACGTCTTTTTGCATCCTTCAAAACATAAACTTCTTGCCTCGTATCTATGGGTAGCAGCAACAATTGTTACCGGTTCCTACCTTGTTATTATGAAACCGTCTCATTTGGTTTCTGCCTGTCTTACCGGTCTTGTTTATTTAGGGTTTGTCATGTCGGGAATTATTGCAACACACGTGAAGCTTTCAAAGCAGCAAGTAGGCAAAAACTAAACCCCGTATTCGAGTAAGTAAAAAAGAACTCCTGAGACGATAGAAAATGTCCAGAAAAACAAGAAGGTGAAAGTAATGCGCTTGTGTTCCAAAAAATAATTCTTCTCTTTTTTATAACTTCTCCAGGCAAGAATAAAAAACACTATAAGCGCGACAAACATTATAAGAGACAATACCCCGTGCACTATTGCAAGAATAATAAGGAGTGGAGACGTTGCTTTTGCCGCTTTTGCATGGGCAGGAACCCGTGAGAACATGTATGAGATATTAAAAAAAGTTTCGTACGCAAGAGCAAAAAATGCAGGCACAGTGGGGAATTTATTGTGCCTATAGCCTTTAAAAATCGTATAGAAAACAATAAAAGTGACAATCAGCTCGGTAAAAAGGGTTATTGTTGAGAACAAGGGCCCATGCATTTTTTAAGTTTACTCTTAATTTGTCGGTTTATCCAAGGGTTTTCAAGACGTTTGCTGCGAGTATTTGGGCCCGCGGGTCTTCAGTCGGAATCGGATAGGAACGGATTCCAATTCTGAAAGAATCCAGAGCCTGTGCCCACTCAAGACTTCCGGTCGCAAAAACTTGAGCACCCGACTCGTGAGTAGTCAGACACGAATAGCTGTGTCCCTGCCCGGGTCCTTTATTTACTACCGATGCTGCCAAGATTTCGCGCCCTACTCCTGCAGGAACCCCGTCAAAAATAGTGTCAAACTCAGGTCCTATCCCGTGCGTTATGGCGTCCCCATTTTTAAAACCGGAGTCTTTAAATACCCAATGATTTTCATTCGCTACCACCCAATCGTCTCCTTTTGATGTTTGTTCGTAGGCAACGCCAAAAAGAGCGGCCTCATGCTCTTCTTGGTTTCTGAATTGACTTTTTGGCTTATTTGGGCTTGCCATGGTTTTTCTGTCACACACTACTTTTCTATTCTTCCCAAAAATAGTGTCTTCCAAATTTATTCTCCAATAGCACGCATTTGAGCCGAAAAGTGCGACGTTTGTCCCGTTTTTAACCGCTTGCTCAAGCCTTCTTTTCATATCCATCGTGTAATATTCATGATGTCCCACCATCGCAATAAGCACTCTTCCCATAAGTGCTTCTTCATCGTTTTGGGTATCCAAATCTGCCTGGTAATCCATGTCAATTCCTGCTTTTTCCGCAAATCTGACAAAAGGTAATTCGTATCTAAAAATGTCTCCAGCCCCCCAACAGTCGCGAAATTGCCTATCAAGACTTACCGCTGAAGCACCGCCGTAAAGACTGAAGCCGTTGATATTGTTATACGCCTGAGCCGTCAGAAGCCCGCTCTCAGCGACAATGGGAGCATTGGGCTTTGGTGACCGTACCCAAAAAGGAGCAAGACTTTGGAAGTTGTTCGTACTGGTTGCAACCGCAGCATACATTCCCGACCTCCATTCATCGGGGACTACTACCTCGTGTGATGCTTCCCATGTTCCCGTCGTTCCGGCAGTTATTGGGTCATACTTTGTTGTTTGTTGCGGAGCGGAAATTCCATCCTTTTCATAAACCAGCCTTCCCCCCGCGCCGCCATACCAACCCAGCCGGTAGAGCTTCAGATCGTATCTCCCGTCGTTACTTGCGACATGAAATGAGAGTTTTTCGCCCGGCTTTGCTGAGTGGGGGGCAGTAAAGGCAGCAATATAAGAGGTGTTGGGCTGCATAAGAACCCAGCTACCGTCTCCCTCTTTCTGATTCTCCTCGGCAACCGTCAGGTGTGCACTTTTGAAAATTATTTCAGGAAGAGGAGGTTCGTAATTAAGTCCTTGTGTTGGCTCTGGGAGCGTCTCCGTGTCTACTGCCATTTCTTCCATTCCAATTGCGGGTAAAACCTCGTCGCTAAATATTTTTATTGGCGTATGATTCTCAATGATTTGGGATGCGGCCGCAGCAGTAAGTCCCAACAATGCCCTTCTTGAGATATTTCCTTCCATAATCAAGGGTTATTATACTGCGTTTTAAAACAAGAAGGACTTTAGAATTTGTCGGTTGCTTGTTCAACCCTAAATTCTATAATTTTTTCAACTAAACCCCACGGAATGGGCGCGTCTATCTTAAATTGCAGTGTTCCCTTTCCGTTTCTGTAGGGTTTTGTCTCTTCGTCGAATGCCTCAATTCCTGATGGGGTCGGGAAAAAGCCGATATGCTCTTTGAATGCGGCAAAATAAACGAGCGGTTTTCCTTCTAGCTTGTATCCGGGCATTCCATAACTTATGTTTTCTACGCTATCCGGTGCGAGTTCCTTAATTTTTTTGCGAAAAAGCAAAAGTATTTCCTTTTCTTTAGAATCAAATGAATTGATGTACTCATCAACCGTGTCAAATTTCTTCATTTTCATAATTTCTAAAACTTAGCCCACACTCTTTTATAAGCAAAGTTTTAAGAATTTCCGTTATACGCACTCTCCAACTCGGAAATGACAATTTTCTTTTGTGTCAGCATGCATTGCATGACCCGTCCGGACGTATCTTTTGCCATAAGCGCGTTGAGTTGTCTTGGGATAATCTGCCAGGAAACTCCAAATTTATCCTTTAACCATCCGCATTGACTCTCCTCCCCGTCCTGTGTCAGCGCATTCCAATAATAATCCACCTCTTCTTGTCCATCACAATCGACGACAAAAGAAATTGACTCATTAAATTTGAATTCCGGACCGGCACCCATAAGAGTGAATTGTTGTCCGAAAAGTTCAATGGTTACAATCTCTATATCTCCCGATGGTGTGTCGGAAAATTGTTCGGGATTATTAATTTTTGAATCCTTAAAAACCTCGGAATAAAAGTTTGCCGCTTCTCTTGCTTTGCCTTTGTCAAACCACAGAAATGGTGTTATTTTTTGTTTCATATTCTTATTAACACAAACAAAAAACAAGGTTCTGAGCGTAGTAAATGGTTCTTATTTTTTGCTGCATAATTATTCACCTCCTTTTCTAAAATTTCGAATTCATTTCAAAGCCTCTTCCAATTTATTAAGACTTGATTGCCACCCTTCATTCATACCACTCTTAAGCATTGCTTGTAATTGCTCTTCTGTTTCCGGCTTTGGATAAATAACGGAAAGTTTCGTTTTTCCATTTTCTACTTCTTCAAAAAGAACAGTGACAGTCATTTCGTCGGGGAAATTTATGTCCTGCCCCTCGTCGGACGGTTTTATTTTGTTTCCGTTTTTATCGGAAAAATAGTCCGTAACAACAATTTTTTCATTTGGCACGATTTCTTTGTAAATACCCGCAGAGTACATGTCGCGGTCCCACTCTGAACCTTCCGGTCCATGCATGGCGTATATATATTTGCCGCCGACCCGGAAATCAATACTCGCCGACGGAGCCGTAAAGTGTTCGGGTCCCCACCATTTCATAACCATCTCAGGCGTTGTCCATGCTTGCCATACTTTCTCGCGCGGGGCATTAAAAACTCTTTCGATTCGTACTCCAACTTCTTCCATATTTATTTTTTTCCCTCCGAATACTTTTTAAAATTATTAAGAATTGCTTGCCAACCCTGTTTTTGCATCTCCAATGTGTTTTCGTTCTCCGGGTCGAATGTTTCGGTTATTTTTACGCCTTCAGGTGTTTCTTCAAAAACGGTTTTCACATGTCTTCCGTCGGACATATCGTACTCGATAAGCCTGTTGGTATCTATTGCTGTGTATATTCCGCCAAATTCAAATTCCGCACTCCCGTCTTTTGCCGCCATTCTGGTTTTAAATTTACCTTCCACCCGTAGGTTGTTTTCCTTCCCCTCGGCCATCCAGTCGTCTGAGGCATATGCCCACCCTGAAATGTGTGCTGAATTATTCCAGTATTCCCACACTTTTTCAATTGGAGCGTTTACTGTTGCTTGAATTGTAATTGCGTTGTCTTGCATGTTTTAGTTCTCTACAAATTTTTGCAATTGGTCTATTAAATCCTCCGTGCCTTTCTTTCTTCCTTCCACAGTGTCTTCCTCGGACAAGAACATGTCTTGTTCCGTGAATGTAAGTTTTGTTTTGTCTGCTACCGTATCAAATTCAACAGAAGTAAGCGAAACCGAGAAATGCATGTTGTTTACAAACATATCATAAGCAAAAATAATCCTCTCATTGGGAATAATATCGTAGTACAGCGCCTTAAATTCATGAATAATTCCGTTAAGTCTTCCCCTAGATGTTTCAGTGCCGCCAATTCTAAAATCCATCGTTTGCTCGTCCTCTCCCTCTGGCCCAACAAACCATGCCTTCTTTTTTTCAGGGTCTGAAAAAGCAGAAAAAACTTTTTCAACCGGAGCGCTGAACTCTCTTTCTATTGTAAACGTTGCGTGATGTATCATGATGAATGTTTCGTAAGAATCTTGTCCAATCTGTCAAACCGTTCATTCCAAACTTTTTTTAACTTCTGTATCCACTCTTCTATCTCACTTAATTTATCAGCGTTAATTCTGTATATTCTTCTTTGAGCAACTTTTTCCATTTGTACCAATTGGGATTCGCGGAGTACTTTTAAATGTTGAGAAATTGCAGGAGCTGTTACATCGAATTCGTCTGAAATATCCGTTGCAGTAAGACTCCCCTTCTTTGCAATGAGTTCAATGATGCGTCGTCTATTTGGTTCGGCAAGAGCTGTGTAAATGTCCATTGGGTTAATAATAAACCATTCACTTAATTAAGTCAAGAGTTAAATAGACGTTTGTTTTTTCATTGCATTAAGAATTCTATTGACAGTTTTCCATGTGCGAGTTGTACATTCTTTTTTGTATTCCTTGTCGAGCGCTGCCATAAATTTCGTAGAAGAAGTGCTGTTCATATTAAGAACGGTCGCCAACTCTTCTCTCCCATCTTTAAAAAAAGTAACTAAAAGATAATTTGGTTTTTCATCAGGAATTCCATCGAAAGGATTTTTACCAATGAATTTTTTTAATTGGTCTTCCGAGCGGACAATAGTTGCTCTTGAGAAGTTAAGTTTTTTGGGAAGTTCTTTTTCTATCAATTTTTCAAGCATCTCAGTTTTTGTTTCCTTGCTTTCGAAAACTACATTGCCGCTTGAGATAATGGTTTTAACGTTTCCAAATCCTAACTCTTCAAAGAATTTTGTAAGGGGAAGCGAATGCATATTCGGATTACCGGGTCCGACTCCGCGGATGAGAGCTACGTATTTTGCCATGGAGAAATTAAGGTCTGTCGGGCTGGAGGATGCCGACGTTGTTTCCCTCGCTGTCTTTTATCGAAACATATGTTCCTATTCCTTGAATCGGCATTTTATCACCCGTTATTTGTCCACCGGCTTTTTTTATAGCTTCAATTGCTTCATCTAAATTTTCAACCTGAACTACAATATGCGGAGCATTAAACCCCTCTTCGTCTTTGTATTCAAAAAACCCGCCGTTAATTGCCCCCGGATTTAATGCCATTTGGTTTTTGTCAACCGGAGTGGTCCCAGCAAGAACATAGCCGCCCATATCCTCGCCGAGTTGGTTCATCTCCCAACCGAATGCTTCGGAATAGAATTTACTGACCCGCCCTTTGTCTTTTGCGGGCATCTCGAAATGTACAACCGGAGACTGTTTCATGCCTATTAGTATATCACGCATGTAAAACTATGAGAGCATGGTAAGTGAGAGGATAATTGTTTGGCCGACCACAACATTCTCTTTTTTCCGTACCTCTTTTTTAAGAGGGAGAACAAATGTTCCTCCTTTTTCGGGAAATATCGAGGTGTTCCACGTGGTTGCCCCAAGAGTTGCTTTAATTGGGATAGACCCAAATCCCCGCCGAGGCCAGTGCCAGTCCTTTTTTATCTCTAAGGCTTGTTCTTTCTCGATTGTTACAAAATGCCACGCTCCATCACCCTTCCACTGCCAGACGCGGGCGGTTATTTTGTGCGGGTCGTTTTCTCTCATCAAGTGTTCAATTAGGTCTGATAGTTAAGCGGAACTATTTATTCTTATACTCTTTGAAGAAGTTAATAATAAGTAGTATTGATGCGGCGAGTGTCAGCCAATCGCGCAGAGTGTGCGTCTCGGTCACATCATGAAAAGTCAGAACATCAACAACGAGCAGCAATGCTATTACAATCCACATGAGTTGTTTTTTTGATTTCATAGTATAAATTATGAGCCAAAACCGAACTTAAGTAAAGCGCTTCGCCAGTCGGATTACGATGAGTACATGCGTCTGCCATGCGTATATTTTTACTTCTTTCTGGACGTGTGTGATGCAACCCAAAAAAGAAGGACAAGACTGCATATAAAATAGGGAAACACTCCATAAAAAGTATCTGAAACAGAATGGGAATGTCTGTCAACAGCAATGAATACTTGAATGTTAAAAATAAGAAACACGGTGAAAGCTATAAATCCGGCCGCAGAAACAGGAAGATAAAACCATCCAAAAGTCTTAAACCAATTATTCATTATTAAAATTTGTTTTTTTCATAAGTTTCCCGTTTTTGTCGTAAGTCATCCATTCTCTCGCTTGCTTACCGTCTTTGTGATATTTTATGTGCTTAGTTTTCATTGAGCGTGAGGCTATTATATCAAAAGGTTCTAACATCCAACTTGGGGTATTAAAAAACGAGGCTAAATTTTTTTGGCTCCCCTGATGAAAAATACCAGAACTTATTTTATCGAGATTTAACGATTTTTTTGACTACTCCTCCAACGAAAAGACGGAAAGCTGATCGATTTTCCTTTTCATAAATATATGGAATTCCAATCAAAGCTTTACACGATGGGCAAACTAATTGAGGAACTGATTTGAGTGAATTGTTTTCCAAACCAGAATATTTATCAGATTTATAAATTCGGTCAAGATACATCCGTTTTAGAATTCCTGGTCCATCCTTTTGGTAGAAGAACAAGTGTTTTGTGCATTTTCCGCACTGAATATCTAAAAGTCGAGAATATCCTCCACGGGATTTTTTATATTTATCACTTTTGAATTTTATGCTTGCCATGAATCGATTATATCAAAAGGTTCTAACATCCAACTTGGGGTAATGAAAAACTGAGGCTAAATTTATTGGCTCGAGCGATGGAACGATTTCTACGGCTCCAACTGGTTAGAGGTCATAGACTACCCTGACGTGGTGATGCAACAGACTCAACAACTTCTTTCTGCGTATTGATGTTTTCAGATAATAACTGATACCCCACTGTGTGATTTACCCTTAAACCAGGAAGCTTTCAATGTAGTAATAACCTCCTCTACGTGAGGGATTAACCAGTACCTGAAATAGAATATGGGTACAAATTTTTTATTTGTCCTTGAGGTATTTAACAACTTCTGCGTCAAATTGCCTAACTAAACTCATTGAATAAATTACCCCTAAGCTTTCACTATCATCTGAGCTTACAAGAGACGGTACCCCAAGCATACATCCATCTTTATCTACAGCTAAACCACCTGAGTTCCCATGACTAATTTTTGCTGAAGTTACTATTAAACCATCCCCAGGAAAGCTACTAACAACGCCATCTGTTATTGTCAGTGAATATCCTCCACTAATAGCAGGATAACCATAAATTCTTACTGGCTCACCAAGCTTAACATTCTCATTTTTACATCTGTTTGTATCGTCAAACGCAGGGAACTTCCTGGGATAAGTTCCTTTGTATTCTCCTGCTTCTTTATCATAATAAGCTTCATATATTTGCATATATGCCAGGTCATAATCATCACTTATGCCTGGAATGACAATAGGATGTGCTAAATAAATCTCAGATGGTTGTCCTGTAACTGAGTCAGGAAGTACAACTAGACATCCTGTTTCATCTACTAGCATAGTTGTCTTATTTTGCGGAATAATGTGTGAATTCGTAAGTATTATGCCGTCATCTGTTAGTATTATGCCCGAGCCCCCACTGGAAGAGACATAACTAGAAGTACTTGGACAAAAGATGTTAACTACTGAAGATGCAATTTCTTCTTTACTATCTTTTTCAACTACGGCGGTCTCTGGTATGTTTGAGGTTGAAGTTGAGGAGTTTTCGGTTGTAGTACTGCCTGAATTAAACGCGAGTAGCATTATCGCTGCGACAATAATGACAATAATCCAGTTCCAAACACCAAAATTAGACCTTACGAGCCTTTCCTTGTACTTTCTCTCCCAGTATAGGTTTATCTTGTTCTGAACTGGTATGAGTGGTAAAAATCCTAGCCAGAATCGAGTTAGGAAAAAGTACACTATGGCAAGTGCTCCTGCTTCCAAACCCTTTCCATTGTTTATTTCTTTTACATCTCCTGAAATGTGTTTAAATAGCGAATAAGAAGTTAATGGAGAAAAAAGGGCAAGCATCCAAAGAGCAAAACCTCCATGCTTGAGTTTATTTTCCGCATTAAAAGATTTCCATTGTCTATAGAACCAGTAAATCTCATAAAATCCAAAGGTCACTAAACACATCACTATTAGCTTCCACGTTGAGATTACGTAAGGGTATGGAGCTGTATTTTGGTCAGTGTATTTATCTAAAGAATGTTTTTCTTCAGGTTGAGTATCTTCAGATTTTGCAACGCTACTCATTTTCAGACCACAATGCTGACAAAATATACTACCTTCAGGGTTTTTCTTCCCACAGTGTTTACAATACATATTAATTTGAATTTAAATAATCGTGAACCTCTTGAGGAAGTTCAGCCCCTCCGTCAATTGCTTTTTGTAAATAGATTTTTGCGTTTACATCGTCTTTATTTCCTAAATATGCAAGACCAAGCCAATACGCCGCATAAGGATGTTGAGTAAAGTTTGATGATGAAAGTAAAGATATAGTTTCACTGTAGTTTTCATTGTAGTAGTAAGCTATTGCGAGATTTTGCTTTGATATTTCTGAAGGACTTAATTCATTTGCTTTTTTAGCATAGAGAAGCGCTTTGCTATAGTCTACATAATTTGGAGCAACACCTTCCAAGTCTAAATGAAATAAAGCAAGGGCATTATTAACTTGAAAATCTTCAGGATTGAGTCTGTAAGCATTGTTATAATTAATCAATGCATCGTTAACATTTCCGTTAAGTAAAGCAATCTCTCCTGAAATTAAGTAATAATCAAACGTGTCTTTTGTGGTTAACGGAAGTGCTTCATTGAAGGCGCTTAGTGCTTGAGCAGTTTGACCTTCAGTTGAATACACATATCCAAGATTTTTAAGTGCAGCCACTTTTATTTCATCGGTTGTAGCCTCATTCGCTGCCTGACGAAACTTCTGAATAGCACTCGCACTATCTCCAGTATCGAAATTTGTTAGAGCCTCATTATTCGTTGCAATAGGTTCTTTATCTACGCTCCCGTAAATACCACCGCCTAAAATTAGGAGAATTACAATTGCAGTAATTACTTTACCCCAGATTGAAGACTTTTTCTCATCCACTTTGCTTGATGTGGAGCTGTGTCCCATTTGTTCCGACTTATTTTCTGTCTCTATATCATGAAAATTAGCTCCACAATGTTTGCAAAATTTACTACCTTCAGAATTTTTTTTACCACATTTATTACAATACATTCTTACTCTCCTTTTTCATTCCTATTGTTGGTATAAAATTAAAAACGTTACCAATTAAGTATATAGGTGTGACAACAAATGAAATAGTACCCCACCATCCGAAAAAGAAAGTAATTGTAGTTTTCTTCCAAAACTCTTTATCTATGCACCTTTTGCATAATCTCCCTTTCATCGTGGCATATGAACGCATCAATACGTATCCAATATTTTGGTTAAATTCCACTTGCCTTGTTGGTGCAAGACTACCACATATTTGACAACCTTTATATTGCTTTGCGAAATATTCATCAACAGAGCCTTTAATGTCTTCTTCCATGGGCTTACCGCAACTAAAACAAAATTTAGCATCTTTATCGTTCTCCTTTTTACAGTGAATACAAATCATATTATTTTCTGAAAGTGTTTTCTATTTTGCCAGTATGATAACCATTTAAAGTCTGAATCAATAACGAAGATTTTAGCTTTTCTATTGTTGCGTTTGAAATCTCTTTTGCTTCAGGTGCATTCTCCATAAAACTATTAAATCTAAAGTTTGAATATCGAGTCAATCCCATGTCCATTTCATCAGATAGAGCTTTGATTTCTTTGTCAAAGTCGTATTCTCGCCATGCTTCAACTAATTCATCAATAGAGAACGATTTAAATTTATTGAGCTTTTTATCTTCCAGAAGAACTTCTGCTAACCATAGTCTATATCCACCAATCACAGTCCAAGTATATGTGTTTTTCAATGATTCTATGGTCTTGTATGGCAGTTTGTTTAACTCCTCTTTATTATCTTGGATAAAATTTTCAAAAGCGTTAACCGATAATCTGTCAAATAACTCCCAGACATATTCAGAAGAAAGAGAATTAAATCTTTCTCTATCTGCTCCTTCAGCATCATAAACCTCAACAAACTTTTCCCAGAGCAAATCTGCTTTTGATTTCTTAACTGGCTTTGGGGAAGTATCATCTTCTTGTGAGAATTCTTCTTTCTTTTGTTCTGGCTTAGTTTCAGCTACGTTATTACCACAAAACTGACAGAAAATACTGTCTTCATCTATATGTTTTCCACAGTTGTTGCAATACATATTATTTCTTCCTCCTAGCTTGTTCTACTTTGTATGCTTCGAAAAATGCGTGCATGAATATTGCCCACCAAATTATGGCAACTATTGGGCTCGGTGTAGAACCAGAGCTGTAACTTGTAAAAAGTCCATAAAGCTTTGCATAAGTCCAGTAAATCATGGCAACAACCATTGCCCAGCGATGCCCTTTATATATGAAAAATGCGATAACTAACATAAGTAAAACGTCTATTAATGAGGAGCTATCCCAGTTAGCAAAAAGTACCAAGATAACTGTTAATGCGGAGCTGAATAATAGAGCTAAGGCAGCAATTTTTCTCGATGCATGCCAAATATCTAAGGTATTGTAGCCATGTACTTGTCTTGTAATTTCATCTTTATCAACCATCCACCACAATAACCAATGTGAGTAATTATTTTTCTTTTTGTCGGTAGAAGGAGTAAGCTCTTCTTTCGTTACTCCTTGTTTCAAATCTGCTTCTTGCTCTGAAATTTTTACCAGTTTTTCACCACAACTTTTACAAAACTTACTGTCTTCGGGATTATGTTTGCCACAATTGTTGCAGTACATACTATTTATTCTTACTCCTTTCAAGGAATTTATCAAACTCGCTTTTTTTAACTCTAAAATCTCTTCCTGCCTTTATTGCGACAATCTTTCCCGCTTTTATGTAGCGGTAAACTGTCATTCTGCTTACCTTTAAGATTACTGTAATTTGCTTGATTGTGAGTAACTCATCCATGCGGCGAGTATATCACATGTATACATCTATTAACAGTATGCATCGTATGTATCTATTTCTTATCCAAAACCTTCTTGATTACTACCTTTTCTTTCTTTTTCAGCGATTTTATTACCTTTTCGTAAATCTCTTCAGGAGTTATTTGTTTAGAGTCGAATATTCCAATTAATCTCTTTTTCATTTTCTCTTTTGATTATTCAAATACAGTTTTCTTAACCCTTGAATAATACCAAGTAATATTAAGGCGGCTCCAATAGGTGCAAGAATACCTCCAGTAAAAATTGAAAGAACAATACCGATGCCTATTGCCCACAATGGAGTAATCTGTAATCCGAATACTCTTGTTGATGTTCCTACATCAAAAAATCCCTTTTTCTTCTTTTCTTCCATATAATTCACCTCCCTTACTGGATGTACTTATGTTTTAAAACCTTTCTTTTTGTGAATTCTTCTCCTTTTTCGATATACCTCATGTCTTCCAACTGTTTAAGAATCTGTTGAGCCTTGATGTAGCTCACCTGGAACCTCCTTTGAATGAAAGGAGCTGACACAAAGTCCTCTTTAATCACTTTCTCTACGACTAAGTCAATAAGAACTCCATTCCTTCTTTTTCTACCCATGTGTCTTTTCACTCTCTTATTTCAATCAATCCTATTGCGAGTGCATATTTCAAAAAAACTCTATCTTCTTTTGCAATTTCAATAACATTTTGTGCAGCACTTTTATTATTTGCAGAACGAACCATTAGACCTGTTAAAAATAGTCCTATTCCAGCAATCCAGTGGATAGTAAAGAAAACAATAACTGCCCCAATAAAGCAGGCGAGCTGTACGAAAAACCAGAACCTCATTGCAGCACGATAATTCCCGGGTACACTTTTTGAATTGGCAACAGAGACAGCAAGCTTTTTGTCCACTGCGAATGTAAGTTTTCCCTGCACGTATTTTTCTTTAATATCATCAATTTCTTGAAATGATGCATTATGAAAATGCTGGTTAACAATCCTTGGCTGCATGGCTCAATTTCCTATCCTGCCCTAATAATACTGTTCAAATAACTATTCTTCAATAACCAATCTGAACACTAACTAGTTCTACAGAACTTAGACAGTTAAGTTGAAATATGAGGAAATTGATTTATGAATCGTGGTAATCGGATTCCATCAAAACTCCTAATTAAGTTGGGTCGCAATATTCGAGAGATAAGAGAAGATAAAAATAAAACACAAGAACAAGTATCATTTGATGCAGGAATAGAAATGAGTTACTTCTCGAAAATCGAAAGAGGAGAAGCAAATCCCTCTCTAGAAATCATATACGCAATAATAAAAGCTCTTAATATTAAATCCAACGAAATCCTCCCTTTTTAGTTACTTAATTTCTGCTTACAGGATACTCTGTTAAATTTAACGTGAAGCTAATTTGCTGATTTTTAATTCAATATAAGTGCTTGTGCCTTTTTATGTATAGTTTGTGATGTTATTGATACAAAAACTTCATCAAGAGAGAGTTTTATGGAACAATTTTTCAGAATTTCCAAAACAACGTAAACTATATCATATTTATCAAGCATGCTCATTTAGTATAATGAGCACAAATTAAATGTAATATGAAGAAAAATAAGGATTTACCCAAGTTATCCCCTCTTGGAGAATTGATACAGGATGTGATTAGGCATGAGGCTGACACGAAGTACTTCGGAACACGAAAAGAATTAAATCGAGAGCTTCTAACTTACTTAAAAAACGACATTGAATTCAAGAATGATATAAAAAAGCTCAAAAAGGAACTACATATCCCAAAACTAAATCCAGAAGAAGATGTGGAATCTTTTGAATACAATAACTATATTGATGCTGAATCTTTTTGGCTAAGAACTCAGGAAAAATCCACTCGGGATATATTTGAAAAACAGATAAAACACCTACTTACCAGCTACGGATTGCCTATTGGCTTTTATGACTGGATGCAATACTTTGTATTGTATGGGCAGCCTTCATGGACCCCTCTTTATAACACTGAACTCCCGAATGACATCATGAGCAATCCTGACGAGTTACAGCGGATACCGCTCACTACACAGGAAAAGAAATATGTTCGCAGGACTGTCAAAAACAACATCGGTATAAAAGGAAGACCATCAAAAAAAGCGCGGTCCGCATATGGGAGTCTGTTGCAAGCATTATCTATGAGTAAAAATAAACAGAGACGAATACGTAACTTAACAAAATCATTAAAAGCTGGTGAGATTGGTACAAAACGTACTTACTATGATTCAGTTGATGGAAAAGTTCAGGAAAAAATCACTTCGACTATACAAGCAGCCGAGATTTACGAACATGCTGATAACGATGAACTCAAAAAGAAAGCCAATACACTTCGAAAAATGAAGCAAAGATTAAAAGAAAGACAAAAAGTCTTGCTTAAAAAGTAGAAAAATAACGTCTCAATTCATATCACTCCGTTTTATAAACTCTGGATACTCAAATAATTCAGAGTTTTTTTATGGAGATGAAAGATAAAAATACAACTTGGCAGACAAACGATTTCTATTCCGCCGTGCTTGTTCGGGCAAGCGGAATACCTCTTCTTAACCTCATAAGTGGCAACGGAAAATTTCTCACTTTCCAATTTTCGGCCTCCCCAGACATGTGTGAAGAAATTATTAAAAAACATTGGGACAGAACTCTCAAGGTAGAATCCCGTCTCCTCATAGAAACAATCAATGAATTAAAAACGAGAATTCATGAAAAAACGAAAGGAGTCCATGAAAGAGGATAAGTTAAATAAAATCAGATATGTTCTTGACCTTGATGAAGCGGAACTTTCTATATTAGGCTCAGCTCTTCACTACGCCCTCCTTGAAATTACAGATTTCATTTGTTGTGAGAATTGTCAAAAGATAGGAATCGAAGTTCTTGAAAAAATATTTGATTCATTCAAAAAAAATCACAAGCACAGTTAAAAAATTAAATGAATATGGAAAAATCAGAAATATTGGTAGAAATACCTGTAGACTTAAACGCAAATACTGCTGTTGCGCATATTAAAATTGCCCATGGTAATCCTTCGATAATTGCTTTTGTTCAAGTTGAATTTGGCTTCATAACAATCAAAGGCATCACTGTTAAAAAGCGTGATTTTAATGGTGACGGACATGAAACCCTCGTGTTTGATTTACCCGCATATAAAGCTGGCTATAACTATATTAAATCTGTTTACATTTCAGACAAACGTATCTTTTCAGAAATCTCCAATGCAGTTATTGCAAGAGTAAACGAAGAGCTGGGTAACAGTCAGATGTCATCTGATGAATTCGTAGACCCAGATGATATTCCATTCTAATAAATATTAATCATGAATACACATAAATATATTTGATTCCTATCTTTATTTAATTCTCATTGGAGAGCAAATAAATCAAATATTTACTATGACTATATATTAACTATTTTATAGAAATTAATATCTTGTAAGTAATGAGAATGAATTAATACATATATGGGAAAGATAAATAAATTTAACTATTATCCCTATCAAGATTTGTCTTTAACAAGGCCAGTTATTTTAAAAATGCTCAGTAAAAAAAGGAAATTAAAAACGATTTTTAAGTTTTTAAGGGGTGAAGCCCGTTGGGATGCAATCGGAGACTATCCAATTATATCTTTTACCTGCAAAGTAGCGAAACAAAACGGGAATAAAACTAAGAGTAAAGATGTAAGGGATATGTTTAGAGAAACTGAGGAGTTTAAAAGAATACAACAGAACAGTGATTTTATATCACAAGTTTGTGCCTAAAGTTTAACGCAAAACGGGCATTGAGCCGCTGATGTTAATAACTTTAAGCAGTTAGTCATTGATAAGAAAAAAATATGATAAGCAAACAGTTACTGCAAGAACTTGGTGAAATTTTCAAAGAGGATTATGGAGTGAGCCTACCAGATGAAATTTTATCTGATGTTGCAAATGCTCTGATTCAATATTATGAAGTTTTACTGAAAGTATCAGATGGTAATATTGAAGTATAGTTGATTTTATTGAATTGCAGCGCTATTTTTAAAGAGTGCTCAGGGAGAAGGTGGTGTTTTTTAATGCCCTCATTGGATAGAACATCACCGTTCTGAGCACAACCAGTGGGGGCATTTAAGATTATGAAAGCTATTTTATTTTGCAGAGTTTCATCAAAAGAACAGGAAGAAACAGGTTACTCTCTTCCAGCACAAGAGAAATTCCTTAGGGAGTATGGTGAAAAAAATAATCTTGAAATTGAAAAAGTTTTTGCTATTTCAGAATCAGCAAGCGGACATACTCAAAGGAAAACTTTCAATGAGATGACCAAATTTATACGGGAAAATAAAATTCCCGCTATGGTTGTTGAGACAACAGACCGTTTGACACGTAATTTTGCAGACGTTCCAACAATTGATAAATGGGTTATGGATGAAGAGACAAATCAAATTCATCTGGTAAAAGAGGGTTGTATTCTACATAGAAATTCAAAATCCCACGAATGGTTTATGTGGAGAGTAAAAGTTGCAACAGCTGAATATTATGTCCGTTTACTATCTGAGAATGTAAGGAAAGGTCAAAAAGAAAAAATCGCTCAGGGATGGCTACCCACAAGACCGCCAATCGGATATAAAACCGAAGGTGAAAAAGGTCACAAGATTCATATTATTGATGAAGATAAGAAGCCTTTAGTTGTTGAGATGTTTAAGTTGTACGCAACCAGAAACTATTCACTCAAGAAACTTACGGAAGAAATGCATAAAAGAGGATTGCGTAATGCTAATGGAAATAAAATTGTTAAAAGCAGAATTCATCAATACCTCACAGACCCTTTTTATATAGGGAAAATCAGATGGAATGATGTTTTATATGAAGGAAATCATGAACAATTTATTAGTGATGACTTATTTAACAAAGTACAGGAGATTTTGCGAAGTAAGACAACTCCGAAATATAGGAAGCATAACCATCTTTTTCAGGGTATGATTCGGTGCATCGAGTGCAGAGGATTAATTACTTGGGAAATACATAAAGGGATAGTATACGGTCATTGTAACGGGTATAAAGACTGCTCGCAGGAGTTGTGGTATACGCAAAAGGAAATTGAAAAATCACTGGCAAATGAGTTTGGTAAATTAAAGATTAATAATCCAAAAATAGTTGAATGGGTACGAAAGGCACTTAAAGAAGGTCATAAAGATAAAATCCAATATCACTCTTCTTCTCTTAATGAATTAAACAGTCGTCAGGAACAGCTTAATAAAAGATTGGAAAAGATGTATGAGGATAAATTAGATGAGAAAATTTCAGAATCGTTTTATAGTGAACACTCTAAAAAATACCTTGAAGAATTGAAGGAGATTGCAAAATCAATTGGTAAACATGCGAATGCAAACGAAAAATACTACCAATTAGGTTCAAATCTGTATGAATTATCTCAACGAGCAGGTGTAATTTATGAAAATGCTCAAAAAGTTGACAAGAGACTATTAATCAATTTGGTTTTTGCAGATTTGTATTTCGATAAAGGGAAACTTATTGCAAATTATTCAAAAGCTTTTAAATTACTCGTGGAGTTGGTAGAGTTGACAAATGAGCTTACCAGTTCGAAAGAGGAGAAAAATGAAAGAATCGTTGCGAGAATTTTCGAACCACCGATTAAGGCTGATTTAACAATCCAAATGGACGATTTTTACTCTCATCGTCCTGTTTTGCTCCGCGACTAGGATTCGAACCTAGGACCTTGAAGTTAACAGCTTCCTGCTCTACCGCTGAGCTATCGCGGAACATTGGTAGAAACCTCAGATTTTCTGAGTGGTACTTATTTTAACACCTTGAAAAATAGAAGTCTAGCCTGAAATAGTATCTTGCCACATTCTCAGATAGAAAGCGTCTTTGGCGTTAAACAAACTGTTTTTCCCCCACTCTTTGAATCCCAAAGGTAGAAAGCCGAGCCCGTTGAGCATTTTCTATTTGTTGGACCATATTTCAATTTGACAAGAAGTAGTGCCCTATTTCCATTAGATGAATAACACACTCCTTTTTGGATTTCGTCCAAACAGTTTTGAGTTCTGCCGGTAAAAAAAGCCAGTACTTTGGCGTATGTTGGTGATAATTCGCCGTTTTCAATTAATTTGTCTATCCATTCACCATTCTTGGTAAAGTCGGAAACATAATAGGAGTTTTGGTCTATTCCTAGTGCCTGAATGACACCGACAAGTCGAAGAACTGAGATGATTCTTATTTGGTCTGAGACGTATGCAAAAACATTGAGAGTATCCAATGAGAATTTGGGACCTTCATCGGGCAATTCTGTAAATACCATGTCGGCAGAGTCCGATGCAAAATTACGCCTGGATGACTCGGCGTACGCTCGGCTTGTGCTAAAAAGAACAAGCAAGGCTGCCAGGATAAAAAATAATTTCACAGTATATTTACCGTAGCACAAACAACAATAACTTTCAGGAATTATTCTAAATAGTCACGGAGTTTGTTGCCGCGTGAAGGATGGCGGAGTTTTCGTAATGCCTTTGCTTCGATTTGCCGTATACGCTCACGGGTGACAGCAAACATGCGTCCTACCTCCTCAAGTGTCTTTGGTTTTCCGTCCTTAAGCCCGAAGCGTTCTTCGAGAACCCTTCTCTCACGGTCGGAAAGTGTTCCAAGGACCGAGTTTAGCTGTTCTTTCAGAAGTCCCCGTGAAGCCGTATCAAAAAGAGTTGGGGCAGTAACGTCGTAAATAAAATCCCCCAAATATGAGTCTTCTTCGTCCCCGACAGGAGTATCAAGTGAAGCCGGTTGCTGAGAGATTTTAAGAATTTCCCGCACTTTATCAGGGTCCGTCTCAAGCTCTTTTGCAATTTCTTCGGGGGTCGGTTGACGGCCAATCTCCTGCATAAGACGTCTTTGAACGCGCATGGTGCGGTTAATGTTCTCAACCATATGAACCGGAATTCTGATGGTTCGGGCCTGGTCAGCAATGGCTCTGGTAATAGCTTGCCGTATCCACCACGTAGCATACGTTGAAAATTTGAACCCCTTCTTCCAGTCATACTTCTCGACTGCACGAATAAGCCCCTGATTTCCTTCCTGAATAAGGTCCAAAAGCGTCATTCCTCGGCCAACGTATTTTTTAGCAATAGACACAACGAGCCTGAGGTTGCTTTCTACAAGTTTTTTGCGGGCAGACTCGTCTCCTGCTTCAAGTCTTTTGGCAAGGTCTACCTCTTGTTCAAATGTTAAAAGAGGAATGCGGCCAATCTCTTTAAGGTACATGCGTACCGGGTCGCTGACGGTTCCCCCTTGGATGAGGTTAAGTGCTTCGAGTTCTTTTTCTAAGTCTTCAATTGACTTATGGGTTTCTTTTTCCTGCTCTATTGTTTCAAAGATGTCAATTTCCTTTTTGATGAGCTGGTCATACATGTAATCAAGCTCCTCAAGGAAATGTTCAGGTTTTGGAAATTTTTGGAGAATTTCTTCTTGGGTGATGTACCCTCTTTTTTTCGCAGATGCGAGAAGTTCTTCGATGTGTTCGTTTTTGACAGCGCCTACCCTCATAGTGATGTACTTAAACGTAGCAAGTCATTCGTTATAACACAAAAGCCCCCACGTAAAAGAATGAGCTTTATTATATCCCTTTTTTGAACTTTTTTCAAGGTAGGGAGTCTTATTTGAAATGAGAGGCAAGGGAATTGAATTCAACCCGTAGTTTTTGGAGAAGTTCTTCATTTCCCACTTTCTCCTCTTTTTTTATCTCTTCGGATAAGAGGTGTAATTTTTCTTTGATTGCCAACTGTTTGTAGGTACGGGCGGCCTTTTCCAACTCATGAGAATACGCCTCGTCGGTCGGAAATTGAGGCAAAGGAGAAAGAAAATAAAAGTCGAATTGGGAAATAACTTCCTGAGGCAGCAGCTTGCTCAGCTCCGATATGTTCAACTGTTCGCTGGTTTGAAAATAGGTCTTTGCGGTTTCAAAAATTTTTTGTGAAGAGTCGCGGGTAAACCCTACTCCGTCAAGAATGCTTGCAACGTCAACTACCGCTTCTTTAGGAGATAGAGACTGAAAAATGAGCGTTAAAATGTGTTCTTCCGAAAGGTCAAGCTGTGATTTTTTTTCAACCCTTTTTCTGACAATTTCAGGAGTTTCCGGTTTTTTTGCTTTTTCCACTTCTTTGACGACAGATTCGTATGAGGTGTCA
>CAZMSF010000011.1:0-39457 GCA_964568885.1 uncultured Gammaproteobacteria bacterium
ACAGTGTTTTGACCCAGACGGTAGATTCCGTACATACCACCCGCAATAAGGATGAGACACAGAAAAGTCGCGATGACGATTCTTTTTCCGCTCCACCTCATCACTACTTCGGCTTCTTTTACTATTTCTTCTTCGGTCTCCTGTATGATACTTCTTCTCGACATACCTATATAATACACTACAATAAAAGGGGTATAATGATTTCTATGGACATTAAAGGACTTCAAGCGAAGATAAATGAAATGAACGTGAGAACGAGACCTCACTACAAACTGTATACTCAGGAGGAAAAAGAGATTCTTACAAAAACTGTCAAACTCAACGAAGAAGTTGGGGAGCTTTGCAACGATATACTAAGCGTTCTTAGACTACAAAGAAAATCAAAATTAGATAAATTCGACAAACGCCACATTTACGAAGAGTTTGCGGATGTAATCATAACCACAATGCAACTGGCCAGTGTCGCAAGGGTCGACGTACAACGAGCTGTTGAAGAAAAACTTCAAAAAATCGAAAAAAGATATCATAAAGACCATTAATGATAATTCGCTGGCTCTATTCAATTTTTCTGGCTGCACTACTGGTTACTTTTGTTGGAGTCGGCATCGCAGCCTTCTATAAAGGTCCGAAGCCTCCCGAGTATCCTGTTTCGATTAAATATCTTGAGTCGCAACCGGTCACATCTCCGTCTGCTCAAACTATTGCACAAAACCGGGAATTTGACAGAAAACAAAAAGAGTACATAGAAAAAAACGAAAAATATAACAAAAATGTTTCCACGATTGCAATTGCTGCTGCTCTTATAATCCTTGTTGCCAGCATTAGTCTTTTGGGGAAAATTCTCTACCTTTCAGATGGATTACTACTTGGCGGAGTCCTTACTTTAGGCTATGCAATAGTCAGGGGATTCGGTTCCGGAGATGAAATGTTCAGATTTATTGTAGTAACGATAGGACTTGTAGTTGTAATCTTTTTGGGATATTGGAAGTTTGTGAGAACGCTCAAATTCACGTCTAAGAAATAATCGTTTTCAATTTTTTAAAATCCTCTAGAAGAGTTGCTTTCATCTTCGTAAACCGTAGCGCCGCTGCAGGGTGAACGGTAATAAAATATTTTCTCCCACTTTCTTGAATGATAGTTCCGTGTTCTTTAACAACAGAAATGTTTTTGTTAAGTACGGCAAGTACCGCCACTCTTCCGAGTAAAACAATAATTTTAGGATTAATAATTTTTACCTGTTCGTCAAAATGCGTTTTCCCATGGGCAATATCGGATGGTTTTGGAGTTATATAGTCGGGCAGATATTTTACCGGACTTGTTATGTAAACATCCTCTTCTTTCAAACCCGATTCGTTAATTAATTTTCTCAATAGCTTTCCCGACCGGCCTATAAACGGTCTTCCGGTGGCCGCCTCAGTTCTCCCCGGTGCCTCCCCAACGAACATGATGTCAGCATCAGGATTTCCTTCCCCGGGGACCGCCATGCCATGCTTCCCCACTTTACATGCATCACATATTTCTATTTCGTGGGCAATTTTCTGAAGTGCCTTTTCCTTACTTTGCATGTTTTGTGGAGGTAATGTCTTTGTGAAGTTCCTTTTTTATATCCTCCGCCGCCTTTTTTATTTTCTCTTCGATATTTTCCACTTTGTCATTCACAAAATTCCAAATTTTCTCATTATCCTCCGAAGCCAGATGCGTCAAAAAGTCTCTTTTATCATCCTCCGAAAGTTCCGATAATACCGCGTCTAGAACAGCGTGATAAATGTTCTCATGGATTAGTTTTTTAATTTCTTTTTTCTCATGATCCTCCATTGACATCCCGTCAATTTCCAATTCCAAAGTTTGTATCTCAACTAGATGGCTAAAAAAATGTGTATTCATATTAGCTTTTTGCCAATTTTACAGGCTCAACCGGCCCTAATGGTACTTTATCCTCCGGGTCATCGATAAAAAAGTATAACACGCCGCCTTTAGACTTCCCATCAACCCTCTCAAGATGGTGCATAACTTCGGGGCTACCCCCTAGTTGTTTTCCTGTCCACACAGCCGGCCCAGCATCTGCAATATCGGCAACAACTGCTCTCCCGTTTTGAGGATTTACTACCAACATCTTTCTGTATTTAAAAAATTCTATATACTCATGTCTTCTGTCGGAAAAGCCGGGGGCCATGAAGGACTGAACAGCGATGTAGTATTTTTCTCTATCAATATCTTTTTGAGTCAATTCTTGTTTTGATTTTGCAAAATATCCGAACCCTCCCAGACCCGGCGCAAGACCGTTTTTTGCAAACTGTGCCGCTTTGGGATCCTGAGCTATTCTGTCTTCGATGTTATCTCCAGGATAACGCTTTAAATGTTGCTCGAGTCCTATATACCCATATGTCGTATTGAGCCTCATGCCATTAATCTCAGGGAGCACGGAAAATCCATAATAGTTACTAAGAATTTTCGAAACCTTCTCCTCCTGCAGCGGAATAAGAGGCCCAACACCCTCTGGAAGAAACGGCTTTATGTCGTTGATGACGAACATATTCTGAGGAATATCAACAAAGGGAGAGCCTTGCACGGTCGTCTCATCCGGCTTGGGTAAAAAATTAGAAACGGGTGAGGTTAAAAGCAAAAGGCTGCCAAAAGCCCCCGCAGCAAGCTGTTTTGTGTTGCTTTGAGCCCACTCAAAAGCATCTTTGTGTTTTTGTACAAGCTGTTCACGAAGTGACTTATTACGAACTTCCAGCTTGTCTTTAAGGTTAAGATAATGACTGCTCATTGTGATATTACATTCCAAAACGCATCCGCCCATTGAGAATACCCTTTATCATTAGGATATTTTAACCCCCAATCATACAAAGACAGATCATAACTTTTTTTATTTATTGAATTTTCTAACATCACCGTGTTTACACCAGCCGCATTTGCCAACTCAAGAATTCTTAAATTTGCCGAGCGTATCGCTTTTTCATTGTTCGGAAATATTGTAAATGGGACCTCTGAAATATAACTGACACGACCGGGAAGAAGGGAAAGCAAAATTTGCATATCATGAGAAAAAACATCAAGTCCCTTTCCCGATTCAATATCATGCAATCCTACCGTCACTGTTACCAAATCGGGTTTTAGATTGCCAATTTTTGGAATTTGTTCATTTATAACATTGTTAATAGTGGCATCTTTTGAGGCCAGATTTAATATCTTTACACTACCTTCTGCTTCCTTGATTTTATCAATTAAAATGCCGGCATACCCTTTGGAAACCGATGAAGCGCCTACACCAAGACCTATTTCATCTCCCAAAACGACATATACGAAGTCACCGCCATCAAATGCCTTCTGCTGCCAATAATCCGAGTAATTCTTTGCGGTTACAACATCTCTCATTTGCAATCCGACATATACCAATACCCCGAAAAATATAAGCAATAGAATAACTACAAACACTTTCTTCATATCCTCATTTCATTTAAGCATTTATTCTATCCAATTTACAATTATGAAGCAGTAGTATTTCGCAAAAAACGATACTATACTGAATATCAACATGGAATCGGGTGAACAACCGCCAAAAAAAACAGGGACAATCACGAGAAGAGGACTTTTGGGAGCGGTTGTGGCGGGTGGAGCGGGATATGCTTTAAAGAAATTTTTTGGAACACAAGATGCCAGTGCGACCGAAAATCATCCTCTAAAACAGCTGGTCGTGCCAAACATTGCAACCGACGCCGAACATCCTCCGGAAGTATGGGACACCGAGAAATTCGAAACTACGCTCCAACACGCAATCTCTGAGTCTATCTCAAAACAAAAAGCTGTTGAGTTATATTTGCCGCAGGGAGAAGTTCGTATCAAAAAAAACCTGAAATTCGATATGCAAGATGCTCGTGTTTCACTCGTTGGAAATGGAACAATTTTGTCCCTTGATGAGTCATTATCAGATATTCCTAAAGAGTGGGCATCCGAAGGACATAATCTGCTTGAATTCAATAATGTGACCGGGGATATCATGATAAAAGGTATTCGATTTGATGGAGGGTCGAAGCGGGCAGGAAAAGGGGGATACGCTCCTCCCGGAGGTCCATGGGACGCAGTCTTATTTGTCAACGGTGGAGGCCCGGGGTCTGGAAAAGATATTCCGAACGGGCACAGAGACTTGAAAAGAAGCGGCAGCGTTACTGTCGAAGACTGTGAATTTGTCGACTCGGAAGCACCCGGTTTTTTAGCAAAGAATTTGAAAAAAGCATCCATAGAGAGGGCAAAGGGGGAAAATCTAGATACTCTTTTTGTTGCCGACTGGTGTGATGAAATAACTGCTAACAATTTACAGGCGCGAAATTGTCTTTCGGAAGGAGTAGGTGTATATGGGTGCTATGGCGGTAGTATCACAAATTGTGACGTGACAACGGCCAGGCAAGGTTTTCTTATTCATGGTTGTGACAATATAGTTGTTTCTGACTGTACGGTTGAGGATGCTGCAATCGGATATGTTTTTGACCAAGCCGGGGTCAACAATAAACCCAACTCCAACCTGATGGTAAGGAATAGCAATTCACAAGGAACCGTGCTTGCCTATGCAATGGCGCATTCGCAAGAGGTAGGAATTGAAAATAGTAGACATGAAGAGATGGGAACCTGGCTTGCAAAATTCAATGACGGAAACGGAGACTTCTTACATACAGGAATTGCAGATATCGGAAACATTACAGCTATCCAGCAGCCTTTATGGCTAGGAAGCGGAACGGAAAGTGTTACGTTTTCGGATGTTGTTCTGAAGAAAGCAACCGATTCACACTATTACACACATCCACGCGAAATTCCCGGAATAAAAAACGAAGGATTCTGATGTTAAATTAATTCTTTATTAATTAAGAAGTTGACCCAATTTCCAATTGGGGTAATGACATTTTTTGTATTTCTTGCCGCTTCCGCACCAGCACGGGTCATTTCTGCCTAATTTTTTTGGTTTTTCAACTTCTTGGCTGCTTGTTCCCATGTCTTTTGATGAAATGGTAGTTTGCCTTCTCTTTTTTGGGGTTTTCGCAGCCGCATCTATCCCTACTTCTTCGGCCGGAGCATTTGTCGATGCTGCCTCCAAATTGACTGATGGCTGCTCTGTCACTATCTGAACCTTAAAAATACGGGTCACAATTCCATCGTCAATTCCCCCAATCAATTTTTCAAAGAGCCCGAACGCCTCATTTTTATATTCGACAAGAGGATCTTTTTGGGAGAATGCCTGAAGTCTAATACCGATTCTTAAGTCTTCCATTGCGGTCAAATGATTCATCCAGAGATTATCAATTACCTGCAATGAAACCGCCTTGATGAGCTGATTCATGATTTCTTTTGACAACTCTTCCTCACGCCTTTTGAAAATATCGTGTGATAGCATTTTTAGGAATTCTTTCTTTTCTTCTTTCTCATGCCTTGTCTCAAGTTGCTCCAAAATGTGTTTTTGTGAATGGGCGTCAAGAGGAATTATCTCTACAAATTCACTAAGTATTGCCTGATTGTAATCCTCGGGCTGAATTGTGTATTGTATTTCAACCGCCATATCGATTGCACTATCGAGTCTCTCAAAAATAAACTGCTCATGTTCAACCCCCTCCAATAATTCACGCCTCATTCCATATACAATTTCGCGTTGTTTGTTAAGAACATCATCGTATTCAACTGTGTATTTCCGTGACTCAAAGTTGAACCCTTCGACTTTGACCTGCGCCTGAGTTATAACCCTGGTCACCAAACTGTGCGTTAGGGGCTGATCCTCTGGGAAGTTGAACCGGGTCATAAGATTTGCAATTTGTTCTCCTCCAAAAACTCTCATCAAATCATCCTCCAGAGAAATGATAAAAACAGATCTGCCGGGATCTCCTTGTCGTCCGGAGCGGCCTCTCAACTGATTATCGATTCTTCTTGACTCGTGTTTTTCAGTACCAATAACATACAGGCCTCCCAACTCCAACACTTCATCGTGTTCCTTTTGCCAGGCTGCCATTTCTTTATCAAATTTTTTCTTCCCTTCTTTTGTCTGATATTGTGTCTCGAACGCGCTTGGCGGTTGACCACCAAGGATGATGTCAACTCCTCGTCCGGCCATATTGGTCGCAACAGTAACTGCTCCCTTTTTACCGGCATCTTTTATGATAAGCGCCTCACGCATATGGTTCTTTGCATTTAAAACCTCATGGGGAACATTCCTCCTCTTCAGAGTCTCCGAAACTATTTCATTGTGTTCAATTGAGGCAGTTCCAACAAGAACCGGTTGCCCTTTCTTGTGCGCCTCCTCAATCTCGTTGACTACGGCCGTTATTTTTGCCCGTTGAGTTTTGTAAATCTGATCTGACACATCTTCGCGTTGTATCTGTCTGTTGGAAGGAATTACAACAACATCGAGTTTATAAATTTTATGAAACTCCTCCGCTTCCGTTGCAGCGGTCCCTGTCATGCCGGCAAGACGTTCGTATTTCCTGAAGTAATTCTGAAGCGATACTGTTGCCAATGTTTTTGATTCCTGTTGTATTGCAACGCCTTCTTTTGCCTCAATTGCTTGGTGGAGACCTTCCGACAATCTTCTTCCTTCAAGAAGTCTTCCAGTAAATTCGTCTACCAAAACAACTTGGTTATCCCGGACTATATAATCTTTGTTTTTGTGATACAAAAGCTTTGCTTTAAGAGCAGCCTCTATGTGGTAAACCGTATCAAAATCTTTTTCGTAAATGTCTTTTACCCCGAACATTGATTCTATTTTCCCAATCCCATGGTCTGTCAAATGTGCGGTACGTCTTTTCTCATCCAATTTATAATCAATTGGCTGCAGTCTTTCGATAAGTGTAGCGTATTCAAAGTATTTATTAGAAGGTGTAGCGTCGGGCATCGAGATGATGTGAGGAGTCCTTGCCTCGTCAATAAGAACGGAATCAACCTCGTCGATGACCGCAAAATAGTGTTTTCGCTGCACTAATTGGTCAATTGAGGTAGCCATATTGTCCCGAAGATAATCAAATCCGAATTCTGAGTTGATACCATATAAAACATCCGCCTCGTATGCCTCTTTCCGGGAAACTGGCTTCAGATGAGTAAGCCGATAATCATTTACCCCCTCATCCGTATGCTCTTTGTCGAAGACATAAGAAGCATCATTGATAATTGCTCCGACTTTCATGCCTAAGAATGTAAAGACTTCTCCCATCCATCCGGCATCGCGACGCGCCAAATAATCATTGACGGTAACAAGATGTACGGGGTTGCCGGTAAGTGCATGCAGATATAATGCAGGAGTTGCTGAAAGAGTTTTTCCTTCTCCCGTTTTTTGTTCTGCAACCTTCCCTTGCGCCAGGACTGTTGCCGCAATCATCTGCACATCATAATGCCGAAGACCTAAAGTCCTTTTTGCCGCTTCCCGCACCAAAGCAAACGCCTCAGGAAGAACCAAATAAATATTTTCTCCTTTTTCTATCCGGGATTTTAATTCTTGAGTTTTTTTAGGGAAATCCGAATCCTTCAGCTTTTCGAGTTTTTTCTCGAAGGAATTTACTTCAGCTACCACAGGAAGCAATTTATTGATTTCTTTGTCATTGCTGTCAAAAAGTTTTGTGATGAAATTTAGCATGTAATTGAGCGTGGTTGAAGTGTTATTGTACCATAAATTTGCCTCATTCGCGACTACCAGTAAAAATAAAAAGCCCTACATGAAATATCACGAAGGGCTTTTTTATTGTGAGATTAATTCAGAAGAAAATTCATTTTTTCTTCTTTGCAGCTGCTTTTTTCTTAGGCGCAGCCTTCTTAACGGTCTTTTTTGCTACAGCTTTTTTGGGTGCTGCTTTTTTCTTTGCCGGCATGTAAATCACCTCCTTTGACAGATGAAGTCTTGATAAAAACTTCAAGTTTGTGATATCTAATATTTAAAACAAGCTCAAAAAAATGTCAAACAAAAATGAAAGTACAAAAAAGTCAATTTAGATTGAGAAAGCAATGAAAATTGAAGTGCAATCTCGGAAAAAAGCAAAAAAAATTGAAGCTACAATTTTGGGGCAATCCTATCAAAACCCGTATACTTTCGTAAAACTTCGGGGATAATAACCGACCCGTCTTCCTGTTGATAATTTTCGAGTATCGCAATAAGAGTTCTCCCAATTGCAAAGGCCGTCCCATTGAGAATATTTACAAACTTCTTTTCTTCGCCTTCTCGATATTTTATATTCAACCGTCGAGCTTGAAAATCCCCGGTAGTTGACGTCGATGTCACTTCCCTATACTTTTCCTGGGTAGGAATCCATGCCTCAATGTCATATTTTCTTTCAGCCGGAAAACCTAAATCCCCCGTACACATTTTGATGACCTGATATGAAATTCCTAACTCCGAGAAAAATTCCTCTTCGATATTCTTTAAGAGTTCATGCTCCTCATCATCTTTGCCTTCACCAACAAAACTTACCATTTCTACCTTATGGAATTCATGAACTCGAAGTATTCCCCGTGTGTCTTTTCCGTAGCTTCCGGCTTCTCTTCTAAAGGAAGACGAATAGGCAATGTAGCGTTTTGGCAATTCGGAAGCGGAAAGAGTTTCATCTTTATGCATAGGAACAACGCTCTGCTCTGCAGTTCCAACCAAAAATTTGTCATCGGATGGGACTGAAAACATATCCTCTTCTCCGCCATTCTCCATATATCCCAATGCCTTCATGGTGTCTCTTGTCACCATGGTTGGGGGGATAATAGGAGTAAAGCCTCTTGATATAAGCTTGTCCAATGCATACCTGACAAGTGCAAGCTCCAAAATAGCCCCTTCATTCTTGAGGTAATAGTACCTGGCACCCGACACTTTAGCGGCCCTTGCTACATCGATAATGTCCAAAAGTTCTCCTAGCTCCAAATGGTCCTTGGGTTTAAAGCTGAATTGAGGAATTTGTCCTACTGTTTTTATGACGTCATTTTCGGTGTCGTTCTTACCAACCTTCACATCCTCTTTTGGAAGAGCCGGAATTTGAGACGTGAGTTCTTCAAGTTGAGATGCCAAATCAGATTGCTCCTTTTCTATCCCCTCAAGTTGTTGTTTTATTTCACGACCGTACTCAATATTTCTTTCTTTTGCGGCAATGTTTCTCTCCGCTTGAAGTTTTTGTACCCCTGTTGAAACTTCACGTAATCTGGCGTCAACTTGGATGATTTTTTCTACATCTACATCAATATTCTTTGAAGCAGCAGCCTGTTTTACTTTTTCGGAATTTTCACGAAGAAATTTTAAGTCTATCATGAGCTCAATTATAACCCTTTTTATGCTTTTTGGCTATCCAAAAATTCTTTAAATTTTACGAGTGCTCGGGTTCTGTGTGAATCCGCATTTTTTTCTTCCTCGCTCATCTCGGAATAAGTCTTGTCCGAACCTTCAGGAATAAGTATTGGATCAAGTCCCCAACCATTGTCTCCTCTCTCCTCTGTCGCAATAGTCACTTTTAGCTCACCGGTAAAAAAATGCATTTCTTTTCCATCATGATAACCAATAGTTGCAACTAAAATCCCATTACGGTTTTCTTCGTTTTTCAGCATTTTCAATATAAGTTGGTTGTTGCCACTTGAAGCAGTGTGGAGAAATTTTACAAATGGTCCGGGAAACCCATTCCACGCTTCTAATTTCAATGCAACATCATCGACAATAACCGAAGCGTTAACTTTTTCAAATGCCTGCATTAGTTTGTGTTCTACAATTTTCTTTAAATCCAAACTCTGAATCTCATCTAATTCAATTTCTTTAATTTCGATTGGGATTCCTAATATCTGTTGTGCTTCTCGAGCTTTTCCTTCATTTCCTGTCGCAAAAAATAATTTGTCCATTTAAATACTTTGAAGTCTATTTTTAACAAAATCTTTATCCAAACTTAAAAGCAGCCAGGCAGCTTTTGGTCCATGGTCTTTGCCTAAGAAAGCAGAATATATCGCCTTGAAAGCATCAATGGAGTTCACTCCTTTTTCCTTTGCCATGTCGTAAATTGAGGTTTGTAATTCTTCTGCTGAGAGTTCGTTTTCGAACAGTGTTGCCAATGCTTGAAGATACTCTTTTTGACTCGAAGACAAACCAGAAACATCAGGCAATTCTTTTTGAACGAGGAATTTATCATTTTCGGGTGCATATTTTTCAACCCAAACTTTCGCATATTTTCCCCACTCAGAAAGTCCTTCTTTTTTTATTTCTTCCTCCATATTTGGCATTTGTACCCACTGGGCAAGAGTTAAAAAGCGGATTTTCGGAGGATTTTGCATATCCCCTATTTGAGATAATTCAAAAGCACGGGCAAGGTCCGAGCCCTCTCCTTTTTCAAACTCTAAAGCTGCTTTCTGATAATCATCATAAAGTTTGGGGATTATTTGTGTACCAAACGGATTGAATTCAACAGCTGAATTCGGTTCGGTTTTTATCATTAAGAAACGTACTATTTGTGGCGGCACAACCTCAAGAAGTTCTTGACCGGTAAGTCCCCAACCTTTCGATGAAGACATTTTCTTTCCGTCATACAAGAAGAATTCATAAGGAAGCCACAGTGGAGGTTCCTGAGAAAAAACATCTTTCACCAATTTTCTCGCGATGTCATATGTACCACCTGCAGATGCGTGATCCTTCCCGGCGCCTTCAATAGTTACTTTGAACGTCCACCATTTTGCCGCCCATTCGACTTTGAATGGCATTGTTGCATTTCCTCCAAAAGGAGAAATCTTCCCATTATTGGAACACCCTTCTGCCCATTTTACCTTGGTCGGAGAACACTCATATGTCACTTCGTTTCCATCCCATCCGGTCACGGTAGTTGTTCCCACTTTTCCGCAATTCGGACAGACAACCTGAAGAGGAAACCAAGTATCCGGAACTACTTTGCTGTACATTTCAGAATATACTTTTCTCACTTTATCGGCATTATCCAGAACAAATCTTATAGCATCATCGTAAACTCCTTTTTTGTAATAATCAGATGCCAGATATATTTCAGCCTCAACACCCAATGCCTGAAACATTTCTCTCATCACTCGGGCATAATATTCTCCAAAAGTTCCTTCACCCTCCGGCGCTGGCGCATTACAAACCGGAATTCCCATATATGCTCCTAGCTTTTCCTGAAGATTTACAGGCAGACCGTCAATTGCGTCCATATTGTCAAAACCAAAAGTGTACTTTACCTCTTTGCCCTGTCCATTTAACACTTTAAAAAGCACATCATGAATAACGGGGCCTTTAAGACCTCCCATATGCACAATTCCGGAAGGTGTCCATGCATCGTTGACCCATTCGCGTCCCTCCCTGTTTTGTAATATTTTATCCGCCCAAAACATACTGTAATTATATGGTAAAAACGTTCAAATACAAAAAAACCCCATTTCTGGGGTTTTACATTGTGGAATAAGTTAGCGTTCTAACCTATTTCAACAATGTGATAAAGTATCTTTCCTGCAGGTGCTTCGACTTCAATTTTGTCATTTAATGCTTTCCCGATAAGTGCTTTACCAAGAGGTGACTCATGAGATATTTTTTTCTCTTGTGGATCTGCTTCCCATTCTCCGACTAATTCAAAAACTTCCTTCTTCCCATTTATTTTAACCGTTACTTTCGAACCAAGTTGTATTTGAGAACCTTTTTTTGCAGCTTTTGTCTCATCAATTATTTCAATCTTTTTAAGCATTTCCCCCAATTCTTCAATTCGTGAATCGATAAGCGAAAGCTCTTCACGGGCAGCGGTATATTCCGAATTTTCCGACAAATCACCCATAGCCCGCGCTTGAGATACACGCTCAAGTACTTGAGGTCTATTCACTTTTTCTAGCTCTTTAAGCTCGTTCTTTAACTCCTCAAGTCCTTGCTTTGTTACGAAAATTTTTTTCTTTGAATCCATATGTTGTTATTAAAAAAAACTCCCCTCTAAGTCCGAGCGGGAGATAATTTAACTTATGTACGGGTACTATACAAGAAAGAGAAATTTATGTCAATATCCTGGAGTCTTAGTTCAAAATTCGAATTTTTTTTTCATTGCCATAGAAACGCGCTTCATCGCTATCTACCCAAATATTGTCTTCATACATTTTTTTGTATCTTTTAAATCTCATCTCATACATATCTAAAATCAACGTTTGTCTGTCAAGTGGATGGAAAAATGCCGACTTTTGAGATATGGTTTCTCTCTTGCGATGGGCTTGCATGTAAGCTTTTTGTGCAAAAAATGCTGTTTTTTCAAACGGAAATAACATTTTTTGCATAATGTTTGACCGGAGTGAGCTTTTCCTGAGCACCTTCTCTCCAACTTCAATATTCGGGAAAAACTCATAAATCCAGCTGTTTTTTGTAAACAACAACTGATGAGTTTTATTTCTATTAAAAAGCATCTTTAACTGAACCAATTCATGTGCAGTATAAAGTGTTCTCCTCTTCTTTTTAAACGCCAGATTGTCTACCTGCATGAACATATTTGGACAAATTTTGTCTTTTACATTTTTTTGAAGTCTTCCTCTTTTCTGCCGGAGAACAAAGAGGAGGATATTCACAATAAATCTTGTTGTCCATAGAGAGTTTTTCCTGGTAACAATGAATAAATCAATATCATCATTTTCAGTAGCATTATTCATGGAAAGACTTCCGCTCACGCCAATAAATTCAACAGTCGGAATAGCGGAAAGAATTTTCCCAATGATTTTTGCTTTCGCATATTTTTGAAAGCTACGCTCATTGCGCTCTATCCTTTTCTCCACAATTTCGCTCCTTCCAAGAAAATAGAAAAATCCATCCTGCTCTTGAATTACCGAAATCGACTGAATCAAATCGTGCAGCTCGCCGTCCGATTGCTCCTGCGGACAACAAAGATATTTTTTTATTTCCGAAAATGTTAAAGGGTAGTCAAATACATCGAAGTACGAAAGGGTATTTATTATGCATTCATCCATATGTATTCTAGTATCTTGATAGTACTTGAGCCACTCCTTTGGCCAGTGTGTCTATCGCTGAATCGGCAGATGTATTATTATTAACAGAACGCACTGCATTTCCTAAATAAACGTTCATTTGAGAAATCATACCGTTATCACCATCGTATGTGTCAGATGAGAAAAAAGTAGATTGGGCGTTATCTGCTTGGGCAACAAAAGGATACACCAAATCATTGGAAGATAAAAGACCCGCCATTGAACGGCGCGGATAGAGCGAGCCAAAAAGTCTTACTTTTGACTGGGTCTGATAAAGTTTTTGCAGAGTGTCAGGTTTTGATAGAAACGTAATAAATTCAAAAGCTTCCTTAGAGTACTTTGTCCTATTGCTTATCCCTTCCGCCCAATAGCTGGCTACGGTATTGTTCCTCCCGCCAAGCATCGGGACCTTGGCGATGGTAAATTGAAGACTCGGATTAAGTGCTTTTATTGTAAATATATCCCATGAATATCCAAAATATATTGCAAGGTTTCCCTTTGAGAATGCGAGGGTTGTATTGTCCAGAGTCTGATCCCACACTGCTTTTTCACCTTTAGCAAAAGCCGTGTAATACTTTAATGTCCCTACAGCTTTATCGCGCGTTGGCCCCGCCATGTCTTTTAAATCAACTCCATCCTGCAACATAAGCATTGCAAGAATATCGGGAGCATGGGCTATATTGTCGTAAGTCCCAAGCCCTATGCTTGGAGTTACAATTTTCCCGGTCTGATCTTTCACCACCAATTCAGAAGCATACTTTATATAGATATCGTTCCAATCCTGAGGAACAGGCAGACCTTTTCCTTGCAATGCCTCGGTGTTCACATACATTGCAATTGTGTCAACACCAAGTGGTATTCCATAATACGCACCATTTACATTCATATCTCTTTGAACCGTTTTGTAATAATCGGTATCAATTTTTGTTTCGGAAACGACAGACTGAGGAAAAGGCAGCAAGTTCTTCTTCAACTGTGTCGTCCAACTGCTATGAAACCTTACGATGTCAGGCCCCGTACCGTTATTTATTCTCGTTGTAAGTCTGTCAACGTATTGACCGAGACCTCTTATGTCCTGTTTTTCGTACTGAATTTTTATATGGGGATGAGACCTCTCAAAATCGGAAATTACAGGCTCCATTATGGACGCGTCGTCCCACAAACCCCAGTATACAAGCGTTACATCCTTGGGGGCGGATGAACTTTTTAATTTACCGGCAAGAACTATTCCCCCAACAACAACGAGTATCAGTACAATCAAAACTATAAATATAAAGATAATTTTTTTAACGAATGAGCCACCACCTTGCTGCTCGTTTTGATAATGAGGGTCAACAGGAACCGGTGCTTGTTGTTGAGTGTTTTGCGTAGGGTCCATATTTAGAAAATTTTGGGTATAATAGAGTACGGCTTAATTATAGTATAGTAATATCTTCGTATAATTCAAAGCGTACAAGATTATCATTAATTTTAGGTATGATTACTAAGAAGATTATCAATAAAAAAATTATTTCTTCTCATAGGCTTAAGGCAATTGCAAAAAAAACACACCGTTACTCACGTGGACCATTCTGGTTTTTGGTGGGATTTATCATTGCAGGCCTTACAATATCCTCAATATGCATTATTTTATTTCAAAATGCATATAAGTATACCGTTATTCCGGGTGTGTATGTCGATAAACTGAATGTAAGTGGAAAAACAAAGGAACAGATAGAAACCATTTACAGCAACAAGAATGCGCAAATCGAGAAAACGACATTCACTTTTACATTTAAGGATCTTGTAGCAACGACTTCAGCCAAACAGCTAGGAATTGGTTATGATTCAAAGTTAATTGCCGAGCAGGCCGAAAGCCTGGGCAAATCCTCCAACCTCTTTACAAATTTATTTATTTCACTCAATGCGTACATAAACGGGATAACTCTTCACTCTTCATACACTTTCGATGCGGATAAATTTGCCGAACTCATAAAACCACTCCAGGAAAAAGCATATAAAGCACCAGTGGATGCACAGTTTTCCGTTGAAAATAATCGAGTCACTACTTTCAAACAATCCGAAGACGGAACCCAACTTGATATCGCCAAGGCACAACAATTTATGGAAAACTCTATTGCCCTTACAGTCAAATCTGAAAGCCAAAAAAAATTCGCTTTTGAAATACCTGCGATACGTTTAAAACCAAATGTGACTACTGAGGAGGCGAATTCATTCGGCATAGTCGAGGAAATCGGAAGCGGAACATCTCTTTTTTACCATTCAATACCCAACAGAATTCATAACGTTGAGCTGGCCGCCTCACGGGTAAGTGGTATTTTAGTCAAGCCTGGAGAAGAATTTTCCTTTGATAAATATCTCGGAGATGTTTCAAAGGCAACCGGATACGCTACGGCTTATGTTATTACCAATGGAAAAACCGTACTTGGAGATGGAGGCGGTGTATGTCAGGTATCTACAACACTGTTCAGAGCATTGCTTAACGCCGGACTCCCAATTACCGAAAGGCACGCACACGCGTACAGAGTTGGCTACTATGAAGAAGACTCTCCGCCGGGGCTTGATGCAACGGTATTTTATCCTTCAGTCGATTTGAAATTTGTAAATGACACTGGAAATTACATACTTATACAATCTAAGGTCGACCCCGATGAATTACGACTGACGTACACACTCTATGGGAAAAGGGATGGTAGGACCGTTTCTATTTCCAAACCCGTTATTTCAGGCTATTCCCCTGCTCCTGCACCACTATATCAAGATGATCCGACTCTCCCTAAAGGCACAACAAATCAGATAGATTTTGCTGCGGCAGGTTCGACTGCTATTTTCTATCGCACAGTAAAGGATAAGGCAGGGAAAGTAATAATCGACGAAAAATATATCTCCCGCTACGCACCGTGGAGAGCTGTCTTTATGGTAGGGACAAAAGAAGGATAGATTTTAAGAACTGTTAGCATATGAAGAAAAAAATAGCGATTTTTTGTGGTGGACCCTCTTCCGAGCACGAAGTTTCACTCAACAGTGCGAGAACAATTTTTAAACACCTGGATAATACAAAGTATCAAATCACTATCTGCTATATCTCAAAAGAACTTAATGCAAAAGTGTTTAACGATATTGACCTTCTTGATACTGAGATAGTAACAAATACTTCTCTTGCACAAGTATTGACCGGTCTTAAAGAGAAAGGGTATTTTGCTTTGCTTGCCGGTCTCCATGGGGAATTCGTAGAAGATGGAAGATTACAAGGACTTCTTGAATTATTTTCAATCCCCTATTCGGGAAGCGGTGTTTCGGGAAGCGCTCTTGCGATGGACAAATACAGATCTTCACTTATTGCTTCAAAGATTCCACAACTGCGGATTCCTCCAACAGCGCTTATAAACGATTTTAGAAATATTGACGTTTCTGGCCTTCATTATCCCCTGATACTAAAACCGAATACGCTTGGCTCGAGTGTTGGCGTATACATAGTAAAGAACATCAAAGAGTTAAAAGATGCATTGGAAATATCGACAAAAAAGCTTGGTTTAAATGAAATCTTGGTTCAGGAATGCATCGAAAATGCTGTAGAATTAAGTTGCGGCTGCCTGCAAAAGAAAAATGGAAAATTTATAGATATTCCTCCTATCGAAATCAGACCCAAGCAAACATTTTTCGATTATGCGTCTAAATATGAAATTGGGGGGTCCGAAGAAATAACTCCACCTGTTTCTATTTCTAAAATCATGTCAAATAAAATTTCCAAAGTTACAAATCTTCTTCACACCTATTTGGGACTGCAAACCTACTCCCGGTCCGATTTTCTAGTAAAAAATGGAGAGATATATTATCTTGAAACCAATACCCTCCCCGGAATGACAGCAACATCACTGCTTCCCCAAGAAGCAAAGGAAGCAGGCATCCAATTCCCGGTACTACTCGACTTTCTTATAGAAAATTCATGAAAAAAGTTGTAGGCGACAACGAGATCTCAAAAATCAAATCAAAAAATATTGTCCTTGTCGGCGGGTGTTTTGACATAATCCATCCCGGTCATCTCAAATTTCTTGAACTTTCAAAACAGCAGGGAAAAACATTAGTCGTGCTCCTTGAAAGCGACGAACGGATAAGAGAGTTAAAAGGAAACGATAGACCGGTTAACTCACAAACCCGACGAGCAAAAAATTTAGCCAATCTTCGTTTTGTGGACTATGTGGTACTTCTCAATTCATCAACCTCATCCGAATATTACTATAACCTTGTAAAATTGCTTGAGCCTGATATAATTGCAGTGACTGCTGAAGACCCTTTGCTTTCGGTAAAAAAAGCTCAAGCAAAAATGGTATCCGGCAAAGTCGTTGAGGTGATGAAGAGGGACATTCGACACTCTTCAACAGAATTGATAAAAACAAAAAAAACCATAAATGAAAGAAATACTTAGTGAAACAAAGGATTTTTAGAATTAATAGAATTATGAAAAAAAACTTATTAGAATGAAAGGAGATTTTTCACAATGAAAAAAATACTTATCGCATACGGAGTTTTGGTACTGGTTGTTGTGCTTCTGGCCTTTGCGAAATTTAAGGGTTTTAATTTCATGTCCAATTTTGGAAGTAAAACCGCTGCAATAAATGGACATTCGTACAACCTGCTCATCGCAAACGATGATAAGAGTAGACAAGTAGGTCTCTCAAATAGAAAATCGCTCGACAAAAATACCGGGATGCTTTTCATTTTTCCTGAAAAAGGAAAATATAGTTTCTGGATGAAAAATACACAAATTCCTTTAGACATGATTTGGATAAATGACAATAAAGTTGTTTACATTGAGAAAAACACACCTCCTCAAGCCGGAAAAAATGACAATCTTCCTATATATACCCCTACTTCAGAGGCAAATTATGTTTTGGAAATAAATGGTGGAGAAGTGGATAAATACAAATTTAAGACTGGAGACACTGTAACTCTAAAAGGCATCAAATAAAGTATCTTCCCTACATGAGAATTCTTGCTATTGAATCGTCCTGTGATGAGACCAGCGCTTCTGTTCTGGAAGAGGTAAATCAAGAAATACACGTTCTTTCTCAGATCACTGCAACATCTCTTTCACTACATGCTGCAACCGGTGGAATAATTCCTGAAAACGCTGCACGAATGCAGGTAAAATTTATAATGCCTACAATAATCGAGGCACTATTGAAATCAAGAAAAACAGAAGATGGAAAAAAAGATTGGGATACTGCGCGAGAGATATTAGATAAAGAAATAGATGCAATAGCGGTCACGTACGGGCCGGGACTTATCGGAAGTCTCTTGGTAGGTGTCGAAACGGCAAAGACGTTATCTTTCGCATTCGGAAAACCGCTCATCCCCATAAACCACCTCCTTGCTCATATTTTCGCGAATTATATAAATAGGAAGAAGGATGAAATCACCTTCCCCTTTATCGGTCTTATAGTGTCTGGAGGCCATACCGATTTGGTATTTTTCAAAAATCCAAAAGACTATCGATGGCTTGGAGGAACAAGAGATGACGCCGCCGGGGAAGCGTTTGATAAGATAGGACGCCTTCTCAACCTCTCTTATCCCGCAGGACCCGAAATAGAATCAAGAGCATCAACGGTTGAGAAAACTACTATCAAATTCCATAGTCCAATAATTAACGAAGATAATTTTGACTTTTCATTTTCCGGCCTTAAAACAGAAGTCATGAGGTTTGTTGAAAAAGGAGGACTAAATGAAACCCCGATAAACGAAATGTGCTATGCAACGCAAAAAGCGGTGCTTGATGTGCTTATCAAAAAAACCCTAAAAGCCTCCGAAATAAATAATTGCAAAACGATACTGGTTGGAGGAGGGGTCAGCGCAAATGCTTTTTTCCGTCACGAACTTACAAATAAAGCAGAACAATTAGGAATACAAACATTTTTTCCGGAAAAAGAATACTCTACAGACAACGGCGCAATGATAGGTGCATATGCTCTACAGAATATTGCACCTGTTGACTGGAAAAAAGTATCTGCAAATCCGGAACTTTATTTTGCGTAACTCTTGCAAAACTCGTCGTAAGCTCGTATACTCCCAATTTCAAGACAAAACCGTTGTGCTATACTCTTTCTTGCTGAATTTTTTGGGAAGCCCAAAAAATTAGCTTAGAAAAGAGTACACCCGACTTATTAATTTTTGATAAAAAAGGTATACTGGTTTTTGGCGTTTCGAAAACACTATGAAAGACGTAATACTTGTTGAGAGTCCTACCAAAGCAAAGACGCTGAACCGCTTTTTAGCGGGTAAATTTACTGTTGTTGCGTCAATGGGACACATTCGGGATCTTCCCAAATCAAAGCTCGGAGTAGACGTGGAAAAAAATTTCGAACCTCAATACATTATTCCTCGTGATAAACAAAAGACGGTCAAATTATTAAAAGAATCGGTAAAAGGAGCAAAACTCATTATTCTTGCAACAGATCCAGACCGTGAAGGGGAAGCAATTTCTTTCCATCTACATGAAATTCTCAAAGAGGTAAATAAAAAAGCAGATTTTGAGAGGATAGTTTTTCATGAAATTACAAAAGGAGCAATTGACGAAGCGATGACACATAAACGAAAAATTGACTCTGACCTTGTAAATGCACAGACTGCCCGACGCGTTCTTGATAGAGTTGTCGGATACAAGCTGTCACCTATTTTATGGAAGAAAGTAAAACGTCATCTGTCCGCGGGAAGAGTCCAATCGGTAGCACTTCGTCTTATCGTTGAAAGAGAGAAGGAAATCCAATCATTTAACGCTGACACGTTTTATCGAATGCTCCTTGATGTAAGCAAAAGTGGAGAGAAAAATTCTATTCAATTCGAATTAACCAAAATTAATAGTGAAAAACTGGAAGAGTCAACGGAAATAAAATTGTACGACGGAACTTATAAATATACAAAGACCCGTTTATCAAAAACTCTAGCAGACGATATCCTCAAACAAATTGCAAAAATGGGACTGACCATAATCGACGTACAACAAAAAGAAACGCGCCGCTCGCCCTACCCCCCATTCACCACATCAACTCTTCAGCAGGCTGCATTTAGGAGATTTGGATATGCGGGAAAAAGGACAATGTCTCTGGCACAGAGGCTATATGAAGAGGGACATATTACCTATCACAGAACCGATTCTTTCAATTTATCGGACGTATTTTTAAAAGCTTCAAGAACTTTTATAGAAAAAGAGTATGGGAAAGATTATTTGTCTTCAAATGTAAAGATTTTTAAAACAAAGCAGAAATCAGCTCAGGAAGCACATGAAGCGATTAGGCCCGTGAATTTGGAAGTTAAAAAGGATGGAATTAAAGAGGAACTTGGAAATGATTTTGCAAATTTATATGATTTGATTTTCAGACGGGCAGTCGCGACTCAGATGTCCGACGCCATATTTGGTTCTACAAAATTGGTCGGTGAAATAAAACGTGATAAGACTTTTACTTTCGAAGCAAGCGGTAGCGTATTAAAATTTCCGGGTTTTTTGAAAGTGTATTCGGTTAAAGAAGAGGAAACCCAAATATTGCCCGAAATTATGGTGGAAGAAATTCTGGAATATAAAGATTCTGCAATCTCCGAGCATACTACTACTCCTCCACCCCGTTACAACGAGGCTTCTCTTGTTTCTTCTCTTGAAAAGCATGGGATAGGACGTCCATCAACATATGCTCCTATCATTTCTACATTGTATGACAGACTGTATGTAGAAAAAAACGAGGGACGTCTCAACCCAACCGGAATTGGAAATTCTGTTTCTGAATTTTTAGTCAAAAATTTTGCCAACATTGATGATATTCCTTTTACTGCAAGAATGGAGGAAGAGCTTGACGAAGTAGCCGAAGGGAAATTAAAGTGGCAGGAAATCTTAAAGGAATTCTATGGGTCTTTCGAAAAACAACTAAAACTTGCGGAAGGGGCAGAAGGAGTAAAAATTGAGCTTGAATATTCCGATAGGCTTTGTCCGACCGATAGCGGAAGACTCATTGTAAGGCAATCCAAATATGGCAAATTCTTGGCATGCGAAAACTTCCCTAGCTGTCGGTTCACTGAGTCTCTTGTAGAGACTCTGGATGTGCCATGTCCAAAGGATGGCGGAAAAATTGTAATGAAAAAAACGAGAAAGGGAAGATCATTCTATGGGTGTTCCAATTATCCAAATTGTGATTTTGCGGTTTGGAAGAAAGAAGACGTTTTAAAAGACCAATCCTCAAAAACAGCTTCAAATTAACATGGATATTACAAAATTAGGAGCAGAAGAGCTTCGTGTTATAACCCCCACAGAAGAACAATTGGAAAAAGTAAAATTGTCGCGAAGAGAAATTTATATCGTTCTTGATAATGTTCTTGATACCTACAATATAGGAAGTGTTTTTAGACTTGCAGATGCAGTTGGCGCAAAAAAAATATTACTATGCAAAGGTTCCGAAACTCCGCCGAATTCCAGAATTCAAAAGGCATCGATAGGAACCTGGCAATGGGTCGAATGGGAATATTTTCCTGAAACTACGGATGCTATTAAAAGCTTAAAAATTAAGATTCCAAATATAAAAATAGTCGGAGTGGAATTGGATCAAAGGGCGATTGATTATACGAAAGCTGATTATTCACTTCCCGTAGCGTTAGTTGTAGGACATGAATCCGACGGTGTCTCCTCCGAGGTCTTGGACCTTTGCGAACAAATAGTCCAGCTTCCACAACTCGGAATAAATAAATCTCTAAATGTCATGGTAAGTCTTGGTATTGTATTATATGAGGTAATAGAGCAAATCACTTCCTGAGCCTTGTTGCCAAGAGTTTTGCAATTTTATTGATATCAGCCCTCTCAACGTATAGCTTGTATTTTAAAGGTAAACCATCTTTATCCATAGTTACCGAACCGATGGTTTGTTCTTTCATGTGTGCATCAAATCCCGCTCGCAACAATAAATTACAGGCCGACACTGCCCTTTCCTTATTGGAGAAGTAACGGATGCATCGTGGCTCACGCATAGTGTTGATATTATATGGTAAAATATTGCTCACTGTGAATATAGACCTGCTCATCATATCTGCAATTTTAATCCTCGGATTTGGTATAGTTTTATTTTTTTTGAACAAGAAGCAGAATTCAAGCACCGATGCCACCCTTGTCGAATGGTTAAAATCAATGCAAAAAACTTTGGAGATAAATAACCAAACGGTTAACAAAACTCTTCAGGAAAATACCCACCAACTCAATCAAAGACTGGACAAAGCTGCCGAAGTAATTTCGGGTGTTCAAAAAAATATTGGCGAAATGTCCGAGATAGGCCGGAGCATGAAAAGTCTGCAGGATTTTTTACAGAGTCCAAAATTACGAGGAAATATTGGAGAACAAGTCTTAAAAGAATTGTTATCCCAAATGCTTCCAAAGCAAAGCTTTTATTTACAGTATAGTTTTAAATCAGGAAGTATTGTTGACGCAGCAATAAAAACAGAGGCAGGAATTATTCCAATTGATAGTAAATTTCCTATGGAAAATTTTAGAAAATTAAATAGTGATATTGATGAAAAAGAAAAAAAGATTGTTGAAAAAGAATTTGTGAATGATGTTAAGCATCACATCGATTCCATTTCCTCTAAATACATTCTCACCCATGAAGGAACAATCGATTTTGCTTTAATGTATATCCCTTCGGAATCTGTCTATTATGAAATCGTGAACAATCCAACCCTGTATGAATACTCATCTAAAAAACGCGTTTTGCCGGTGAGCCCGATGACATTTTATGCATTTTTGCGGTCAATTCTCGTAGGATTTGAGGGACAAAAGATTTCGCAGCAAGCGCACAAAATTCTATCAAGTCTCCGCTCCATACAGAAAGAATATTCAAAAGTCGGGGAGACTCTGGATACACTCCAGCGACATGTGAATAATTCCTACAATATGATGAACCAAGTAAATCAGGGGTTTTCGAAACTAGGACAACAGATAGAAACTACAAATCAATTCGGAGAAGTTGAAGAAAACGAAGTAAAAAAAATTGAAAATTAACTTTTTAATATCCTTCAAATTCTTCTGCGATTATCTTTTCTTTCGGAACGTTCATCCCCTCGACCGTTTCTCTCAGCGCTTTTATCATAGCAGGAGGTCCCGAAATGAAATATTTTGATATTGAGATTTCCGATATATATTTTTGTAGCATTTCCTCATTAATTCTTCCCTGTTCGCCATCCCAATTTCCGGTATTTAACCCCTCCCCTTCTGTTAATGTCGGTACGTACGCAAAGTTTTCCAAATGATTATTTGCATTTCGAAAAAAGTCATCAAATATCATTTCGTCTTTGGTTTTCCATGAGACAAATAAAATCATCGGTGTTTTAATATTTTTGTCCATGCAATAATTCACGATTGAATGATAGGGTGTAATTCCTATGCCACCGGCGAGGAAGACATGAGGGGACTCGTCTTTTTCATCAAAATTCAGATCATCCCAAGGTCCGTTAAACTGTACCACTTCACCCTCTCGAAGATCATTTAGTTCCATTTTAAAACTGCTTTGGATAATCCTTGTTGTAATGGTAATAAATTCTTTATCGGTAGGGCTTGAGCTAATCGTAAACACTCTGCTGTCTCCCCTCTCATCAGGACTTTTAATATTAAGTTTCATTTCATAATACTGACCGGGAACAAAATCGCGCTCCTCACCAGTTCTTTTGAAATAAAAAGTGAAGGTATCTTTTGTAAGTTGTTCCTTTTTGAAAAAGGGCAAATGGAATGATGTTTCGTTATCAGACATATTACTATTTAATACCATTTAGCCTCAAATTTCAAGTTGGAAATGTGCTACAATGGGGGCACACTTGGACAGAAAATTAAACCCCGAACAAAAAATTGCAGTCGAGCATGGGCAGGGACCTCTTTTGATTGTGGCAGGTGCGGGAACAGGAAAGACAACCGTTATTACACAGCGCATTCGATATCTCATATCAAAAAAGGGTGTTAGACCCGATGAAATTTTGGCTCTTACTTTTACCGAAAAGGCAGCAAAAGAAATGGAAGATAGGGTCGACAAACTCTTGCCATACGGATATACGGAAATGTGGATTTCGACATTTCATGCTTTTTGTGACATGGTATTAAAACAAGAAGCCCTTAATATTGGACTCACCCCATCCTTCCGCCTTATCTCAGAATCAGAGAGCATATTGCTTTTGAGAAAGAGTCTCTTCAAATTAAACCTTAATTACTATCGCCCATTAGGAAATCCAACAAAATTTATGGAGGCTCTGCTTAATCATTTTTCCCGTCTTAAAGATGAAGACATAACACCGTATGACTATATTAATTTTGTCAAAAAACTTCAGGACGGGGCGAAAGTTGATGACGAAGAATTGACTCATGAACAATTAGAAGAGTTATCGCGGGTATACGAGGAATTTGAAAAAATAAAAACTTCCGAAGGTGTAATGAATTTTAGCGATTTAATAACAAACACGTTATCTCTTTTTCGAGAACGGAAACACATACTCAATAAGTATCAGGAAAAATTCAAATTTATTTTGGTAGACGAATTTCAAGACACAAACTATGCCCAAAACGAATTGGCAATTATGCTTTCCGGAGACAAAAAGAATATCACTGTCGTTGCCGATGATGACCAGGCTATTTACCGTTGGCGTGGTGCAGCCTTATCTAATGTCATGCAGTTCAAGCAAAATTTCAAAAAAGCCAGAATCGTTACTTTAACAAAAAATTATCGTTCGACTCAAACAATACTTGATAGTTCATATGAAATGATACAACACAACAACCCCAACCGGCTTGAGATTGCCGAAAAGATATCAAAAAAATTGATTTCACAAAGAAGTGTTAAGGGAAAACCCATTGAGGTTATTTTTGAAAATAGACTCGATGAGGAAGCAGAAAAAATAGGACAAAAAATTCAGGATTTGGTAGATACAAAAGAATACAATTACCGCGATTTTGCGATACTGGTAAGAGCCAACAATCATGCCCATCCCATTTCATCATATCTGCAAAGAAGAAAAATACCGTTTCAATTTTTGGGACCGGGCCAGTTATTTCATCAAGAAGAGGTAAAAGACTTGATTGCATATTTAAAGGTCCTGGCTGACCTTACCGATACTGTTTCATTATTCCGGGTTTTGTCTATGGAGGCGTTTGGAATCTCCGAACGTGATTTGAATTACCTTCTTAGCCTTTCGAAAAGAAGAAACCTTACACTTTTTGAAACTCTAAATTACATGGATGAAACATACATTTCGGATAATGCGAAAGAGGTGATAAAAATGATTTACCAAACTATTGTAAGACACTTAGAACTTATAAAGAAGAATTCGGCGGGACAAATCTTGTATTATTTCTTGGAGGACACAGGCATTTATCAACAGCTCTTGGATTTTAATACACAAAAAGACGAGAGAAAAGCACTTAATATTGCAAAGTTTTTTGACCGTCTAAAATCGTTCGAATACCAGCAGGAAAATTCCGGAGTATACGCAGTAGTCGAATGGATTGATCTTATGTCGCAAATCGGTGAAAGTCCAAACATCTCGGACATTGATGTGAAGGATTATAATGCTGTCAATATACTTACTGTCCACTCGAGTAAAGGACTCGAATTTCCCGTTGTATTTATTGTAAATGTTGTTAATGATAGATTTCCAGGACGGGAAAGACGCGAAAAAATCCCCGTACCCAATAAATTATTGAAGACCGAGAGCAGCGTAAAAACGGTAACAAACAGGAATGAAATTGACATTATTCCTCCTAATTATCATCTCCAGGAGGAAAGACGGCTTTTTTACGTTGCAATGACAAGAGCACGTGACAGACTTTTTATAACAGGCGCCAAATACTACGGAGAAGGAAAACGTGAAAAAAAGCTATCACCTTTCGTTTTTGAAGCGCTTCCCCATTTGAAACTTGAGACGCCGAAAGAGTCAACGTCATTCCAACCCACACTTCTTAACCTGGCAGAAGAATTTAAGGAGAAGGAAGAGGAAGCAAGAGAGGGAATAAAGCCTGAGATAAAATCTATTTCTTATTCTCAAATGCAGGCATTTGATATCTGTCCGCTCCACTATAAAGCACGGTATATTTTAGGTATTCCAACCGCCCCATCAAGCGCCCAAACATTCGGTGTTGCTCTTCACAAGACACTGAGTGAATTTTATAAAACAATCCAAAAAAATAAAATCAGACAGAATGCAAAAATAACAGTCAATGATCTCCTTGATATTCTTAACAAGTATTGGACATCCGAAGGGTATCAAGACAAAGGACATGAAAGAGAGGCGAAGAAGCGAGCTGAAAAAATTGTGTGGGATTATTTCTTAAAAAACTTCGACCCAAAACATATTCCACTCGAAATCGAACTTCCATTTACTTTTCACCTAAAAAACAGATTGCGGGTTATAGGCACGATGGACAGGGTTGACGAGCTACCTGACGGAAGCATAGAAATCATTGATTACAAAACGGGCGCGATAAATTCAAGTCAAAAATCCTCTTATAAATTTCAGCTATGTCTGTACGCCTTAGCAGCGTCAAAAATCAATAATCCAGTATTTAAGAAGGATTTAAGTAATATAAAACTTACCCTCTTTTATATAGAATCAGGTGAAAAATGGACGGAAACGGTAACAACGGAAGACCTTTCGGGAGTCGAAGAAAAAATAATGAGCAAGGTAGAACAAATCGAAAATAGCAATTTTTTATGCAATAAAAATATCCTATGTGGAAGCTGCGAGTACAAAATGCTCTGCTCAGTCGCAAGCTAATAATAACTATAGGTTGTTAATTTCCCCCTGCTAATGTATAATATACTTGTCCTAGGAAGAAGAACTGTCGCTGTGTTTGGTCAAACAAACATGGAGGAAAGTCCGGACAGCATTAACGCGAGGGATGGAATGTAAATTCCGACCAGAAATGGCTGGTGACTAAAAACTTTGCTCACATGTGGTTTTTAGGACAGAAAAGGAAACAACCTTTTCTGAGAGCAACAGAGACGAGTGAGAGTGAAACGGGCAATCCCACTTGCTGCAATCTCCGATCGATGGGGAGCGTTACCCATAACATCGAGGTTTGAGAGCACTAGATAGATGACGGTTTGAAACAGAATCCGGCTTACTATCTTCCTAGGATAAATTTATTACTTACAGCACGTTTATGCGAACTACTGCCCTACGATATTTATTTTGTTTCGGATGATAAAAAATAACTTATCCTATTCTCAACAACATCCCTAAAATTCTTATCCTCAATATCAAACCATTCTACATTACCGTATTTTCGAAACCACGTCATTTGATTTTTGGCATGATGATACTCGGAGATTTTCCAACGGTACAATGCCTCATCCCAACTCACTTTTCCTTGCAAATAGTGAAATAGTTGCTTGTACCCATTTGCGTCTTTGACTTGTTGAGCTAAATTGTTGTAGTTTTGAAACAAATGCTTTGCTTCTTCCAAGGCCCCGCTTTTCAAGCGGCCATCAACCCTTTCATCAATTCTTTTTTTTAAAGCTTCCTTATCGCAATATAACCCAATCGTCAAACTTTCATAATTATTTTTTTTCATAACTTTTGATTCATTATCCGTAACTCTCGAAATTTCTATCGCTCTAATAAGCCTCCTTTTATTATTTACATCCGACTTATTCATTGAGGCCAGTTTCTTCTTATCCAAGCTTTCGAGATTTTTTTGTAATTCCGAAACTGTTAAATTCGACAACTCTGCTCTGAGCTTAAAATCAGGCTTTACAGACAATGAATCGATACCGTTTAGAATTGCGTTGACGTACAATCCTGTTCCCCCAACAATAATAGGAAGCATTTTTCTGTCTGATATATAGTCGATTGTATTTTCTGCTAACTCCCGGAATTCTGAAACGGAAAAGGAAGAGGTTGGCTCTACAACATCCAGTAAAAAAATAGGGAGGTTATGATAAGTATAAAAGCCTGAGTCGTATCCATCTTTCGATAATTGAGGCAGATTTTTGTAACTGGCTTCGGAAGGAATATCCTTACCGGAAATGATATTGAGCTTTTTAAAGACTTGAACTGCATCCGCACTTACCAAAGCACCATTACTTTTTTGAGCCAATAGAAATGCCAGATTCGTTTTTCCGGCTGCGGTTGGTCCAACAATACAAACAATCTTTTGCATGAGCGTATTTTACCGAAACTAAACGATAAACGCTAATTTCTCGACGCTATATCACTTGATTGCTTTTTTAAGACTTTTTCCGGGTGTAAAACCCGGTGCTTTTCTTGCTGAAATCGTTATGGCTGCTCCTGTTTTTGGATTTCGCCCCTTTCGCGCCTTCCTGGTTCTTACACTAAATGTCCCAAACCCGGTGATTACGACTTTTTCTCCCCTTTTCAATGAGTCGCGAATTCCATTCAAAAACACTTTCACGCTTTCTTTTGCCGCCTTATTTGTAAGATTTCCCTTTTTTGCTACTAATTCAATGAGTTCCTTTTTTGTAACGGACATTCTCAATCACCCCCTTTTTGTTTGTGTTGATTTAACAATACATTTTAAAAAAACCTTTGTCAATATAGATGTTTTTGTATACAATTAAATAATGGATCTTAAACAAAGAATTGAAAAAATTGAAGCAAGGAATAGAAAAGTTGAAGCGGATAAAGCGTGGGAAGGAAGTCTCTCTCGAAAAGTCGTCTTGATACTATTTACTTATCTTGCAGTCGGTGTGTTCTTGAATATGATTAAAGTAGAAAATCCATGGATAAATGCAATTGTTCCGTCAATGGGATTTTTGCTTTCAACACTTACTCTCCCCTGGATTAAAGTCTGGTGGATTAAAAATATTTACAAGAAATAATCACTCTTTCGGCTCGGTAACGCGGAATTCGCGGATAACAGTTACCCTGACAACGCCCGGCACAATTACTTTTCTATCGATTTCTTCTTTAATTTTTCGTGCCAGTATTGTTGTTTCAACATCATCAAGCTTTCCCGGATTGACAACTACCCTAATTTCACGCCCTGCTTCAAAAGCGTAGGCGTCTTCTACTCCGTCGTAATGTTTTGCTATCTCTTCCATATCCCGGAGTCGTTTCATGTAATCCTGAAGGTCCTCGTGGCGGGCACCGGGACGGGCACCCGAAATAGCATCGGCAGTTGAGACAATCATTGACTCAATTGACGAAAATGGCTTGTCCTCATGATGCTCGGCAACACAATTTACAATTTCTCTTGGTATTTTATATTTATTCAAGAGCTCAACGCCTAGATCAACATGGCTTCCTTCCTTTTCGGTCACGATTTTTCCGATATCATGAAATAGACAACCAAGTTTTACGGTTTCGATATTTGCACCGATTTCATGAGCAATTTGCATGCCGATTTTGGTCTCCTCAAGTGTATGAACTACTAAATTTTGACCAAATGAAGTTCTGAATTTAAATCGTCCAAGCATCTGTATAAGATCTGGATGAATATTGTATGCGTCGACTGCGTGTGCAAGTTTTTCCCCTTCTTCGAAGAGGATTTTGTTGACCTCACGTCGTTGTTGTTCAACAACCTCCTCAATCCTCACAGGCTGAATTCGCGTGTCTCTAATCAAAAGCTCCAATGCCCGTCTTGCAACTTCCCGCCTGACAGGATCAAAACTTGAAAGACGGATAATTCCTCTTTCCTCAAGATCGACGTCCACCCCGGTAGCATTTTCAAAAGAACGGATATTACGTCCCTCTTTTCCTATAATCCGACCCTTCATATCTTCATCTTCTATCTTGACTATTGAAAGAGTATATTCCGGGAGAAAATCCAAAGCTCCGTGCTTGATGGCATCAGCCAATATTTCCTGAGCTTTTTTATGAGCTATAGCTTTTGTTTCTGCTTCCGACTCCTTAATCTCTTTCGCCATTTCGGCCTTGAGATCGTTTTGAAGTTCATCCATGAGGAGTCTCTTCGCCTCTTCTGAGGTAATATGAGAGATTTCTTCTAATTTTTTTCTATAATTTGTTTTGTCGTCCATGATTCAGGACAAAGCGGAGCTACCTATTTAGAATAGGCGAGGTGAAAAAAGTTTTTGTAAAACTTCTGGTAATCATATTCCTCGAGTACCGCTTTGATGATACATATTATACAACATAGACATTTGTTATTCAAAACGGTAAACTTATTCTACTGCCCATATGTTGATTAATAATTTTGATGATCTTGCAATTACTCCTCAAAGAAGGACTCTTCTTGAAATAATTGAAGCAGGGCTCTCATCAATACAACCTGAGGAAAATTTCAGAAGCACAGTAAAGCTTGAAGGAAATGTTCTTCGCATTCTTGATTCATCCTATAACCTTGCTGACTTTGAACGTGTTTATCTCATAGGCTTTGGGAAAGGAAGTGCAAAAAATTCAAAATTGCTTGAAGATTTGCTTGGTGAAAAGCTTAGTGAGGGGTATGTCATCGACACACAAGGCGAGGATTTTAAAACAATAAAATTTACTGAAGGGACACATCCGGTGGTTTCCCAGCAAAACGTCGACTTCACTTTCAAATTAATGGACCGTTTTTCCAAAATGACAGAAAAAGATTTGGTACTTGTAGTTGTATGCGGCGGCGGAAGTGCAATGCTAGAGCACCCTCATAGTGTTAGCATCGAACAGAAAATAGAAATTGAAAAAGCCTTATTGAAATCGGGAGCCAATATAATAGAAATGAACAAAATTCGTCAACACTTATCTGACGTCAAAGGAGGAGGACTTGCACAAATTTTGTATCCGGCTACAATTGCAACACTTATTTACTCGGATGTACCGGGAAATGACATTACATACATAGCATCCGGTCCTACAGTAAAGGACGATACCACCATAGAAGATGCAATGAAGCTTGTTAATAGATTTAATATTCCCGATATTACACCCGAAGTCTTTATCAACAACCCTCATGACGATAAATATTTTGAGAAGGTGCAAAATCATATTGTCCTTTCCAATCTAACAGCACTAAATGCCATGAAAGAAAAAGCTGATTCGCAAGGCATTCAAACGAGGATATTTAGTGACAAATTCCAAGGGGAAGCGAAAGATGCATCACTACAGCTTCTTTCCGAGCAGCAAGGTCCCGGAATGCTTTTTGCCGGTGGGGAAACAACAGTCACAGCCAAAGGAAATGGTAAAGGAGGGCGCAATCAAGAAGCCGTTTTATCTGCACTTCAAGATGTTCCTGACAATACGCTTGTTACTTTTTTCGACTCGGACGGTTGGGATAATTCGGAAGCAGCGGGGGCGCTTTGTGATTCGGAAACAAAAAGAAAAACTGCAGAACAAAATATCGACTCGAAACAATTTTTAGATAACAATGATAGCTATCCATTTTTTCAAACAATAGGGGATGCTATTATGACCGGCCGGCTTCCTTCAAACGTTGCTGACCTTATAATTGTGTGGAAGTGGTAATAAAAAATTAAAATCATTGATTTAACGTCAAAAAATATATTACCCTAAAGACATATGGATGAATTAACAGAAGATAAATTATTTGAGCTTGAAGAGAAGGCTGTAGAAGCTCGGGAGCTTTTAATTTCAACCCTACTTGAAGCTGGTTCCGGCCATTCTGCCGGACCACTAGGTATGGCTGATATATTTACGGCATTTTATTTTCATATCTTAAACCACAACCCCCAAAATCCGGACTGGGAAGAGAGAGACAGACTTATTCTTTCAAACGGGCACATCTGTCCGATTAGGTATGTGTCAATGGCTCAGGCAGGATTTTTTCCCATAGAAGAATTAAAATCTTTAAGAAAGATAAATTCCCGCTTGCAAGGACATCCTCATAGAACTGCGCTTCCAGGGGTAGAAACCACATCAGGCCCCCTTGGAGAAGGCTTGTCCCAGTCGATTGGCATCGCACTTTCGGCAAAACTCGACAAGAAGACCTATCATGTGTATTGCATCGCATCCGATGGAGAACACCAAGAAGGGAACACATGGGAAGCAGCGATGCTTGCTCCAAAATACAAACTCGACAATTTAACACTTATTATTGATAGAAACAACATTCAAATTGATGGCAACACCGAGGACGTTATGCCCCTCGAATCATTAAGACTTAAATACGAGAGCTTTAACTGGAATGTGTTGGAGATTGACGGAAACAACATAAGAGGGTTTGTAGATGCGATAAATACCGCGCGCGCGGTGCGCGAAAGACCAACATGCATTATTGCCCACACCATTCCGGGCAAAGGAGTAGACTTTATGGAGAATGATTTTACGTGGCATGGAAAACCTCCAAATGACAAAGAGGCGAAATTGGCACTAGACGAGTTAAGAACTTTGCAGGGAAAAATACAATCTGAACATGAATAAATTACTTGATAAATCAATTGCTACCGGCTTAGTAAGCTTACTAGTACTTAACGTTTCTTTTCTTCTCTGGTCCTTACGTGTGCAGATTCCATTAAATTTCATTCTTAATAGCGTTACATTTTTGATTTATTTTGTTGTGAGCATTCTACTATTTTTTCTCATTTGGACGAAAGTGATACAAAATATTCTTAATAGAAGAAATAATGCAAGAACAATCCCGCTTTTTCTATTATTGTGCATCCTTACAGTTCCATTATTCGTGAATGGCTACATTGGTGCTGCTCTTACTTATCCCTCAGCAAGACATAATGACATTTATGGAATGTTAGTATTTTTCCCGGCTCCACTTGCTTTCGTTTCGATTTTTTTCGCTTCTATAACTCACATTATTTTCGTTGCCCCAAAATATATTCTGTCCCACTTTAAATTTTTATTCATACCAATTGTTGTAACTTTTTCTAAGGTGATATTTATTACACATACCTGAAAAGTAATTCTGATGATAAAAAAAACAAACTAATTATTATGTTAAATAATGATCTAAATTTAAATCAAAATCTATTTAATGAAGCTGTTGAGAAAGTGGCGACGCGTGCCGGATACGGTGAGGGGCTTATGGCGCTTGGAGAAACTAACCCAAATGTGGTTGTGCTTTCTGCAGATCTCACGGAAAGTGTCAAGGCGAATAAGTTTGCGGAAAAATATCCCGAGCGATTTTTTGAGATGGGTGTTGCAGAACAGAATATGGCAGCAATTGCGGCAGGTTTTGGAGTAAGTGGAAAATTCGCATTTATATCATCGTATGCAACTTTTTCCCCAGGAAGAAATTGGGAACAATTACGGACAACCTCAATTTATAACGACGCAAACGTCAAAATCGCAGGTCATCATGCGGGGCTCATGACAGGGCCCGATGGCGCAACTCATCAAGCGACGGAAGACATTGCTATAACAAGAGTGTGGCCAAGAATGCGAGTCATTGTGCCTTGCGACGCTCATCAAGCTGCAAAGGCAACGATGTATGCGGGAGAAAATTACGGACCATTCTATCTGCGCTTCACAAGAGACAACACTCCTACAATGACAACGGTAGAAACACCATTTGAATTCGGAAAAGCACAAGTTTTTTGGATATCGCAACACCCTCAAGCCGCAATTTTTGCAACTGGATACATGGTGTATCACGCACTTGTAGCAGCAAAAGAATTGGAAGAAGAAGGGATAGAAACAAAAGTTGTAAACGTGCATACGATAAAACCTTTGGATGAAGCAACCGTTATCGGACTTGCAAAAGAGACAGGAGCTGTAATTAGTGTTGAAGACCATCAAGTCGATGGTGGATTGGGAAGTGCAATTTCCGAAATTCTGGCTAGAAATTGCCCAACCCCTCAGGAATTTATTGGACTCCAAAACACTTTTGGTGAAAGTGGAAAAATCGATGAACTCCTAACAAAATACGGCATGGATAAAAATGCGATAAAGGAAGCGGTAAAAAAAGCTATAGCAAGAAAAGGGTAACTACTCTGTCTCGGATTTTATTTCATCTTGTTCATATATCTCCAAATCTTCGAGTTTCTCCAAATAATTAATGATTGTGCTTACATACTCTGAGTGACTCCATGTCAATGGAGAAGCAGATAAATGTTGACCGGTTATCGCATCTAACTGTTCCGGCAAAACTCCTGTAGATGCTTTATGCGCAACAACCCACGAAAGCAATTCCTTCACTTTATCAAAATCCTTCTCTTCTCGGGCCGCAACAATATAATATTGTGCTAACCACAATGTCGTAATAATCCAAGGATTTCCAGGTACCGGCTCCTTGCCAACATGGTAGACATCATTCTCATACCGCATCATGCCACCAATAGGAATTTTTTTGGCTAGTTCTTCCATCGTTCGTATCGAATCTGTTACTTTATGATCAAATACATCAAGGACTCTAAATCTAAAAATTCCGTAAATGCTTGAAAAATCCAGGGTATCATCAAAAATCGGCTCTCCGTCTTCAAAATTTACCATTTTATAGAACATCTTCTTCTCTTCATTCCATAGGTATTTTAAGATTGATTCTTTGATTTTTTCTGCTGCCTCTTCGTATTTTTGCTCATGCTGGACTTTACCCAGGAGTTTTGAAAAATTTGAGGCAGCATGTAATGCTGCAAATACCGATGAAGCGGTGAATGTTGATGTTCCAAATTTCTCTTCCCACAGGTCATAGCTGGGCTTTGGAAGACCGGTAGAATTATCTATATAACTAACCATAAAATCAGCTGATTTTTTGATAAGTGAGTTATAAATTGACTCAATAAATTCCAGATCTTTTGAGAATTCGTAATGCTTCCAAAGTGAGTATAAAACTAGTGCAGTTTCATCTTCTTGGATAGGTAGCTGCATGCTTCCATTTCTTACCCATGCATGCCACGAACTCCCCAAAGACTTATCAGGCCTATATTTATGCATGAAATATCCGTCCTTCGTTATCACCTCATTGCAAAATTCAAAAAAACGTTTTGAAACATTATAGTCCCCGGCTTTATCAAGAGCCACTGCTGAAAGCGCTCCGTCCCTTGGCCACATATACCCATAGGTATCACGTCCGTATTGGAGGAGTGACGAATCGCCGGATGCCAGAATAGAACCGTTGTCATCAACATGTGCCCGCAAAATTAATAAAGACTTCTTGAAAAGATCAATAATTCCATCATCTAAGTGGTAAAAACTAAAACTTCTCTCATTTACCCATGCGTGCCAGAAATCTTTAGCCGTTTTCATCAGATATGAACTGGTTCGGTCTAGTACGTAATCATTAAGGTCGGACGCCTCCTGAATTGTTTTGGCAATCGCTATCCAATAATCAATCTTCTTCTCGCTATTTCCGTCAATATCTATGTACATTCCCATCAATGAATCGACCTTGCCATGTTCTATTGCGTTCTGTGATAATTTTCCGTCCTCTGCATCAAGGTAACTTCCCTCTTTTCCCTCTATTCCAAAAAGCCCAACCGTATAATCATCAATACTCTTCCCGTCGCACAAAGCATTAATAAAAAACACCCTTCTTCCCTTGTAATGAATAATCGCTTTCTTTTGAGGCGAATAATATGCAGTGTCACCACGACGGGATTCATAAAGCTCGAACTCGTGAGAAAAATATATCTTGATGTGCCGTGTCTCACCTCGTAAATTCTTGACCGTTATCTGTCTAAAAAAGATGTTGCTTTCGTTATATAAAACATCCTCGAAAAAAAGCTCAATACCAATTTCCTCATTGATAGCTTTGGTTTCTCCTGACATTGTCTCGTGCCCGGAAGAGACGGTAAAATTCCATTGCCCGTCAGATAGCCACGAAAGTTTTCCATCTACCCATACCCCCACCCTGTGCCTATAACTTCCGCCCACTTGATTCTCCAATCCCACAAATGGGTAATACAAATCCCGAAGTTGGGCATTTCTATCAATACCGATAAGGGTAGTTCCGTTTCCAAGAACAATATCAGGCATACTATAATGATGATTAATTTGAAGTGCCGGCAGCACCATCATACTGCTGCTCTAGTTGGGAGAGTCGTAGTTCCAAATCCTTAAGGACATTCATGAAGGTTATAAAAGCATCATATGGCGTCTCATACGGATTAAAATATTTGTGAACATCTCCGTCCGAAAACCATTTGGTACACATATAATAAAAATGGTCTGATGTGGTAAGCTTTCTCCAGTCGTGAATAAGAACCGGGTCAGAACTTCCTATTACCCTCTTCTCAAGCTGAAATAATTTTTGCATTGCATCATGCTGAATTGAGTTTGACATCCACGCAGAAAGGTCCCTTTCCGTGTCTGCCCATGAGATATAATTTGGTACCGAAAGCTCCGAGACTGTGTTTAGTTTCTCTACAGCTTCGGATGGAGTCATAAAAGCATTGTGTGGATTTTTCAAAACCTCTCCCGGAAAATGCTTGAGAAACTCGAAAATTCCGCTGTCTTCCCACTGATGCTCTCCGAAGGTCTCATAATCCATAAAGAGATTGATGACGTCTCCCTGTGGAATATTAAGCCATTGCACATACTTGTCTACAGTTAATGGATGTTCTTTCCAGGTTTTTTCGGAAAATCTAAAAGCAACATCGTCGGACAATTTGTAATTTTTTAAAAGTAATTTAAGATTTTGAGTGCCATATGCCTTATACAGATAGTTCGGGCTTTGCCAGCCAAGAATTTTATCGGCACCTTCAGTTAGAATCCCCTTATAGCCCAGACCTTCGACGATTTGCCCGATGTAGTCGTTATATATAAGCTCAGTATTGCGGAAAACAGTAGGCGTCACATTGAAAAGTTCTTCCACTTTTTTCCTATGAAGCTTTATCTGACTTTCGAACTCTTCGCGTGAATAAAGAAAAGAAAGTGAATGATAATAGGTTTCATCAAGTATCTCGACCCTTCCGGTTGCAACCAGTTTTTGAAAACTTTCTATAACTTCGGGCATAAATTCCTCGGCCTGCTCCATAAAAACACCGGAGAGGGAGTATGAGATTTTGAATTGTGGATTTTTCTGAAGTAGTTCAAGAAAAATCTTATTAGCAGGAAGATAGCATTTATTTGCTACCTTTTCAAAGACCTTTCTGTTGTTAAGGTCAGTTTGATCATCCGCATTGAAATATGATGAATTATTGCCGATATCAAAAACCCGGTATTTTTTAACTCTGTACGGTTGGTGTACTTGAAAATATATACAAATATTCATATATCAGTGAATCATCCCTCTATATATCCGTAAGCATTCGTCTGCTGCGGTGTCCCAGGTGAAAACCTTCACCTCATTTTCCCCATTTTCTTTTAAAACAGAATGCAGAGACTCATGCTTCAGTATCGAAAGTATTTTGTTTGCCATTTCATCTGTGTCCCAGAAATCCACCTTTAATGCATTCTGAACAACCTCCGATACCCCTGATTGTTTTGATAATATCACAGGTGTCCCGTGCACTATGGATTCGAGCGCCGCTATGCCGAACGGTTCGGAAACCGATGGCATGACAAAAATGTCGGCCATTTTGAAAATATGCGAAAGTTCTTTGCCCCGCAAAAAACCTGTAAATATGAATTTATCCGAAATCCCCATATCTGCCGCATCTCTCATAATCTTATATTCCATATCTCCACTGCCGGCCATAACGAATAGGACATTCTTTTCGTAATCAAGAACTTTTTTAGCTGCCTGCAAGAAGTAATCCGGTCCCTTTTGAAGAGTAATTCTTCCGGCAAATAAGACGACTTTCTTCCCATCCTTTTTTATCCGGAAAATTCTATCCTCTACGTCCTGATTATATTCGTCAGCATTTATGCGGTTATGAACGGTAAATACTTTTGAATCGGGAATACCATAATGTTCTTTTATTATTGCCTTTGTAAGGTTGCTTACGCCAATGACCCTATCCGCGAGCTCCATTCCTTTTTTCTCAATGTCATATACTCCCTGATTGAGGTTGAGACCACCACACCTATCGTATTCTGTCGAATGCAGCTGAACAACCAAAGGTTTGCCGCTTACTTCTTTTGCAGCAATTCCTGCCGGAAAGGAAAGCCAATCATGAGCATGAATTACATCAAATTCCTCCTGCATAGCAATTTTTCTCGCTTCAACCGCATACCGCATCACCTCTTCAAAAAGATTGCTCCCATATATCGTTACATCCTCAGCGAGCAATTTGTACCCTGCAGGTGTAAGGTAGGGCTTTAACGGTGAATCAATTGTTGTTACCCGAATGTTATTGGCAAATAGCAACTTAACAAAATCGGCACTTACGTCCACTTTTCTCGGTAAAACAAACAGGATGTCTGCATTTTTTGACATAGCCTTGGAAAGACCATAACAGGCAACTCCCAGACCACCGCTGTTGAAAGGAGGAAGCTCCCATCCGAACATCAATACCTTCAAACGTTTCTCCATACGAAGCTAAAAGGGCGCAAAACCCTCTGATTTTATTATGAAGAAAAAATAGGGGAAAAACAATGAGTCATATTATTGCATTCCGTAAAGCAATGACTCTATACTAATAGTTCTATTTTCGATGCGAGAATGAAATCGTTGGTTGAAAGACCCCCGATAGCATGCGTTGTTAGTTCAATTTCTACTTTGTTGTAGGATATCTCAATTTCAGGATGATGTCCTTCGCTTTCAGCTATATCAGCGACCTTGTTCACAAACATCATAGCCTCTTTAAAGTCTTTGAATTTATACTTTTTCTCGATCTTTTTCCCATCCTCAACATGCCACGGTGTTTTAAGAAGCGTTAGGTAGGTTGCGACTTCCTGTTCTTCTAAGGGTTTTGTTCCTCCCTCACAAGGCACACAATGTCCTTTAGTTAAGTGTGAATTGTCCATAAAATTAGTTTATCACTTCGAAGTGTCCAGTTCAAACGAGCATTGCAACAGTTGCAAAGCGGCCTTCCCGCTCGCCTCCCCGCACAGAACGATAGTGGGAAAAAAATTCAAATGTGCGGGCAGTATTGGTCGGGTCGACGAATATATTCTCCTCAACAATACCCTTCAGGAGCAATTGATTTACATTCTCACCGGTCAAATCAAATCCCTGAGGATACTCCGGAAGAATATATGACTCTTTTTGTATTGCAGGGGCAAAAAATACTTTTAATTCTTGTAGATTTGTGCCGAATTCTCTCTTGAGGAATGAAACAAAAGCTTGAGCAAACCCTGCCTGCGTATTATGGCGGCTTATATGAGCAAGACCCAAGAGGTCATTTCCAGGATCGTAGAATATGGCGGGTATACAATCAGCGGTCAGAACAATAAGCGCCAAATTCTTCTCGTTGGTGACTATTCCATCTGCCTTGATGGCAGTCTCTTGAGAATAAAACCCAACACCGGCAAGGCTATTGGTTGCCTGAATTATCTTGCTCCCATGCTGCACGTCTAAAAACACAGCCCGTTCGACAGGAATACGTATCTCATCTAAGAATGCCCTCCTATTCTCAACAACTTTATCCTTCTCTCCATATTCAAAGGACATGTTGCCACTCTCACTCGTTGAAATGCCATGACGAATATGCCTATTTGTCAGCAATTTAGTAAGGAAATACATAAAACCGATGTCGGGGTGCAGGGAATTGAACCCTGGCCGCACGACCCCCAGCCGTACATTCTACCGTTAAACCACACCCCG
>CAZMSF010000012.1:0-38726 GCA_964568885.1 uncultured Gammaproteobacteria bacterium
TTATGAAACTAACAGTTTTAGGAGCTGGGTGAAGAGCATGTCTAAGCCCCCCAAGTAGAGTCCGACGCCAACTGAAATTGCAATTACGATAATTGTTAATCGAATTGTTTCCGGTCGGGTAGGCCAAGTAACTTTTGCCAACTCAGTCCTTACCTCCTTAATAAAGGTGAACATAAGCTCAAATTATACAAGAGTTTTAGTTGTTTGTAAAGCATAAAACGTGATTGACTATCGTGCGTCAAATAATTACAATTTAAAAGCGTTTAGATATTGGCGTTTAGCATTTAGTTAAAAATTTATGGCAAAGATCCGAAAAGCTGTAATCCCTGCCGCCGGTTTTGGAACCCGGTTCCTTCCCCAAACAAAAGCAATGCCCAAAGAGATGCTTCCTATTGTCGACAAGCCAATAGTGCAATACATCGTCGAAGAGCTGGTTGATGCAGGCATCGAAGATATTATCATCGTTACGGGTTCCCACAAAAGGACAATTGAGGACCATTTCGACAGACCTTCTATGGAGTTAGTCGAGAACTTAAGGATGGGTGGGGAGAAAAAAATGAAATTCCTGGAAGAGGCAGAACGTATAGCTTCAATGGCGAATTTCATTTATGTAAGACAAAAAGGTCCATACGGGAATGGGACTCCACTTATGAATGTAAAATCAATTATTGGAAATGAGCCATTCATTTACACTTGGAGTGATGATTTTATAAAAGCAGAGCCGAAATCCCGTTTCCAACAGATGATTGAGGTATATGAGAAATATAACTGTTCGGTCTTGGCTTCCGTTAAAGCAAAGAGTGATGAGGATTATGATAGATATGGGTTTGCCGGAGGAGAAGCGATAGAGGATGGACTTATTGACGCCAAGACCATCATCGAAAAGCCCGGAAAGGACAATGCCCCCTCCGATTTGGCAACGGTTAGTGGATTTTTGTTGACCCCTGACATTTTTGAATATCTCGACCAGGCGCTTAATAACCTCAGGGAGGGTGACGAGCTTTACTACAACGATGCTCTAAAGCTTATGTTGGGTGATGGGAAAAGGGTTCTGGCGTATGAAATTAAAGACGGAAAATATTATGACACAGGGAACAAAATAGAATATATGAAAACAATCGTCGAATTTGCTCTCCAACACCCCGGAATTAATGGTGAGTTCCGTGAATTTCTTCGGGGACTTCGTCTAGACTAGTTGTACTGTCATCAATTCCCGCTCTTTTGTACTTGCTATTCTGTGTGCCGCGTTGATTGTGAGCGCTTGAGCTATCGTATCGGCCGCACACGATAAATCAATAGCGGCGGATATCACTTCCGGAAGGATGTCTATGTTAGGATGAAGACGACGTGCATCATAGGTCGCTTTTCGGGCGACAGGCACAGGGTCTTTTTCCAAGACTTGAATAGGCTCGCAATTGTGAGGGAGTACTTCTTGCATGACCTTAATGCAATAATATTCCCTCTGTTTGAGCCAGTCAAGCGGTAAATAGTGAAGTGAAATGTTGATTATGAGTCGGTTTGTTTGTAATATATTCAAAATATATGCCAGCTCCAGCAGAGCAAGGAATTATAAAATACGATATTGAGCCTATCCCAGATAGGTATGCTGTCGTTTTTCCTCCACAGGGAAGTCAAACTGTAGGAGCAGGTCTTGTCGAGTTCGAACATTCACCCGCAGCACGCGAAATATTGGAAAGGGCAAACGAGGCTTTGGGTTTTTGGGTTTCCGATATTGCTATGGCAGGACCTCAAGAGTTATTAGATTACAATCCCGTAACGCAACCTGCAATGACAGCGATAACCGCCGCTAAATTCGCTACTTTTAGGGAAAGAAATCCTCAGCTTCCTGAGCCTTCAATGTTTGGTGCATCTAGCGCAGGAAGATACGCAATGCTAGTAGCCTCAGGCGTTTTGGAAATAGAAGATGCAGTGCAATTGTCTAGAATTCGATCTCTTGCAACGCAAAAAGTAAACGAAACCGTAAAAGGTGCAATGGCGCAAATCGTAGGTACTGTGGGTGGAGCCGAGGAAAGAGTTAGGGGTTATGTTGCAGAAGTTCAAGAGATGTTTCCTGGTAAAGTGATCGTTGTCTCGAATGTAAATACCGATAGGCACATTACTGTTAGTGGGGAGGAAGAGCCGGTAGGAGAATTGATAAGAATTGGTGCAAAAAAAGAGCATCGTGCGCTCAAACTTCCGATCTCTTTTTCATCCCATTCACCATTGCAAAGGCCAGCCAGTGAAGTTCTACTAGCCGAGCTTAAAAAAAGAAGAGATAGGTTCCACCAACCAAAAGGTCCGCTTGATATAAACGGTCTTGATGTTCAAGACATAAATCGAATGATAGAGCTTTTAGGTACTGACGTTATCTCGGAGGAGAATTGGCCAAAAACTGTTAAACATATGAAGGACCTTGGCATTGAAGCCCAGGTAGAATTTGTCACAAACCCTGTCGCAAAAGACGTACTTGGAAAATATACCACACAACTAGCCCCTGAAATAAAGACCGTAACCTATTAACAATCTCATAGTATTGTAATTGATCCCGAAGATTTGGTATAATTTGCAGGTTTTGAAAGCCTGATGAAATAGCTTTGTTAGGTGTTTTCAAACGTTCTTTAATAACTTGGTTGCTATACAACTTTTGTTGTCCATTATGGAAATGAAAAAGCTCGTTTCTGTAATGGACAACAAAACGGGAGAGGTATACATGTTGATTGCCGCATACGTTGTTGGAGGTACACTCCTCATGGTGGGCATGCTCAAAGAGCGGTCCACGCTAGGGTTGCCGATCCAGTTCGCTGGGTTGGTTGCCATCGGCGTCCTGAAGGCTTTTGCCTGATGGTCATAGCGTTTCGCGCACTTGTCTTCGTGGCGTTCAAGGTTGTCTCGGCTGTCATGTGAACAGCGGATAAGAGCCTGACGCTCGTCGGAAAATAATCAAACAGCCTCCGCCTTCGGGTGGAGAGAAACATGCGACCCTCAAAAGAGAGGAAACGAGATGAAACTCTTCGTTCTGTTGGTGGCCGGCGCGATTGGCCTCATCCTGCTCACGCGGGAGAAGACCGACTACTACCACGGAGGACCATCGGTTCTCGATTAGCCCCACGCATAGCGTGAGAGAAACATTCGACCGGAATTCAGGGAGGGTGTCTTGTCCGACAAAACCAACAGTCAGCGGCTCGCTCAGCGGGCAGTTGACCTACGATTTCGCCAGGCTCTCATCGAGCATGGACCGTTCCGGTTCGGGGCGACCTTACTCGAGGACGGAAATATCGAGCTCTCGGAGCAATACGTTTCCGGGGAGGGAGTGAAGCGCGCCCTCAAGGTTGCCATCGTAAGCGACAAGGTTTCGATGCATGCCTACAACGGCCTGCACGTCGAGCCCGTTGAGGACGAGAGCGCCCACCAGAGCGCCCAGACGATGGGCATAACGGGGGAGGTCTACTTTGATCTCAGCGTTCACTCAGTGCGGTTTGCAACCGCGTAAACAGCAACCAGGTCCAGGGGGCGGCCCATAAGCCGCCCCCGCCATCACTTCATAATCTTCTTGAGTTCAAGTTAGGGATAACCTATACTACTTACATGCATATTGTTCATGAAATTGGAAGCGAATTAGGTCATATTGCCCGGCAGTTATCGGGTGAAGGACTTGAGTTTGACGTATCGGTAAATCAAAATCCTAACCAGGGAGATATTACTTCAAATATTGCGCTCATACATTTCAAAAAGATGGGTTTTAATTCTCCCCGCGAGGCAGCAGTAAAAATTGCTGCCGATTACGAAAATATGCAAGACCCATGCATAGGAAAAATCGAAGTCGCAGGACCGGGATTCATTAACTTTTATTTAAGTCAGGACTATCTTAAAGCAGTGCTCAAAAAAGATATCCAAAAAGATTTAGATTTTCATAAAACGAACATTTTAATGTCTCAAAGGAAAAAAGTTATCGTCGAATTCGGCGACCCCAACCCATTCAAAGAAATTCACATCGGACACCTGCGGAATTTCTGCATCGGTGAAAGTTTTTCAAAACTTTTGGAATCCCAAGGCAACCAGGTTCTGCGTGCAAATTATCAGGGGGACGTGGGGCTTCATGTGGCTAAGGCAATGTGGGGACTTTTGAAACGGGAAGAGCAATTTTTAGATGAAGGTTTGAGTGAAGAGGAAAAAGTAAGGTTATTAGCCCAGTCTTACGTAGAAGGAGCAACCGAGTTTGAGAATAATCCGACTGTAAAACAAGAAATTGTTGAAATCAACAAGAAAATATATAGTGACGATGAAAGTTTGCATGCTCTTTGGGAGGAAGGAAGAAAAGTAAGTCTCGATCATTTTGAAGAGTTATATTCCCGAATCGGAGTCAGGTATGACAAGTACTATTTCGAGTCTGTTACAGCAAAAAAAGGGAAGGAAGTTGTTCTGTCCCACATTGAGGATGGGGTTTTTGAAAAAGACGACGGGGCAGTAATCTATAAAGGTGAGAAGGACGGACTTCACACGAGGGTCTTTTTAACTTCCCAAGAGTATGCAACATATGAAGGGAAAGACTTGGCTTTAGCAATTCTTAAAAATGAAGAGGAGGAGTGTGATGAGTCTGTCATTTTGACCGGGAACGAGCAGCTAGAGTATTTTCAGGTTATGCTTGCTGCTTTAAAGCGCATCGCTCCGGATTTAGCTTCAAAAACCAGACATTACACTTTTGGACACGTGCGGCTTAAAGAAGGAAAAATGTCATCACGTACCGGGGACGTGATAACCGCCTCTTGGCTTTTGGATGAGGCAGTAAAGAGGGTTCGCGAGCAATTTCCTGACATGGACGAGATAACCACCGAAAAAGTCGGGGTGGGGGCGGTCAAGTACTCGATGCTACGGTTTTCAATACCCGGTGATATCCATTTTTCTTTTGAGGAATCGATTTCTTTAGAGGGAAATTCCGGACCATATCTTCAGTACAGTTATGTTAGGACCCAAAGCGTTTTGGGAAAAGCAAAAGAACAACAGGTCATAGAAGCAACCGGCCAAAATGAAAGCTTGGGTAGTCTTGAGAAGGAGGAGCATGACCTTCTCAGGTTCTTGTCACAGTACTCATATCATTTAGAGGTGGCAAGCAAGGAATTTGCTCCTAACCTTCTCTGTAACTATCTATTCGAGCTGGCCCAGAGATTCAATCTTTTCTATCAGAAACACAAAATCATCGGAAGCGAAAACGAAGCATTCCGTCTCGCTCTTACCAAGGCGGTGGGTCAAGTTCTCCAAAACGGTCTTCACATCTTGGGAATTGAAACTGTTGAGAAGATGTAATTACTTTGCTGAGATCACTTCAGGGTGTTCTTTCGCCCATTTTTCCAATTCCAATTCGATAAGTATCGGTAATTCTTCGAGTTGATCTCTGGTCGCGCCGGAATAACGGGGAATGACTGCCATTTGGATTGCTTCCACAAGGGAGTAGGATGCATGATAGTCGTTTCCTTCCCTTTTTTTTGGTCGCACAAGATCTTTTTCGACTGCAATCTCATCTCTCTGCCTATGAGCGCCGAAAACCTCCTTTACTTGTAGCGGGTTGAATCGTTGGTTCATATTCAGTTTTGTTCCCCGTCCGGTAACCCTTTCAAGAACCTGATGAATAAGTGCGCTTGGGTCTATGGGCTTTTTCTCTCTAGGTTCCGGTTTGCGCCGTTCTGCTCGGGGTGCTGCAGGGCTTGCCGCATGGAAATATCGCGCCATATAGTCTCTAAAGTCATCTCTTATCTGTATTGCTTCCAGGGAGGGCACGCGGCCGCTTATGTCTTGCCATGTCCGTACTTCTTCCTCATCGGCCTCGCCTCTTGTGACTCTGCCGTACAGCTTTGTAAAAATTCCATGGAGCAACCGTTCTGCTCGTTCATCCGTAAACCGACGGACGCTGTCCTTGCTTAACTCATCGAGAAGTTGAGGAAGGGGGAGTCCGTCGGCAAGCTGACGAAGAACCGAGAGCTTGTCTTCTTCAATTGCCTCGGGAGCTCTTGCCGGTCTTTCTACTCCTCGTGCTACTGTCTCCGGATTTGAAGCGGGAGAAAAGGCAGGTGGTATGTTTGCATTCCCTGGAGTTCGTTGAGCCAGAACGGGTTGTGAATGGAGCTCTTCATCAATTTTTCTTAACGCTTCCTCGACCATTCCTATCACGCTTTGGTTAGTTAAAACGCCTTTATTATCAAGCTCTCTTAGCTCATGAAGATTCATGGTGTATTCTGCCGCGTCGGAAAGTAATTGTTGTCTGTGCGTAATTTCTTCCTGCAAAGAGCGGTGTATTTGTTCAAGTGCAGGTAATGATCGGTGTTCGATTACATTCCTCACACGGGAGCTTGCGAGAGTTGTTGCGACTAGCTCTTTGAGGTAATTTGGATGTTCCGGGGGCGGGGGAATATATCTTTCAGGTCCTTGAAACTCGGGAGTTCCGATGGTTGCGGCTACTGTTTGTTTTTTTGCAATTATACCCTCAACGCGGGCACTTTTTGTCTGAAGCTCCGCTATTTCCGGCGGAACGCTTTGGTGCTCTTCCATACAAGAGTAATTGTAACAAAAATGATTAGAAAAATGCCGAGAGTGAAGGTTTGGAACCTACAAAACACTCAGATGGATTCTGAGTTAACTCCCGGCAAAGCGGGTGAAGGGCAGGAATAGCACCTGCTTAAATGCTCCGACAGAGCATATCCTTCCGACCAATGGTCGGTAAAACACTGCGGGACTAGGGCCTAGCGCGCCTGCGCTTGGGAGACCGTCAGCCGTTGGGCGGGGACACGGTCCTGATTGTTGAGCTTAAAGCCCTCATCTCGCCGCCTTTTCTTGGCGGCTTTTCGGGCTTCGTCGCGTTGCCGGGCAGCTGCCCGGGTAGCTTTCACGAAGAAACCCCAGCAGGTTGCAGCTTCGTGGCCGCAAACCTACCAGAGACTGAAGCGGTGAGGATCCCTGTTGTGGACCCCCCGGACGTCCGGCCTTGTCGGGCCTTCCGCTCCATGCGCCGGTTCTTGGAGGCGTTCTTCCTCCACGGTTCTTTCGTTTTGCTCAAGTTGCCTCTCCTGGTTCTGATGTGCCCCTACCGCAGTGTTGTTCCCAATGAATACCATCAAAACCTCTACCACAAGCTCAGCCTGCGGATTAAGTTTTGGTGATAATGATAGTATACCCCTCACATTTTTCGTTGCAATAGGGCAACCCCTGTGTTTTAATTGAGGGTATGCGGTTTCACAGAAGCGTCCTTTCCAATGGTGTGAGGGTAATTGTTGTCCCTGTTGCAGGAGTAGAGTCGGCAACAACTTTGGTCATGTATGGTGCAGGTTCCCGTTACGAAGAGAAGAAGAATAACGGCATTTCCCATTTCTTAGAACACATGGCCTTCAAAGGCACTACCAACAGACCCTCTGCACGTGAAATCTCAGCGTTAATTGACGGAATTGGAGCGGAATTTAACGCTTTTACGGGTAAGGAATACACGGGATACTACATAAAGTCAGCAACAACTCATGTCAATTTATGTCTTGATGTTCTCTCCGACATGTTAAAAAATCTTCTTTTAGACCCTGCCGAAATTGAGCGGGAGAAAGGTGTCATAATCGAGGAAATCAACCTTTATGAAGATACCCCAATGAGGAATATCGGAGATGTATATGAAAGGCTGTTGTATGGAGACGCTCCTCTTGGGTGGGATACGGCAGGTACTCCTGACATTATAAATTCCATAAAACGGGAGGACTTCGTCGATTATATGGGAAGCCTGTATAGCGCTCACAATATGACGGTTGTTGTTGCCGGAAATGTTCATGTGGAGTCGATGCATAAAGAAATCGAAAAATACTTTGGCGACGTGCCTCGGTTTGATGTGAAGAAATTCTTGCCTGTCCATGAAAAACAACATAAGTACGAAGTCGCTATAAAACATAAAAAAACCGAGCAGGCGCATTTTGCATTAGGTGTCAGAACTGTGGGAATTCATGACAAAAAAGACAGATATCCACTTGAGATTTTGGCTTCTATCTTGGGAGGAGGCATGTCGTCGAGGCTGTTTTATGAGGTAAGAGAACGGCGGGGGTTGTCATATTATGTACGAACTTCCTCAGACCATTACATCGACGCCGGTTATTTGGCAACGTATGTGGGAGCGGACCCGAAAAGAATTGACGAGGCGATAAAAGTTGTCGCAGAAGAATATGTAAAGGTGAGTGAAAAAGGAGAAATTGATGAAGATGAGCTGAAAAAAGCAAAAGAGTACACGAAGGGACATTTTGTTTTGGAGCTTGAAGATACAAGAAGTGCGGCAATTATGTATGCCTCGCAAGAAATTTTGCAGCATGAACTTCATAATCCTCACGAAATAATCGAAAAGATAGAAAAAGTGACGCTTGAAGAAGTTCATAGGGTAGCGCGCGAATACCTGGATACGAAACTACTGTCGTTAGCGGTGATTGGAAATTTTGAGGACCGCGACCGCTTCGAAAAGCTTCTTAAATAATGTCCCATGCTAAAATGAATGCATGAGTTCTCCTGAAAACAAATACAATCCCGAGTTAGAGGCCGATGAATGTGACATTTCCCCCGAGGTGGTTGAGAGAAGGCGTCCAATACTTTTTGTCCCGGGTTGGAATGCCAAATTATCCGAATATCAAGAAGCATTGAGAAGTTTGGTTCTTGAGGGGAAAGGAAGAGTTATCTCCGTAGTTCCGACAGGTACCGAGGAAGAAAAAGTAGCAAGACTCATCCAGCTCATTGATTTAAAGGGTCTTGAAGAAGTGGATATTATCTCCCATTCGTTAGGAGCTATGAGTTCGGTTGTTGCCGCGCTTAGGGATTCCAGAATAAAACAGCTTGTCCTCCTAAACCCACCCGATGAGGAGCACGATGCGAGGGGACTTATCAAAAAATATAGCGAGATGCTTTCTTTTGAGGGGACAAAAAACGCTGCCGATGTCGGGGTCAGAAAAATTGTGGAAATGGCAAGAACTATAACCGATTTTGATATGAATGGAATGCGTGAGCGTCTTTCTTCAATTGGGACGAGGGTAGCCAGCATTCATGGGTTATCGGATATTCTTTTTCCTCCTCCGGAAGCGGCCGCGCCCTTTAACGATTTGGCAATTAGTTCCGGCCAAAGCCGTTTTTATGCCGAGACAAATCATTCGAATGTAGTGCCTCTTATTCCTTTTGCGCTGAGGTTGCTTGAACAGCCGTGATATACTCTTTTTATGGATAATGGAGAAGCAAAAGCCGAACAACCCACCGTAGAACAAGCCCCAAGCAAATCCGAAATTCATGCAAGTGAGACATTAGGAGAAAAATATCCCCTTCAAACAATGGAGTTTGGGAAGCTGGGAGCTGTTAGTTTTCGTGATATTGCGCCCGAAATGCCGAGGCCCGAAGGGGAAATTCCAATGGTCATGATGACAGGATGGGCCATGAATCAAGATGTGATAGGGAATACTACTCAGGCTCTAATCGAGGCTGGCCAGCGGGTAGTTCCATTTGACATAAAGGGTGGTGGAAAAGGAGTAGAGGGGGTTGGAGATTCTTCTGAGGAGATAAATAGGCAAGGAGAACTTCTCAAAAAATGGATAGAACAAAGTGGGAACGAAAAATTGCATTTAGTTGGTCAATCAATGTCCGCTTTGGTTCTGCTCTCGATGCTTGAGAATAATCCCGATATGGTGGACAAAGTAGCCTCGGTTGTCCTAGTAAGCCCCATGGGACTTGGGGGAAAGGATAGTCTTCCTGCTCTTATTAAACGCCAGCAAGAGGAAACAAAAAGAAATAATGCACGAGAAAAAACGGATGAAGACAGGCTGATAGAACCAAGGGTTGCAAAAAGTTTTAAGGAATTTATGCTGCATCATCCTTTTAGGATGACAAAAGAGGGGTTGGCAATGGCGGGAGCTGATGAATATAACGTTTTGAATTTATTGAAGGCACGGGGTTTGAAAGTGGGCATTATACAAGGGGCTCAAGACCAGCTGAATTCAACTCAGAGAGTGGTCGAGAATATTGCGCGTCAGGCGGTAGCAAATAGCAGTGTCCGACCGGAGCTTATCGGCGAAGACGGTATTGAGAAAATTCCGGAGGAATTAAAGATATTGCCAACTGACAGCGAAGAGGAGGCAAATAGGAAGAGAAAAGCAATTATAGACATCAAAATGGAACTCCAGAGAACTGAGAATAAAGTGCCAATCGATTCGTTCAAATTGGTCGAAGGAGGGCACGAAATATTTGGACCACGGGCAATTGCAAAAAAATTAATCGAGACGGTTGATTATCTACAACATCCTAACACCGAAGGTGGAGACACTTTAGAAGAGAGAATGAAAGAAAAAGATAGAATTGAAGCAGAAAAAAGAGAGCTTGCTCAAGCCAGGGCAAAACTCGCAGAAGAAGCACAGGTTCAAGCTCAGGAGACTTCTCAGCCGCCCTCAGAACATCCCCAAAATTGAATTCTGAATTATTTTTATAAGTACGAATTAATGTTTCTAGGCTGCTTTTCTCCTGAAGAAACTTAAAATCCCCCTATGTGGTTTTTTCTCTTGTGCTTTCGGTTGAGTACTGCTATTCGATTCATCTCTTTTTTGATTTTCCAGTAAATGTTTCATCATGATAATGTCGGTTGCGCTGTCTGCAGCCATATCTTTAGATATTGTCGGGTCCGTTTTGTAATGAACGTACTGGTCGGGTGTCATATCAATGATGACGTCAGTTAATCCTTCATGTTCTCGTTGCTCTCGTCTACGGGTGGCTTCCTGGGGCGATAAAACATTCTTAAGTTTTGTAAAGGTGTCATAATCGACTTCGACTCCAAAAAGGGCTGATGGTGAAGTTACAAAACTTTTATTGACCACGTGTGCGCCCAGAAAGTTGACAGCACGGATGTCAAGAAATTTTTCGCCGCCTTCTTCTTTTATGATGCGTTTTAAATTCTCTTGAACCTTTCCCTCAGAACCCTCAACTTTATAGATATGTTTTCCCGATGACAAAGTCTCTGAATCCATAAATCCTCTTGGTGTATCGACGGTTGCACTCCCTGTTCTGTATTGGATTGTCCGGAAAACATGCAATTTTCCATTCGAATCATAGGCATAAGGGGCTATTATCATATGTGGTCCTTCCGAAACCGTTGGCCTTTCAAAACCTGTCGTAGCGCGTTCGGATTCATTTATTCCCTGGACCACGGCATTGACATTTTGGTTAGCGTTTCCTATGGATTGCACTCCCAAAAGGTCCGCATTAAAACCTGCCAGTTGCAACATTCCCTGAAGTTCGGAGAGATCCTTTAATTTGATCTGACCTCCCTCTCGAACGATGAACGTTTCTTTATGTGAATTGAGATCCTTATTACCACCCTCAAAACCACGAGGTTTTGCATATTCCGTACTTAAATATTCGAAAAGAGGAACCATCTCCCTTCTTGTCTTGATGTCCATTGATGCGCCCTCAAGGGTTTGGGCATTTACAAGCTCATGCTCGGCACCGACAGGTTGCAGGTTCTTAATTCGTGGTATTTCGCCACCTTCTACCATGCCTACAGTATATCAAATGTTTTTTTGTTGCTAGAATAAATATGTGATGTACATTTTTTATCAGATACTCTCCGAAATTAGCCTTCTTGTTCTTGACCCCGTGCTTTCAGTCCTTACAATGTTTGTTTCGCAACACGAATTGAAAGGACGCGGAGAAGGTCAAAAGATTGTCATTGTCGAAAGGTGGCTGTCCATGAATATACGTCATGTGTATTGGAAACATTTTCTTGAAAGCATGGGCTACAACGCACATCTTGTAAATTTTCCGTTGCGGGAAGGTAGTTTTGAAGATTCGGCGCAGGCACTTTCACAATATCTTGAAAAACATAATCTCACAAATATTACTCTGGTTGGAATTTCATCGGGTGCTCTGACTTCTCTTGTATATCTTCAGGAGTATAATGGGTGGAAGCGGGTAGACAAATTTGTTCCGGTAGGAGCGCCTTTTAGGGGAACGTGGATGGCTTTAGTTTTATTTTTTTCTTATTCGGGACGTATGCTTTTACCTGTTTCTCCTCTCATAAAAAAGATTTCAAAATATACTATTCTAAATCCTGAAAAAATATATTGTGTGAGAGCAAAATTTGATGAGATGGTGCCTACGGGAAGTGTGCTTCCAGGGACGCACAAAATTACCCTTAATGTCATAGGACACAATAATTTACACATTCGGGTTAGGGCAACCTACAGAAAAATTATGGAGTTTGCTCGGGAGTAGGTGGGGGAATAAATCCGGCAACAGTATTTGTAAGCTCATATACCATATTCAATTCGTGGGGCAGTAATTCAGGAATTCTTCTCCATTCAGTTTCAAGAACGGTTCCGGTTGACGCTTCATGAGCAAATATGTGGCAGTAAAGTTGAAGCTCCGGGGCCGGTTCAAAAGGCGAAATTTCCTCTGGGTCTATAGGCTCATCATATTTGAATGAAACATCAAGATGCTTTCGTCCGTTTGCCGGTATTTCCGCTATGGCAACTCCAATTGAAAGTGCCTTTTCAAGAATATCCACTGTTTCCGGGTCGCTTTCACTGGTAGCAGTCATAACATATGTGAAGCGTTGGTTTTGATGTGCTCTTCGCAACCGTTTTTTGTACGTAGTGTTACCGTAACGGTCAGTATGTCCCGTTCCAGTTGTGACCCACTCACGTATTGACGCGACATTTTCGTCTATAGCCTCAATCCTGCGGCCACGCTCAAGAAGCGGGTTTATCCATTCTGCGGCTTTTGCAAATTGTGGTCGTGTGCGTTCAGATGTCATAGTAATTTTAAAATGCAGGTTAATTATACCAAACTTGAATAAGAAAGATAACCTATAGTGTATTTTTGAGGCTTTTTTTGATATAATTCGGCTATGGGAATAGAGGGTGGAAGTTTTCAAAGTCCTGATGTGGAGACCGTTGAATTTTCCGAGGAAAGACTCGGTTCGTTGTATGCGGCATTAGGAAATAATGAGGCAAAAGCAATTACTTTTCTTGCGATGCGCCCTGGCCTCATTTATGATGGACAAGAGATTGTGACAGCTGTCCGTCGCGCTCAAGGAAACACGCAGAAGGGATGGAAAATGGGAGAGGAGGGGCCATTCCATTATCTACAGAAGTCATTTGCGCCGGTCGGACTTGTTGCGATGGAAGTAATGGATAGGAAGGATAATAAATATGGATATATAAGAACCCCTTGGGGAAATGCGATAGGAACCGCGTTTGCAGGAAAAATGCTGCAACTTTCCCACCAACACCCTGACATTTCGCTATACGACCTTTTTGGCAGCACGGTTTCCACCTCAAGGCCTCTTGATGAGGGAGAAGAATTAAAGAAAAGAAGCCCCTTAAGCCGGATTTTTCTCTTCCGCGAGCTTTTAAGTTCCGGAGACAAAGGTATTTCAATTTCCGATCTTGCCGGAAAAATGGGGGAAACGGATATGACACTAGTCAGGCGCCATGTTAAGGATTTAAGGAGAGCCGGAATTCTTACTTTTGACGAAAACACCGGACAAATACTTGTGAACGAGGAGAGTAACAAATTGCTCTTTGATGTTGTTGTTGATTTTCAGAACTTACTTGACCTCAATCCGGTTACGCTTGAGGAAGGGAGAGTGTTTGCCGCAAACGTAATGATAAGTCCGAATATGGTCGCTTCTTTCATGAGGAAAGCCAAAGAGCACTCAAGAAACGCCAACCAAAAACCCATTGAAGAAACTTCTGATGAGGTCATTTCTATTATCAAACAACATCCGGGACTTACGACCGAGGAAGTCCGGGAAAGACTTGAAGAAGATTTTCAACGCGCTCTGTCTGTCCATAGAGTAAGAAGGATAATCCACCATGCATTCAATAGCAGAGGATTGTCTATTCCTCATGGGCGCTCGGTTCGGTGGAATCTGGAAAGCTAGAAATTCCTCATTTCCTATTGACTTTTGAGCCTATTCTCAATTATGATACTAGTTATGGAAAAGACAGTAGTTCTTATCAAGCCGGACGGCGTGCAGCGAGGGCTCATCGGTGAAATCATTCACAGATTTGAAGTTAAGGGTTTGAAATTATCGGCTCTTAAAATGATGAATATGACCGATGAGGTTATCGACCAATGGTACGCTCATCACAAAGACAAACCATTTTTCCCATCCCTTAAAGCTTTTATGACTTCGTATCCAATAGTTGCTATGGTGTGGGAAGGAATTGAGGCTGCATCGGTTGTTAGAAAAATGATTGGTATAACCCAAGCACGTCAAGCAGAACCGGGAACGGTCAGAGGAGACTTTGCCATCAGTACCCAGATGAATCTCATTCATGCATCGGAGTCTTCCGAAGCAGCCCAAAAGGAATTAGGGATTCTTTTTTCAGACAGTGACATCTTCAGCTGGGAAAGGACCGATTCTCCTCATTTGTACGGAGCCGACGAGCGTTAAGAAGCAACCCCCAAATTGTCAATAAATCGTCTAAGTACCTTTATATATTTCTTCTGCCTTTGTGCTTCAACTCCGGCCGAGAGAAGACCTTGAGTTCGTGGGTCATCTTCAAGAGCCTCAGCAACGTCTTCATTTGCTCGAATCTGCTCTTGGGCTAAAAATCGGTTCAATTCATCAGGATACCCTTTGACAGAGCTTACTACTAGCTCATGAAGGAATTTTTTCCTTTCGGATGGGTTGAGTTCGGGTTTTGTCCAATATGGCACTTGAAGCATCCCGGCACGCAGGAAAATGCTATCCGCCAGAAGTCTTGAAAGTCTTCCGTTGCCATCAAAGAAGGGATGGATATGACAAATTCTTGTCATGATATCCGTTGCCATTTGCACTACTTCAGGTGCATCCTCCGGAGATGCAACGCCATATTGCATATACCTTCCATAATCACTTCCTAGCTGTTCCATTGCCGGAAGTTTATCCTTCCCTTCGATAAAGGGCGTAAAGCTCCAGGATTTATCGAGGAGAATTTTTCGTGGTCCGGTAAAATATCTTCCGGGGCCGGAATCAGGGATATGTTGGGCCAGTGTCGAATGAAATTGTTTAATCGTATCTTCACCAAATTCCGATGCAGGATTTTGAACTTGATTTCGCATATTTACATAGGCTACCGATAGGTCACTAAGTTGCCTTGCCTCAGGGGTGAGAAGTAGTGCGGATTGTTCGTTAAACTTATTGGTCCAATCCACCAAGAGTGCTATTGAGGGGTCCGCTGGGCTGTCGTGTTCGCTCATATTCTTTTGTGACTATGCGTTCGGCAGTATCATCGGGGGGCATCTGTTGAGAGGGTTCAAGTTCTATTTCCAGACTTGTTTCAACGCCAGAAATCATATGCTTTTTTGCTACTTCATCTTTCACTATATCGATCATTGAGCCCCGCTCTTCGTATTCTATATGCATTCCTCCCTGCAACCATTATACTACAAGATACTATTCGGGGGAAGGGGTTCAGCCATTTCTAGGGTAAAATTTCCTACACGGTTTCGTAAGAGATGGGAAAGATACCCGCCGGTTCCAAGTTTTTCTCCCATATCTCGAGCTAACGAGCGGATGTAGACACCTGGTCCCGTTGCTACCTTTAGTTTCAAAATGGGATAAGTATACTCAAGAATTTCGATAGAATGAATTTTGACCGGGCGGGAAGAAAGTTCAACCTGTTGACCTGCTCTAACCCGCCTGTGGGAGGGTTTTCCCGCAATTTTCACCGATGAGTAAATGGGGGGTGTTTGCATAACATCTCCTATAAATAATTTACTCACTTTCTCAATATCATCTTTTGTGGGTATTATTTTTAAATTTACATTTTGTTTTTCACCTTCTTCATCATCCGTTGTTGACGTTTGTCCAAGAGTAACCGTTGCTATATATTCTTTTTCTCCTTTCACAAATTCTTCCAAGCGTTTTGTGTTCTCACGCCCAACGGCAATAACAAGCACCCCTTCGGCAAGCGGATCAAGAGTTCCTCCATGTCCGACTCTTTTTACCCCGGTTTTTTTTCTCACAATATTGACTACGTCATGAGAAGTCATGCCGAGCGGTTTATAAACAGCAAAAATTCCTTCCATTGGGGAGATTATACCAACTATTGGTTAATTTCTGTGAAGTCGTAGGTTGTGAGCTGATGAGGATAATTGTATCCGCTCGTAAATCCGAAGTAAGGAGTCGAATAAGAGCTATCATACTTCCCTACGATTAGAACATACACTACGTATTTATTCGGATTGTTCCCTCTTCTGTAGCTGTATGTCCCAAGCCGTTGTGTGACCGGACTCCCTTGCTGTATGTATTTACCCAAAAGCTCTGTAAGTGAGGCCGGGTAGCGGTTGTTTTCTACATAATACATTGTGAGTGCTTTGCTTATTTCGTTCATATCTTGAGTTTGGAGCGCTTGTTTGGCTTTCTGCTCACGGGCAGCTTTTGTCAGGAATGAATCCTGGAACAATTTCATGTACTCCTCAACTGTCACTGTTTTTGTCGGAGGAGTTATAGTGACGGGTTTATTGACATTCGTTAAAACGACAACGGTTGAGAAGGCAAGTTTTGCCTTTCCAAGGTCGCCAAGCCCAAAGTAATCGGGAGTCGGCGCATATTGTACAGTGCGAGCCGGTGCGGAGATGGTTCTGATAGGAGGTGAGTAGCTTGGATACATCATTTTCTGCAAAAAACCCAAATCCATCTGTGTCTGAAGACTTGTTTTTCTCACTATCGCATCGTCTTTTCCAACCCAAACCTCCAGATGTAATTGTTCAAAGCTCGATGATAAAGCATCGGTTGCTTCCCGATATTCTTTCTTCTGCAAATCTTTGTGTTGATTGATGTACTCGAGAATTATTTGCTTTACTTTTTCTCTAGAAGGATTGAGAAGTAGGTGGTAGGTGTCGACTCCGTCTATTTTTTCGTCTTTTAATTTTTTCACTTCCGGCAAAATGCTGCTCTTAAGCAGGAAATTTTCAGATTCTTCCCGGATTTTATTGGTTATTGAGGTGCTTTCGATATTTTTCTCAAGCTCTTCGCGGGCTTTGGTTGGAAGGCTTTTGAATTCGTACTTTATCCAGTTTTTGAAAAGTTCCTCAAAATTTTGCTTTATTTCTTCTTGAGGTGTAAGCGTTTGGGGAGCGACACCCATGTAGGTGCCCAAATTCATGACCTCGGCCGGAAGTTTGTCCAGCTTTGCGTATATTGCCTTGTTTTTCTCAATAATTTTTCCATCGACTTCATATGAATGTCCGCCGAAATTGACTGCGGCCTTCCCGTCGATGCTGAACGCAATACTTTTCTCATCAGTGATGTCGACCGGTCCTTTGACTTGCAAATCTATCGAGCCTAATTCGACGTCTGCTGTTTTGAGTTGTGCGGTAAGCGAAAAATCCGGAGTGTACGTTTTGAGACGGGTGTTTTTATCGACGGCGGTTATCAAAATCTGTTCCGGATTTTTCGGAATAAGAGGAATTTTGTAGAAAAGTAAGGTAAGTTCTTTTCTGTGAGACGAAAGAATTGGGAGTTTGGTTTTTGTATAAACAGTCACTGCCATTGCTCCGACAACTACGATAACAATCAACAAAAATAATGCTCCAAAAGTGATAATAATTTTCTTTAATGTGTCGTGTCTGAAAGGGCTCGCCATCGACCCGGTATTCAACGGATTTTGAATCGGGGGGGCAGAAGGTGGCGGGGGTGCCGATTGTGTCGGTTGGTTGGGTCGGTTCCATAAACGATACTTACATTATGACCACATGAGGCTTACAAATGTCAACTGGATGAATGTGTACTCTTCTTGCTTCAATTCGCAACTTTTTTTCGTGGCGAATTGAGTGTAAAAGAAGTTATATCCGACCACTCTTCTCAGTAGAAGGGGTATATAATAGATGCCATGCGCTTGAAATTCTTGACAATCAACATATTATTCGGTGGAATGATTTGGGACAATCTTGTCCAGTTTATTCGCGATGAAAAACCCGACATATTGGCAATTCAGGAAGTGTATAACGGGCAAAATCCTTCCCTTGAGAAAAGATACAGGACCATGAATGAATTTGAAAATTTGTTCTCAGACTTTCTTCCCTACAACGCATTTGGTGCGACAGTTCTTGATAAAAGCGTACAGGTTACCTGGGGAAATGCCGTTTTTTCGAAATTTCCCATCACAAATTACAAGACTGTTTTTTTTAATCTACCATTTACCGAATACGATTTTGATTTAGATACGGACCCAAGGCTTGCTGCAGAAGGAATGTTGGAGGCAGAAATTATGGTTGATGACAAAAAGATGTACGCATATAGTTGGCATGGGGTGTGGGACAATCATGGTGGAGACACCGATAGCCGTTTTATCATGGGAGAAAAAATCATCGAGGCAATAAAAGGGAAGGAAGAAGTAATTTTGGCGGGAGATACGAATGTAGATCCGGATACCAAGGTTATTTCAAATATTTCCGAAAAATTAGGACTTGTGAGTGTTTTTGGAAATTCACTTCAGAGCACATTTAACATGAAGCACAAAAAAGAACCCGGGAATTATGCTCACTCACCGGTTGATCAAGTATTTGTAAGCCCCAATTTTCAAATCATTGAGAAAGAAATGCCGCAAGTCGATGTCTCCGACCATTATCCATTGAAAGTTCTTCTCGAAGTCTAGGCTACTTTGCAGTTTTTAGCGTTTGTATGATTTGGTCCATTTCGGCAAGCATATTTTTGTCTTCATTGTCCGGTACGCTATAAGTTATAAATCCAAAGATGGTCGGCATTCCGTATGAGCCGTTCGAGGTAGTTGTCTTCATGCAAAATGTGTAATTGGTGAAGCTATTTTGAGAGGGTTTTGCAATTCTTCGCATCTCACCCGCACTGTTTGCAACTTCAACAAACTTTTTCCCGCGGAAGTCCTGAACGAAAGGATTGCCGGTAGGAAGCGGGTCCTCAAAAACGCACAAACCTCCTTCGGCCGGAGCCTGGAATATTTTTATAGAATACTCGCCTTTGACAAGAACTATGCTGTCGGTTACCCCGTCATTCTCAACATCTCTTGTCCACGTTTCGGGGTACGAGATGGTATACGAAGGGAATGATGTCGACTGTAATTTCGTGCTTGTGTACGAAATCCATTTGACTGAGGGGACAAGAGTGGGTTTTGTTTCGGCCGGAAGTTTTGTCTGAGTAGAAGAAGTGGAAGGTGTGCCGGTTGGTGTCGGGGTAGTAGTTGAAGTTCTGGATTGTTTTTGAGAGGTGAGTAACAAAACCACAAGTGCGATTATGAACGCGAGAAAAACCAGGGCTCCAATTATGATAAATTTCCGTTTGTTGTCGGTGTTTGCCGGTTGTATAAGCGGTGATGGGGTAGTCAGCGGTTGGGATATTTGAGGATCCATACTCTTAATTCTTCCATGAAAGGAACTGTATTTCAATCTCTATTACGCAGCTTGAGGAATAACAAATGTCTGCCCGACCTGAAGTTCTTCCTCTTCCTCCAATTGTTTTGCAGATTTTCTTTTGCCAATATTATCGGGTTTTTTCGTCTCGTAAATTGTGCCTGTTTCTTTCCCCTTATATATCTGAGATTTTTGAAGGGTTCCAACTCTCACCGCTCCTCCATCTCCGGTAGTCACAACCATGCCTTTCTCACTTATCTCAACTATTGTTCCGGGTTTGACGCCATAATAATTTCTATCAGGAAGCCATGCAACGTCTCCGGCAATGCTAAAAATGTTATGGGGTTTGTCAGGGTTTAATACTGCGTATGGCTTTTTATTAAGAAGGCCGCGCATAAAATCATAAACTTCTTCTGCAGTTTTTGTCCAATCGACCGGAAGCTTACCTAAGAAGGGATCTTGTGTATCCGTCGTTTTATCCTGCGGGACTCTCACTTGTTCAAGTTTTCCTCTTGCAGCAAGTTCTACACTATCCACCATCATTTGGACACCAAGTTTGTAGGTGTCAGCATTTACAGAGAAAGGAGTGTCGTTCTTATAGAACTCCATCGAGGCCTGTAGAACTATATCTCCTGTGTCAGTGCCTTCATCAGCAAGAATTATTGAGATTCCTCCTTCGGTGTCGCCATTGCTTAGTGCGGTTTCGACAGCAGAGCCCCCACGTCCTTTCGGAACAAGGGAATTGTGATAAATAAGCGTTCCCATCTTGGGTCCGTCAAATATTTCTTTCGGTGCAATTGTTGTCATGCTTGCAAAAACGCCAATGTCCGGTGAATTTTGGTTAAAAGCTTCCGCTGCTTCAGGCGTTGCCAAATCTTCTTTCTTGCCGGTAAGCGTGTAAAGTCTGACATTATATCCTTCCTCTTGGTCTTTTAGAACCTCTTTTCGCAGTGCATCTTTTTCACCTTCCGGGGCGAATACCACACCTATATGATGTCCCTGAGCTTTTAATTTTTGATATGTTTCAACACCGAATGCTCCCTGACCCATGAGTGAAACCTCAAGTGGGGTGATTTCTGTCCCTTCTTTTAGTTCACTTGGAATGAAAGAAATGTCATTCCAAGCAGTTTCGAGTGGGTTAATCACTTCAAAGGGTTTTGCTTCGATAACTCTTTCGTTGGGGGAAAATGTTGGGAAACTTAAAGTTTCTGCTGCCATTACTTTTCAAATGTATACCAGTTGAAATTTGTTGTCAATATAGTTTGTTTTAATATGTCGGGGTGGGGAGAATTGAACTCCCTGCCTCGCGAACCCGAATCGCGCATGCTACCGATGCACCACACCCCGATAAGCGACCTCGAGAGGAGTCGTTCTGCAACCTTTTGCAGTTGCAAAGCAACAATCCAATCTTTCCCATCGCTCGAGTGTGTTGCGCCAGCGGTGAGAGTCGAACTCACAGTCTTCCCCTTAGGACGGGGCTGCTCAATCCATTAAGCTACGCCGGCGCAACTCACTCGTAGGACGGGACTGCTCAATCCCTCAGCGCAATGCTAACGCATTGAAGGCTACGAGGTCTAGTTCGTTCGTATTTTATCATCCATTGTACTCCTGAAGCAAAGGATATGGACTTTTTAGGCATCATGACTTATAACTAGTCCCAAATGAAAACCCGATTTCTCTGGGCAGATATCATTCGAATCCTTGCGATTTTTCTGGTTCTTGCTACGCACCTTTCCTATCAGCCTGAAATTGTTACTACCGACGGGCTTGTCTATTTTCTCTATTTTGCAGTTGTCAAAACTTGCATCCCTCTTTTTGTAATGCTGAGTGGAGCATTGCTTTTGGGAAAAAAGGAATCCTCTGATGTGTTTTATAAAAAAAGACTGGGGAGGCTACTTTTTCCGTGGATATTCTGGTCGGCTATTTTTCTTTTTATCGACAAACAATATTTTTCAAGTATCCACGACATCCTGTCATTTTTTAGAGTATTTTTTTGGACAATGGAATCTTTCTGGTTCTTACCATTGATAGTGTGCCTTTACATTCTGACTCCTGCAATTCGAATACTTGCTCAGAATGGGTCGGTTAGGACAATGGCATATGTGGTTGTAATTTGGTTTGTTGTAGTATCTTTGTTGCCCTACCACCATAATTCGATGGCATTTCCCAGGCAGGTTGACAATGGACTCGTAAGGCAGGTCGTCAATTTTTTGGGCTATTTCATCTCCGGATACATGCTGGTTTCTGTGCGAAGCAAAATCACACCAGTGTTATCTATTCTGGTTTTTCTTTTGGGTTTGTCTTGGTCATGCATCGAAGTTTTTCAAAATGTTTTCCTTCAATCGCAACAGATAATGTATCTCTTTGATTACATTTCGCCCGGAAATGTCCTGATGTCATTTGGAATTTTCTCTTTCGTCCTTTCAATCTTTGCGAACCAGCAAGCAAAGGATGGCAGGGTAGAGAAAATTGCAGCTTCTGTTAGTAGTGCAACATTGGGGATATATTTCATTCATGCTTTTGTGTGGCCGTATTTATATCAGAAATTACATTTCTCCATTTCCCCGTTTCCCAATGGAACAATATCGGCAATTGTACTGTTTGGGATTTGTTTTGTAATAATATTTTTTCTTCAAAAAATATCGGTGTTAAAGCGGTTCGTCAGTTAGTTTCTTTGACGACACTCATTGACTAAAAATGCCTCATGGAATATCATATTAAACATGGCCGAAGGACTTACAAAAAAACAATTCAAAGAACTTCGAAAGCTCGAAAAAATGCAAGCACACACATTGGAGAACAAGAATAACACGGTAAAATGGATAGCGATTACCATAGTAAGCGCTCTTTTTCTATTACTTTTTGTCGGCATTATCGTCGTTGCCAAAAACAAAAATAAACCCCAAACGGAAAATGGTGCTGTAAAATTCAGCAATAGCGGACACCCGAGAATGCTCACAAAAGAGGGAAAGGATGCTTCAATCTCTGCCAGTCAAGCGACTCAAGCAATAACAATGGTTGAATATGGAGACCTTCAGTGTCCAGCGTGTAAGGCGTATCATCCGCTTGTTTTGGATGTCCTAAAAGCCTACCCGGAACAATTAAAATTAGTTTTTAAGAATTATCCGCTGACAACAGTTCATAGAAACGCAATGGCAGCGGCGATTGCTGCTGAGGCAGCCGGAAAACAAGGAAAATATTTTGAATTTGTTGACATGGTGTATGAGAAGCAGTTGGAATGGTCGGAGCTTGATGACCCACAGGGGAAGTTTGAGGAGTACGTAAAAGCATTAGGTCTTAGCGTTGAGCAATTCAAAAAAGACCAGCAAGATAAGGCAATTACAACGCTTATTAATGATGAGCGAAATGAAGGAATTCAAAATGGGGTAACAGGAACCCCGTCATTTTTCATCAATGGAAAGAAGATTGAGAATCCGGCAAATCTTGACGCATTCAAAAAGGTTATTGATGCGGAATTAAAAACGGTGACGGGCAATAATCCTCCCGCCATAAGTCCGACATCTGCTCCGGACAAACTTCCCTTACAGCAATAATATGCAGCAGTATTCTCAAACAGTGGTTTGGATTTTTTCAAGCCTGACCATCTTAGGACAAATAGCGGTTGTTCTTCTTGCTCTAATATTAATAGTCCGGAAATTTCAGCCAAAGGATAAGACTTCAAAAAAAATTGTTTCTCTCATTGCCAATAATTACATAGTTCTCATTTTTCTCATAACGGCAGCAGCATCTGCCGGAAGCCTTTTTCTCTCGGATATAATGGGGTATTTGCCGTGCAAGTTGTGCTGGTATCAAAGAATTTTTATTTATCCGCAGGTAATAATTTCCGGAGTTGCACTTTTTACAAGTGACGTGAATGTGCGAAAATATCTGCTTCCTTTATCTCTTATTGGAGCGTTAATTGCGATATATCACATTTTGCTTCAGGCATTCCCGAGTGTTTTGCAGTGTGGAGATGAAGCGGTTAGCTGCAGTACCAACCAATTTGTGGGATTCGGATACGTGACTATTCCAATAATGTCTTTGACTGCATTTACGTTCCTGATTTTTGTGAACGTATCTACCTATCTGAAAGAAAAAAAATAGAGAAGGAAGAATTAATTTCCGACGGTCACTTTTATCACGGGTTTTTCACCTACGACGTGTACGGATGCTGCGTCCATGTATGCTGTTGTTTCGTGTCCTTGCGCATCTTTTCCTTTGACTCTCCAATACTCGCCGGCATGAGTACCTGCGCTGTCGACTTTAGCATTTCCTAAAACATTATTTGGGTCATTCCTGTCACCATATACCTCGCCGTAAACAGGGTCGGCATAGGTCGGATGATGGATATCGATTCCATATGGTTGTAAAGCCGAAACGGGAATTGGCTTTGAATTTCTATCAGGGCTTTCGAATGCAAGGATTGGGGAATCTGTTGAAATTTCATAACCTTGTTCAAAGACCTCTTTGTTTGGAGTTACTCCCAAGCCACTTATCTCAATAACATTTCCGTCCCTATCAATTGCAGCACCATTTACAACCGGTTTCCCCGCGTACTTATTCGGTTCATGATGAACTTCAAGAGCATTTGCCTTGCCGGTTGGCATTTGGTAATCTTCAGGTCTATCGGAGAGGAGTCCGGCTTTTGCAGCAGCAACAGCCAAAGTGGCACCTCCCGCAATGAGTCCCAGCTTAAGAAGCCTTCCTCCGAGTGATACGCCTTCCCTGTCTTCCATGCTTTTATAGTAGTGGGGAAAGATACTTCTGTCAATACTTTTGGTAGTATTATTTCAAATGAAGTATAATTTTCGTATGTCCCAACAATTAGAATTAATAGTCAGAGCGCTTATTATCAAAAACAGAAAAATTTTGGTGTGCCGGACTAACGGACGAGGATATTATTTTCTCCCCGGTGGGCACGTTGAATTTGGGGAATCGATGCAAGAGGCGTTGAGACGGGAACTCTATGAGGAGATGGAAGCAAAAGCAGTGCGGTCTCAATTTATCGGTGGATTTGAGAATTTGTTTGAGCAAGAAGGAGAAAAAAAACACGAGGTATGTTTTGTTTTTCAAGTTGATATAGATATTGTGGAAGTGGCCGCAAAGGAGGACCACATTTCATTTTATTGGTTCACTATGGACGAATTTATTAATGAGAATATTGTTCCGGCCGCTTTAAAGGATGCAATTGTTGCATGGACTGCGGAGAAAGAAGTATTTTTCATCGAAGAAAAAAAGGGCAATTAGTCAAATGGCAATTCCTCCCAAATCCCATCACAAGAAAAAGCGCCGTAACCAAATTATTTGGTTTTTACTCATCCGAACCATAGGCAACTTCCTCATCCTTTTTACAATCTTTGGAGTTGCGGCAACTTTTGGACCGGCCCTTTATTTTGAAATCCGTTACGAGACCGCAAAATTTTTGCAAGTGCACTATAAAGTAGGGGAGGTAAAGACTGTCTCTAATGAGCCTGATGCGTTCGGTAAAATCCTCCAGCAAGATCAGGTGCAAAAAGAGGAGCCAAGTCTATTCAATTCGGTCCTGAATGGAACCCGGGAGGAGATTTTGTATCCTCAGGATGCTATGTTTTCTGTTGTCATTCCCAAAATCGGCGCGAACGAAAAAATTGTCGCAAATGTTGACCCCGACAATGAAAAAGAATATCTTGATGTTCTGCTTCACAATATCGCGCACGCAAAGGGAACGGCATTTCCGGGAGTCAATGGAACGACGTATCTATTTGCACACAGTACTGATGATTTTTGGAATGTTGGGAGATATAACGCGGTTTTTTACCTCCTGAATAAAATGGAGAAAGGTGATGAAGTCGTTTTGTTTTTCAATAACAAAAGATTCAACTATATTGTTAGTGATACGAAAATCGTTGACCCTGATGACACACATTTTATTGCGGCCAATTTGGGACAAGGGGAGAGGGTTATTCTTCAAACCTGTTGGCCACCAGGGACAGCGTGGAAGAGGCTTCTTGTCTTTGCGGTGCCGAAATAGCATTTCCTCTTGACTTTGAGCTCACCTTTTAAGACAATACATATATGGCAAGTCACTTGTTTACCATAAGTGAATCACTCAGCTACGGCTGGAAGACTTTTAAGAAAAACTGGCAATTTTTGGTCATGACATTTGTTATTGTTATGGTGGTCGGCATGATTCCAAATTGGCTTCATGATTGGTCCAGAGAGAACTTGCCAGCAACTAGCTTCGTTTTTTCGATAATCGGTTGGCTTATCCAAATGATAACAAGCATTGGGGTAATAGTTATTAGTCTTAAATTTGTCGACCACAAAAAACCCGAAGTTGCCGACCTTTATAAGCATTACAATCTCCTTATGAATTATTTTCTGGGTTCTCTTCTTTATGGTCTTGTTACTGTTGCAGGATTCATTCTCCTTATCGTACCGGGAATAATTTGGGGTATTAAATATCAATACACAACGTATCTGATAATTGACAAAAAAATGGGTCCTATTGAGGCATTCAAGAAAAGCGGAAAACTGACAAAAGGTGTCAAAATGAAGCTGTTCTGGCTGGGGCTTGCTTTTATTGGAGTTACAATTCTTGGCGTTTTGGCACTTGGTTTTGGTCTCATAATTGCTTGGCCGGTTATCTCTCTTGCAGCTGCATATGTCTACCGAAAGCTTTCACCGAAAGAGTAGCTCTTCACAATTGTTATAGTTTGTTTCTTTTTTTTGCAGTATGTCTTCTTGCAACACATCCTCAATAATCTTTTAATAAATAAAGAATTTTCTCTTGCCCCAAGTTATATGCCTGCCCGTGCATTATATTTTTCATTCTTTTTATTTACTCTCATTGTTTTTCCATTTGTTGTATTTAATGTACTCCTTACAAAAACCTCATTGCTTCCGAATGCAAAATCTTTCGTCATATCAACAGGCTCTATGGAACCCGCAATTCCTGTCGGAAGCATTATCTATACTATGAAAAAATCCGAATATAGGGTGGGAGAGATTATCGCTTTTTTAAAAGGAAAAGGGGTAGTGTCGCATAGAGTTGTCGGGACGACAATGATAGGAAGCAATAAATATTATCTGACTAAAGGAGATGCCAATAATAGTGTGGATGAAGACCTTGTGCAAGAGAGAAGTGTATACGGAAAAATTGTCACTTTTATACCTGAGGTCGGGAAAATTATTCTGCTTTATAAGAATCCGTTTGGGATAATCCTAGGAACCGTCTTGCCCACGCTTTTGTTCCTCATGACCAAAATATCACCCTATAGTTATTGATTTTTCCCTCTTTTTGTGGTAAAATATATCGTTTTTGCCGTCCTTTTGGCATTTGCTTGCCAGAAGTACCCGGCATAAGCTCATTAACAAGTTGCTTGATATATATAGTTTGCGGCTTTCTGCTAATTTAAGTTGGTGGGAAGCCGCAACCTATACTATGCGGCAGAGGCAGACCCCCGTGACCACAGTACTTCAGGCTATCACAAAGGCGCTCAAGAACGCCACGTCTCGCTGGGAAGCGGTAGAACCCGCTTTCCTGAAGCTGCCCGAAGGGCAGGTCGTCGTCGTACACATGCTCATCCACGGCCACCAGTCGGTGACCAGGCTCGAGAAGCCAGATGACATCACCAAGAACAGGCTGACCATCGCGCTCAGCCACACCCAGATCCTCGGCTACTACCGTTTCGACGGCGGTACCTGGGAACTGGCGTCTACGATGCTCACGGCGGTTGCCGCGACCATCAAGGGCGAGCCCCTACTCTTCGAAGAGCAGGTGCTCGAGAAGGTGCTTGCGCATGCTGTCGTCAGGGACGACCTGACTACGCCGGTTCCCGAGGACGAGGAGGAGTTCTTCCTCCACCGCGTCGGGGACGAACAGTGCATCACCATGGCGGTCGCGGGCGGGGACTTCTCGCTCGTGCCCGAGCATCCGCTCGGCCGCCTCACCGCCCCGAAGGGGACGGTGGGCCTGTACTGGCCCGTCATCGAGAATGAGCGTGAGAGCGCCCGCAGGGCGCGCGACCTGAGTTCCCTTTTGGGGGAGCTCATCGGTAGCGTGTTCAGTGCGCATCACGACCATTCCTCGCATGAGGAGACGGACGAGCCCGGCGAGGTGAGTTCGAGAGACTTTTTCTCGGACCTCAGCTCTTCGCTGGGTCGCGGAGTGGTCATTGAAGTCGTCGGAAAGGGCGGCCGCACCGTCTCCAAAGAAGAGCTCGAGAGAGCCCTGAAGGCCCGCGAAGAAGGGGACATCAATCCCCTCCTTGAGCTTTACGGGTTTGACCCGTCGATGCAGGGGTTCATCCGAACGAGCCACGCGCGCAATCCGCAGCGGCCAGGCGAGGAGCCTCGCGCTTCCGAGCCTGCTCCCGGAATGGGAGCATCGGAGGGTAAGGACATGGGGGCGCACGACAAGGGCGAACAGCCCTACGTGACAGCTGGCCTTGCCAGCACGCGCCGCGGCCAGGCCGCAAGCAACATCGGCTAGTAAGCCGACGCACATCAAGCAACGACCGGCCCCCGGCTGCAGAAACGCAGCCGGGGGTCATTTCCCACATTTTTTCTTCCAATTTTTTTCTATTGCCCAATTTTAGGATAAAGAGTAAAATATCTGTTAATTTGCTTACACTCTCCAACACAAGCACGTTGGATGTATTGTGCCCAAATGTACATTGACAAGTGACTGTGAATTTATTTTTGCCTTTCGGCACTCTTGAAATTACATGGTAGTTTTCGGGGTGCCGTAAGGCAACACCAACGCAGAATGGAGACAAGTCATGGAAGAACATGATATGAGAGAATCCGCGCGGGTACGCACGGAAGAAAGGAGAGCGCGGCCGGAAACGGTCGGTTACGATGAAGAGCACTTCAAAGGTGCATCGGCCGGACAGGCGACTCGCGAAGAGAATCGGCAGCGCCACGAGCGCGAGCTCGATAGGTATCGGCCATGACCATCGCCCCGCCCCGCCCACCGGTGCGTCCATCCATCCTCCCGTTCCTGCCCGGAACGAGAGACCCATTCGACCCGTCTCGCGGCCGGCCTCTGCCGGGAAGCCCAAGAAGAGGGCCCGTGTGGACCTCTCCCCCGGACAGCCCAACAACCCCTCCGCCGGAGAACTGACTCATGGCGAAGGAGGTAAAGTACACGCCCGTTGAGTGTCCCACATGCCATGCTGTTGTTGCCACAGCGACTTCCGGCAACAAGATGAAGGGAAAATGCGAACTCTGTCAGACGCGTATCACGCGTTCAAAACCCCGCCGCAATCGGGCTGGCCTCGGTCGCCCGCTTGCCCTGTAAACATTGGAGGAGAGGCCACATCATGTGTGATCCGACTATCGTTCTGAGGGCACTTGAAGATCGCTCACGGCGTCTCGATGCGGTTCCAACCCCCGAGACCTTCGAGGAGATCGGCCCGTCACGTGGCATCTGGACCAAGGAGCGCGCAGGAGACGACCCAAAGGTGGTCCTCGTGACCCCTGAGAAGGTCGCCCGCGGGTTTCTGAACCCTTCCGAGCCCTACTACGTGGCAGTCCTGGAACTCATCGAGGATGCGGTTGAGCGGACCAAGCCGCTTGTCTCGCTCTACGGAGAACTGGACGAGGCCATCCGTCGCCGCGACGCGCTCCCCCCCATCGAGGAGGAAAGGGCCCAGCACGCTAAGGCGGTGACCGTTTCCTGAAACGAACCGTCGAGCAACACGACAACCCACAGTCACAACCATCGCGCCCCGGTTCTCCGGGGCGCCCCATTTCCAACACCTATTATTTCTATCCGACAGCTTGAGCTTTGAGCTTATTTTTGGTACAGTTGAGTATCGAAAAGTACAATGAATAACACGGTAAAATCCCAGCGTAAAAAAATACTTATCACCATCCTTGTTTTAAGTTTTATTTCACTACTTCTTTTCTTTTACAAAAATTCTCCTCCGGTGCTTTTTTTTGAGGGCATTGTCCAAAATGTTTTTTCTGCTCCCAAGAGTATTCTGTATGCAGTTGGGAAAAAAGATATTGATAAAAAGGTAGCGGAACTTACGAAAAAGAACCGGGAGCTGGAAGCAAAAATGGTTGATTACCAACTTTTAAAGCGTGACAACGAAGCGCTCAAGAGCCAATTTGTTACAAGTGGTGAAACAACTCAAAGTCTTGTTGCAGCAAAAATAATCGGATTTCAGGGGAACGGCAAGATACCTTCGCAATTTATTATCAATGCGGGGAAAAAAGAAGGATTAAAAGAGGGAATGTCCGTAATTTTTGGAAAATACCTTGTCGGAAAAATTGTGACAGTCGGTCAGAATTATTCGGTAGTAACAACACCATTTAGTGAAAAATTCAAAGTATTGGCAAAGCTTCCCGAAACAAATGCCAATGGAATAATTCTAGGTCGAAGCGACTTGTTGCTTTTTGACGGAGTTGTCATAACCGACACGTTAAAAAAGGATGGAATAATTGTTACAAAAGGAGAAGTTGATAGTAGTGGTATTGGAGTTGTTCCGGATCTTATTATTGGTAAAATTACCTCTATTTCAAAAAATGAAACGTCTCCTTTTCAAAGTGCAGAAGTAATGCCGGTTATCGAATACCCAAAATTGATTGATGTTTTTGTAATTTCTCAAATGTGACAAATCTAAAATATTTTCTCGCAATAGTAATTATAAGTTTTCTTGGCGTAGTTTTTGAAACAACCGTTATAAATTTTCCAATTGTGTTTCTCATTGCTTCCGTTCTTTTGCTTTTTGTAAAAAAAATTCAGAGTTATATAGGGATATTTATTTTGGGATTTATTATCGATGCGGTAAGAGTTACAAATTTTGGCATGACACCTCTGTTTCTTTTTGGCTCTGCGCTTTGCATTCTGCTTTACGAGAAGTATTCGGGTTCTAAAGACTTGGTTGTCGCAGCAGTTATCCTCGGCGCAATGGCTTTTGCTTATGTTTACTTTCTCTCGTATTCCCTTTCTCTTCTTATCATGTTTTTTGCTCTGGTTATTTTGACAACGATATTGCTTAATATTTTAAAAAAGAGAGGAATATTATTTGGATGAAAAAAGGCAGTGTAGGACATGCTTTTTCGGAGCACGTATTTGAGGAGCGTATAAAAAGGCGAAGAGGATTTTCGAATTCCAACTTTCAGGGATATCACCGGGTGGTGCCGCTTCTTATTTTGTGTCTTGTTTTTGCCCTTTTGGTAATGCGGCTTTTTACACTGCAGATAGTACGTGCTTCCTACTATTCGAGGCTTTCTGATGAAAATAGAATTCGTACCGTCCTTATTCCTGCCCCCCGGGGCATTATTTTTGACCGGAACGGAAATGCATTGGTAAGGAACATTCCTGCTTTTGGAATTCTCAAAAATAATAAAGTTGAATGGCTCAACCGCGATGAGGCGTTGAAGAAAGTGACAAAAGGTGAAGGAGTGTTGGCGATTGTCAAACGTGATTATGTTTACAAAGACATTTTTGCACACGTTTTGGGATATGTGGGACAGGTAAATTCCGATGAATTATTGCTACCGGAATTTAAAGACTATGGCATTTCAGATTTTACCGGAAGGATGGGACTTGAAGAGCAATACGAAAAATTTCTTCACGGGCAAAATGGAAGACAGCTGTACGAGGTGAACGCAAAAGGAGAAAAGATTCGTCTTCTTGGAGAACAGGAGGCTCAGCAGGGAGCGGTTCTCAACACTACTCTTGATGCAGATATCCAAAAGACTGCGGTTGGTGCAATGAAGGACATCGAAAGAGGAGCGGTTGTTGTCTCAGACCCTCGCGACGGTTCGGTGTTGGCACTTTTTTCAAAACCGTCATTCGACCCAAATCTTTTTACCCGTGAATCATCATACGAACCGGTTGGAGACTATAAGAAGAAAGAAGATATTTTACTTGATGGAGAAAAATTTCCACTTTTAGACAGAGCCATTGCCGGGGTTTATCCTCCCGGTTCTACTTTCAAAATTGTTACATCAATTGCTGCATTGCAATCTAAATCTATAACAGAAGATACGGAATTTGAAGACACCGGTGTTCTTTCAATTGGGGGAAGTAATTTCGGAACATGGGCGTATCTGGAGTATGGAAAAAAGGAAGGGATGCTTGACGTGAGGCGTGCGATTGTCCGTTCGAATGATATTTTCTTTTATGATGCAGCGAGAAAAACAGGAGTCGATACACTTTCATTGTGGGCACACGAATTAGGGCTTGGGGAGAAAACGGGAATTGACTTGCCCGGAGAAGTGAAGGGAGTTGTTCCAAATCCGAAATGGAAAGAAGAGGAAGTGGGGGAGCAATGGTATCTGGGAGATACAATAAATATGAGTATTGGACAGGGATTTTTAGAAACAACTCCGTTGCAGGTAAACCGTTATACACAATTGGTTGCCAATGGAGGAACTTTTTTCAAACCCCATCTTTTAAAAGATGACATTAAAATTCTGAAAAAGGATTTCGTTCTTCCCAAAAATATCGGGATAGTGAGAGACGGAATGAAGGGGGCGTGCGAGACAGGAGGAACAGGATACCCACTTTTCGGGTTTAAAGTAAAAAATCCACATCTCATACCGGACGGGCTGGATTATGTAAAAGACGCCTCCGCGGGAGCGGACATGGTGCATGTCACGATGGGGTGCAAAACGGGAACGTCTGAGGCACATGGATACGAAGCAAAGTCACACGCGTGGTTTACGGTTTTTGCACCATTTTACAATCCTGAAATTGCAATAACCGTATTGGCAGAAAATTCAGGACAGGGTAGTGATGTTGCTGCACCTGTTGCAAGGGATATCATGAAAATGTATTTTGAGAAAAAAGGATACTAAGGGGCAGGGAAAAATTTTGCAGTCGACATTACTTTGTCAAGCAGGCCGCTATTGGCATCAATAAGGACTCTGTCATCAGACAAAAGCGCAAAGTTATAAATGTAATTATCTTTCTTAAAAATATTATAGTAGAAATACCCTTCCTGTTTTTCCAAATCAGTGTTTGTAATTCTTACTCCGTGATTTTCTCCAAGAATAATTTCCTGCGTTTTCATACCCGAAATTTTTAATGGCCCTTTTTTGACAAAATCATCAAGTGTGCCGCTGTATTTCCACGCATTTGCTTCGAAAAAGACATTATATGTCGGGATTCCATTCTCTGTTTCCTTCTTTGCGTGCGCTATCCCCTTTACTTTTTGATATGTATCATTGAACGTTTCGACATGAAAGTTGCTGAGGATGTAATCGGGATATTTAAAAGAAAAAAAGAAATCATTATTTTGGTATGTTTTCCAATATCTCGTTTCCGCAATCTTTTCTGATGGAATTGTTAGTGGTATTGCCGGTTTTTTCAAAGACAGAATTGTTAACGCGAAAAGAGGAAAAAGAAGGGCAATAATTAAAAAATCAAAGGGAATACGAATTCTTTTTCTTGCTGCCTTTTTTTTCTCTATTTTTTTATTTCTAGTTTTCATTTATATGCCGGTACACCAAAAACACATATTATCGGTCGAGGTGCAACTCCTGTCCACTTTGCCGAATGAATCGTAAATTGTTTCAGGTTTCTGTTGCTCCTTGATGGATTGAGGTTTGTAACAAATATTTAGCTTGCTTTCGGTAGAGTTAACAAAAATTTTTGAAATTGATTGACCATTCGCCGACAAAAACGAGCCCTTCAATTCTCCCTCTTCAATTAAAAGGCTTACACAGGGGACCATTTGACTTAACGAAGTGGCGTTAGGAGTTGCCGTTGCGCTTGATTGGCATGGACCAGTCCTGCTCCAGGGAAAACCTGCATGTGTCGTGTAATACCTTATATTTGCGTTCGAAAACTCAACAAGAGTGTTACGGGTTTCGGAATCCTGTTTTTCCTTTAATAGTTGGTTCTCAGCAGAATTTTCAGTGAATTTAAAAGTGGAGAGGATTTGATCTAGCAATTTTTGTTGATCGTTTGTGACTGAACCATTTCCGTCATCAATTTTGAAAATAAAGATTTTGCCGTTATTTGCAGTTACAATTTCTATAGCGTCTGAAACCGAATCACCCTCGTGTCCCCATCTCATGTAGGAGCCTTTTATGTCACCTTTTTCATAATCTTTAATTGTAGATTTCCGGTATTCTGCTAAATTGTCAGCGTTTGGATTATTTTTTTTCAAAAGATCTAGTTCATTATTAAGTACCTGTAGGGATGTTAAACTGGTTGTATTTTCAGAAATATTTATTTGAAATGAAAAATAAGGCTTAACCTTGTTATTATTTATATAAATCTGTCCTACGGTTTCATTGATTATGGCATAAGATGGATAATTAAAGTTAAATCCATCACCGGTAAAGATCTTCCAGTCTTCTGTTGGACCTGGTGTAGGAGTAGGGGTTTGAATAATTGTTGGAGTAGGAGTAGGTGTGGAAACAAGTCTTTCTAGTTGTGGTTTTAGAACGGTTAGGCTTGCGGCAGCACCTCCTGCAACCAAAAGAAACAAAATAGTTCCAATTATCGCCGCGATAGAAAATTTCGGTTTTGGTTTCTCGAGATTTGTACCGAGTGGTGCTGATCCAGCATCAGATGCAGGAGAGGACTGCTGTGAATTAATTGTAACTGGATTTACGGCGGCGGTGTTTTCTTCCACACACTAAGTATTCGGTATTCTGCTACCGTTTGTCAACAAAAAATGAGAGTTTTAATTCATCGACTCCCAAGGGGTGGCGAGCTGGAAGTAATTTCCGTCAGGGTCCTCAAAAGTCGCAAGCATGCCACTGGGATCTTCTCCCGGATGATACGGTTCGGCGATGACTTTTGCTCCCAGTTCCTTTATTCTCTTAAATTCCCCTTCAACATCTTTTGTTTCGAAATTAATGAGAATACGCTCCGGATTTTGGCTTTTTCCATGCACTTTGTCATGCGGCCCGATTGTAACAGCACCGCTTCCGACCATAAATCCCATATATCCACTTTCGGCCCAGCCGGGTTCCATTTCAAAAACCTTTTTGTAGAAATTCCCTAATTCTTCAGGGTTTTCAGAAAATAATAAAATTGAATTGAAGTTAAGCATAATTCACCTCCCATCATGAAAATCTCAGAAATGCCCAAATTAGAAATGCAACAATAAATGCAAAAGCAGAAACTATATATACCAACAGTTTGTTTTTGAAAAAGCCGTCTAACACTATAGCTCAATTATCAGCAAAAACAGTAAGCAATGCAAGTTAATCATTAGATGAATGCTGTTGCTTTTGCTGTGATGCCTCATAGAGATAAACGGCTTTTAATGTAAATAGTTTTACTTGCGGTTGACGTTAACATCAACCCTATCAGGAATATTAACCGACGGTGTTGTTGTGCCTCCGCCATTTATCAAACCTCTTCCAAAGTAATAAAAGAGGAACAAAATTAAAGCCACAGCCAAAAGTATGCCAAACATTGCGCCCATACTGTTTCCGCCGTTATCACTTGTACTTTCGTGTTCGTGTATTACTTCTACCATACGCACCTCCTTCCATTAAGATAGAAGTATTTTTGCAATCTGAAATAAAAAAAGGACTTGAACAATGTATGATTAAAGTAAGCAGTTCGTGCTATATGAATACATTTGCATTGGCTTTCTCGGCTTCAAATATCGGTCCAAAGAAATTCCAAAGCATTCTCAATCATTTCGAGAATCTTGAAAAAGCGTGGGCGGCAGACGAGTACGAATACGAAAAAATTGGAATTATACAAAAAACGTATAGGACTTTTGACGAGTTCAGAAAAAAGTTTGAAAAAGAAAAATACGAGAAAGAACTTTTAGAAAAGCGTGTTACTTTTATTTCAGTTCTTGATAAGAAGTATCCGAAGGTGCTTAAAAAATTGGAATCTCCGCCAATAGGGCTTTTTATCAAGGGTAATGGTGAATTACTTTCTGAAAAATTATTGATTGGAGTTGTGGGAACAAGGAAAATAACCTCCTATGGAAGAACCGCCACAGAAAATATTGTTTCCGGTTTGGTAGAAAACGGGGTAGTTATAGTTTCGGGGCTTGCATTGGGGGTTGATGGAACCGCACATAGAACTGCAGTAGCTAAAAAAGGAAAAACCATTGCGGTTCTTGCGTGCGGCGTTGATTGCTGTAGGCCTTCGGAACATTACAGTCTTTATCAAGATATTCTGAAAAATGATGGTCTTATTCTATCAGAATATCCGTTGTCACTTTCCCCTCAAAAAGGAACATTTCTAGCCCGAAACAGAATTATTGCAGCGTTGTCTGACGGAGTATTAGTAACCGAAGCGGCTTCCGATAGCGGGTCGTTAGTGACAGCCGAGTGGGGGTTAAAACTTAACAAAAAAATCTTTGCAGTTCCCGGACCAATAACAAGCAGGATGTCTGACGGAAGTTTAAAACTCCTCAAGCAGGGGGCAAAACTTGTCACGGATGGGAACGATGTTTTAAAAGAATTTAATATCAGTGGAATCAAGGGGGAAATTTTGAAATTGAAAAACCTAACCAGTGCAGAAGGAAAAATAATTGAGTATCTTCAAAATGAGCCAATGAGCATAGATGAAATATCAAAGAAAATTTCGCTGCCGATTTCGAAGTTGTTTACAATTATTTCCCGTCTTGAACTTAACGGTATGGTGATAAATGATGCGGGAAAGCTTCGTATTAAGTGAGGGCTTCTATGTGATCTGTTACTCCTGCACGTGTTCTTGCGAGCAATATTTTGTGGTTTGGAAGTTGCATCCATTCCTGCATCCACGGTTTTTGACCGAGTTCAACTGCTAATTCCAATGATGTATCCAGATTCGAGGTTTCGATAAGTACGGTATTGAGTCTGGCAAAATCTCTGTCTGTATCGTGGTTGGCCGTACTGTTATGTATCGCAAAATGTGCCTGGTTGAGGGCTTCATGCATACTCGCAGGATCGACAATATCTCCCCCGTCGATGCGTTCTCTTCCAAATCTGAGGCTAAAGAAAGTACCGGGCAATCCAAATATTTTGGGATAGCGGATTCTTGCAGGCTTTGTACTGGTTGAAAGAAGAAGTGTCTTTGGATTCTGAACTTCCTGCGCTTTCGTGAAGTCCGGGAATCTCTCCTTCAATTGTTCCAAGTGAGCCGTGTTGTCCATCACAAGTTGCGCAAAAACATCAGGCAATGCCTCGATGGGAAGCTCGGGAACGCCGTTTTCATATATCCTGTGTGGATCATAACCACCTTCAAAAAGAAGGTGATATGGAATTGCTGATTCTCCAACGACATTTCCTCGTGCATTTACGTTGAACCATGCTAAAGGCTTGAGCTGTCCGGTGATATGGTCCTGAGCTGTTGCAAGAACAGGTTTTCTTGTAATATCCGCGAGTCTTCCTGCTCTGTAAAGTGAATTAACTACAACGTCCTCGTGAGGTACGTGATCTCTGATAAATTTCTGGACATCTCCTTCTATTGGTCCGCCATTCTTTTGAGCTGCCTTTCCTCCCCGCCCACCGCAGCCTGGAGGGTTTTCTCCTCTTTTGGCAAGCTTGCTTGAGTAGTGTGATTCCGTAACAATAGCCTGTACTTTAGGGTCTTGATACACTCTGTCAAATGGTTCTACGGGCCCGCTTGCGGCAATCGAAGGGAGAATGACTTTAGTCTCAGGTTCGTCCTCAAAAGAACGAGCATCGCTGCATTTATCAATTACGATTAACTTGTGGTTTTCTCTTGTGTCACGCCACAGAGCAATTCCTTGTTGGGCTTCGGGGCTATGATTATCTGCTAAAAGAGTTTCTTTTGTGACATTTATGCCTTCACGCTCACCCAAAAGAGAAGGTCTCGGGCCTATTTCAATAGCCTCCCCAAAGGAGGTTCCGGGTGCGTCTTGTGCTGCTTGTTCAAATCGTCCAAATTCAATCACAAGTAGTTATTTAATCCTATAGAATGAGCCAGTCAAGAGCTGTATCGCTTGTAAATTTTCCGAGTTGGATTATAATAATCATTTGTATGTCGCAAGTCGGAGAAACATTTTTTACTTCAGTCGGATGCATGGACGGCCGTGTTCAGCATGCAGTAAATAGCTATGCTGCATTGGTTTTTGGTGCCGAATTCCCTGATACTGTCACAAAGGCCGGTCTTGATGGGTTGCTTGCCCATGATGAGCTCGATCAAAATGAGCATGACTCAATTGAAAAAATGATAATGGTTTCGGTAGAAAAACATAATAGCGTAGGTATTATTGTTCATGGCCATGAGCACTGCGCAGGAAATCCGGTAGAGGAAAAACAACACAAAATTGATATAAAAAAATCGGTTTTGAAAATAAAACAAATGCTGAGAGGGAAGAGGAAGGTTGAGGTAAAAGGTGTATATATTCGGTTAACGCCGAGAATTAGAATTATAGATGTAGTTTAGGAGAGTGTTTTGCTTGCTTGATTTTTGAGTTCATTTTTGCTAAACTACAAAAATCCTAAGACAGTGAGTGTGTGACAGACAGAAATCTCACCGAGGAAAACATCAGTTTTCAACGTCTTTTGGAAAGACGTTTTTTTTTGGGAAAATTACTATGCCAAATCTAAAAAACCAACAATCATTAGCAGAAATTAAAGAAAAGCTTGAACGTGCACAGGCTGTCTTTTTAGTTGACTATACCGGTCTTACTCATCTTCAACTTGAAGAATTCAGGCATGATTTGGCAACAGCCAAAGCAGAAGCAGCCGTGCTTAAAAATACCCTCGTTAATATTGCATTCACCGATAAGAAAATTGATGCTACAGAGCAGCTAAAGGGTCCTCATGCAGTAATTTTTGCATATGAAGACCCAATCGCAACAGCAAAAGCCATTCTTGCTTTCAACAAAAAATATCAACTTCCGGTAATTAAATTCGGAATTTTTGAAAACGCATTAATTGATGAGGGGAAAATTACCGCTTTATCGACCATCCCTCCAAAAGAGGTACTTATTGCAAAGCTCTTGGGACTTTTGAATTCACCGATAACAAGTCTTGTATACGACCTAAATTTCAATATACAGAAACTCGCTCAGTTGTTAAAGGCAATTGAAGAGAAAAAAGGAAAATCCGCATAAAAGATAGGAGGTGACGACATATTATGGCAAAAATGAACCAAGAAGATTTACTAAAAGCAATTGAAGAAATGTCAGTTCTCGAACTTTCCGAGCTTGTAAAAGCATTGGAAGAGAAATTCGGAGTCACAGCAGCAGCCCCTATGATGGCAGCAGCCCCAGCAATGGGAGCAGCCCCAGCAGGAGAAGCAGGTGGCGAGGAAGCAGAAGAGCAGACTATCTTTAATGTCGTCATCACTAATGCCGGAGCAAATAAATTGGGCGTTATTAAGACTTTGCGAGAATTAGCCCCAACTTTGGGACTGAAGGAAGCAAAAGACTTAGTCGATGCAGCTCCAAAAGAAGTTTTGATGCAAGTTAACAAAAAAACAGCTGATGAAGCAA